>CP063848.1:2495322-2807238 GCA_015277795.1 Massilia sp. UMI-21 | reverse complement strand
GCAGGTGGGCCACGGCCTCGTCGAGTTCTTCCTGCTTGCGCGAGGTGACGAGGACGCGGGCGCCCTGCTCGCCGAGCGCTTCGGCCATCTGCAGGCCGAGGCCGCGCGAGCCGCCGGTGACGATGGCGGTCCTGTCCTTGAGAGAAAAGAGTTCCTGGGTAGTGCGCATGCTGTGTCTCCGTATTGGGTGAAGCTTTTCAGATCTCGTAATCCATGCACTGGCGCCCTTCGCGCACCGCGCCGATGAAGGGCACCACCGCCTGGTGGGTCGGATGGTCGATATACGCCTGCAGCGCCGCCCGGTCCGCGAATTCGGCGTACAGCACCACGTCGTAGGTCGCTTCCAGCCCCGGCTGGGCCAGCATGACTTCGAAGCACAACTGGCCCGGCACGATCCGCGCGCACGCGTCCAGCCGGCGCTTCATCTCGCGCGCGTTGGTCGACTTGTCCGCGCCCTCGGCTTCCTCCTTGAGCTTCCACATCACGATATGCTTGATCATTGCGCTTCCCTTTCCTTGCCAAATAGACGACGTCGATCCTGTCCCCGGCGGGGGCCCGAGCGAGCATAGCACGATAAGTACGGTCGTTCGTAAATAATCTGACAAGCCCCCATGAAAGCGCTTGCGCAGCGCAGCAGGCGCGCCGCCAGAGTGACAACCCACCCGGCGCACGAGCGGCCGCGTGCCGGTGCGGCCTTGGGACGCTCATCTGTCAGCTCGGTGTAAGTTCCGAGTAATTATCGTGTAAGGAAAGCGGAACACACTCCGCGACAGCTGACAAACAATCAGCATTTCCGGACACACCAAAACTATACGGAGACCCACATGGCAATCACACCCGGCATGACCGCCGGAGGGAGCGCTGCACCTTCCTCCGCCGGCATCACCAAGGAAGAACGGAAAGTCATCTTCGCTTCTTCCCTCGGCACGGTATTCGAGTGGTACGACTTCTACCTGTACGGCTCGCTGGCCGCCATCATCGCCAAGCAGTTCTTCATCGGCGACCCCACCACCACCTTCATCTTCGCCCTGCTGGCCTTCGCCGCCGGCTTCATCGTGCGCCCCTTCGGCGCGCTGGTATTCGGCCGCCTGGGCGACATGATCGGCCGCAAGTACACCTTCCTGGTGACCATCCTGATCATGGGCGCCTCGACCTTCCTGGTCGGCCTGCTGCCGGGTCACGCGACCATCGGCATCGCGGCGCCCATCATCCTGGTGACACTGCGCATCCTGCAGGGCCTGGCGCTGGGCGGCGAGTACGGCGGCGCCGCGACCTACGTGGCCGAGCACGCGCCGCACGGCAAGCGCGGCTACTTCACGGCCTACATCCAGACCACCGCCACGCTCGGCCTGTTCCTGTCGCTGCTGGTGATCCTGGGCACCCGCACCGCCGTCGGCGAAGAAGAATTCCAGGCCTGGGGCTGGCGCATTCCCTTCCTGATCTCGGTGGTCCTGCTGGGCATCTCGGTCTGGATCCGGATGTCGATGAGCGAGTCGCCCGCTTTTGCCAAGATGAAGGCCGAGGGCAAGACCTCAAAGGCGCCGCTCACCGAATCCTTCCTGAAACCGCAGAACGCCAAGATCGTGTTGCTGGCGCTGATCGGCCTGACCATGGGCCAGGCCGTGGTGTGGTACACCGGCCAGTTCTATGCCCTGTTCTTCCTGACCCAGACCCTCAAGATCGACGGCGCCACCGCCAACATCCTGATTGCCATCGCGCTGGCGCTGGCGACCCCGTTCTTCCTGTTCTTCGGTGCGCTGTCCGACCGGATCGGCCGCAAGTGGATCATCCTGGGCGGCTGCATCATTGCGGCGGCGACCTACTTCCCGATCTTCAAGGCCATCACCCACTACGGCAACCCGGCCCTCGAGCGCGCCATCCAGACCGCGCCGGTCGTCGTGGTGGCCGACCCGGCCACCTGCCACTTCCAGGTGGACCCGACCGGCACCAGGAAATTCCCGTCCTCGTGCGACATCGCGACGCGCATGCTGACCGGCGCCTCGGTCAGCTATACCGTCCAGGAGGCGCCCGCCGGCACCCTCGCCACGGTCAAGGTCGGTGACCAGAGCTTCCAGTCCTTCAACGCCGCCATGACCGCGGACGGATTGAATTTCGATGCCGATTCCAAGGCGCGCGAGGAAGCACTGAAGAAGGACGTGGTCGGCTCGCTGAAGGCCGCCGGCTATCCGGAGAAGGCCGACCCGACAGCCATCAACAAGCCGATGCTGGTGCTCCTGCTGTTCATCCTGGTGCTCTACGTGACCATGGTGTACGGACCGATCGCCGCCATGCTGGTCGAGATGTTCCCGACCCGCATCCGCTACACCTCGATGTCGCTGCCCTACCATATCGGCAACGGCTGGTTCGGCGGCATGCTGCCGACGATCAGCTTCGCCCTGGTGGCCTTCAAGGGCGACATCTACTACGGCCTCTGGTATCCGATCATCATCGCCCTGGTCACGGCGGTCATCGGCGCCCTGTTCGTTCGTGAGACCAAGGACAACAACATCTACGCACACGATTGAGCATCGTTCGCCCCAATGAAAAATGCCGCTGGGAACAGCGGCATTTTTTTAGCGCCTAGAAGCGCGGCCGGCCAGGTCGGGCTGGCTGCTCGACGGGGCGATCAGCCGTTGAATCCTTTGCCCTCGGCCGCCAGGCGCTCGAGCAGCGGCGCCGGGGTCCAGGCTTCGCCATGGCGGCCGCGGGCATACCCGCGGATGGTTTCCAGCACCTTCGGCAGGCCGACCGAGTCGGCGTAGAACATCGGGCCGCCGCGGTGCAGCGGGAAGCCGTAGCCGCTCAGGTAGACCATGTCGATGTCGGACGCGCGCAGGGCGACGCCCTCTTCCAGGATCTTCGCGCCCTCGTTGACCAGCGCGTACACCAGGCGATCGACGATCTCGGCGTCGTCGATCGTGCGGCGCGCCAGGCCGATGTCCTGCGAGTGCCGAATGATCATGTCCGCCACCTGCTGCGAAGGATGGGCCTTGCGCTCGCCCGCCTGGTAGTCGTACCAGCCGGCGCCGGTCTTCTGGCCGAAGCGGCCCTGCTCGCACAGCAGGTCGGCGGTCTTCGAATAGGCGATGTGCGGCGACTCGACCGCGCGGCGCTTGCGGATGTACCAGCCGATGTCGTTGCCGGCCAGGTCGCTCATGCGGAAGGGCCCCATCGCGAAGCCGAAGCGCTCGATGGCGCCGTCCACCTGTTCCGGCAGCGCGCCTTCCTCGAGCAGGAAGAAGGCCTGCCGCAGGTACTGCTCCAGCATGCGGTTGCCGATGAAGCCGTCGCACACGCCCGAGACCACGCCCAGCTTCTTGATCTTCTTCGACAGCGCCAGCGCGGTGGCCAACACGTCCTTGCCCGTGGCCTTGCCGCGCACGATCTCCAGCAGCTTCATGACATTGGCCGGGCTGAAGAAATGCAGCCCGATCACGTCCTGAGGCCGGCCGGTGAAGGCGGCGATGCGGTCCAGGTCGAGGGTCGAGGTGTTCGAGGCCAGGATCGCGCCCGGTTTCATGACCTCGTCGAGCTGGCGGAACACCGACTCCTTGACGCCCATGTCCTCGAACACCGCTTCGATCACGATGTCGGCCTGGGCGATATCGGCATAGGCCAGCGTGCCCGAGATCAGGCCCATGCGCTGTTCGCACTTCTCCGGGGTCAGCTTGCCCTTCCTGACCGTGTTCTCGTAATTCTTGCGGATCGTGCCCAAGCCCTTGTCCAGCGCTTCCTGCTGCGTTTCCAGGATCGTGACCGGAATGCCGGCGTTGGCGAAATTCATGGCGATGCCGCCGCCCATGGTGCCGGCGCCGACCACGGCCGCGCGTTCGATCTTGCGCACCGGGGTATCCGACGGCACGTCGGGCACCTTGCTCGCGGCGCGCTCGGCCATGAAGGCGTGACGCAAGGCCTTCGATTCCGGCGTCTGCATCAGCTTGAGAAAACTGTCGCGCTCGAACTTGAGGCCTTCCTCGAAGGGCATGCCGACCGAGGCGGCCACCGTCTCGACGCAGGCCAGCGGCGCCGGGAACGGACCGGCCATCGCCTTCACCGATGCGCGCGCGGATTCAATGAAAGCGTCCGGGTTCGGGTAGTCGACCTGGCGCTCGCGCACTTTCGGCAGAGGTCGCAGGTCGGCGACCTTGTTCGCGAATGCGACGGCGGCTGTCAGCAGCTCGGTGCCGGCCGGGAACACGCTATCGAACAGCGCGGTGCCGGCCAGCTTCTCGGACGGCACCGGGGTGCCCGAGACCACCATGTTCAGGGCCATCTCGAGGCCGACCACGCGCGGCATGCGCTGGGTGCCGCCGGCGCCCGGCAGCAGGCCGAGCTTGACTTCCGGCAGCGCGATCTGGGCGCCCGGCAGGGCGACGCGGTAATGGCAGCCCAGCGCCAGCTCGAGGCCGCCACCCATGCAGACCGCGTGGATCGCGGCCACGATCGGCTTGCTGCAGTCTTCCACCACGCGGATCAGGCTGTGCAGGGTCGGCTCGGTAAGGGCCTTGGGCGAATTGAATTCGCGGATGTCGGCACCGCCCGAGAAGGCCTTGCCGGCGCCGATCAGGACGATGGCCTTGACCGCCTCGTCGCTTTCGGCGCGGCGGACGGCGTCGACGGCGGCGCTGCGCGTCGCCAGCCCGAGGCCGTTGACCGGCGGATTGTTGAGGGTCACTACGGCAACGCTGCCCTGGACGGTGTAGTCGGCGCTCATGTCTCTTGCTTCTCCTTGTTCGTCGTGTGGATGGCCGGGCCGCCGGCCCGACAGATCCTTTTCACTATACCTCAACTAAAAGTACGTTCGTATTATTTTATGGCCCGCGCTTTTGCCGGCGTGTGCCAGAATACCGGGATACCGTCCTCGCTCCCTACGTACATGGAAAAACTGATCAAACAACTGACTCGCCTCTATCTGATGCCGGATGCCGCCTCCTTGGCCGACCTGGCGCAGCATCCGCTCGTGTCCCTGGTGTCGGGCGACGGCATGACGCGCGCGCTGGTCCTCGACTTCCCGAAGCTGCGCAAGGGCGCGCAGGATGCGCACTGGACCAATCTGTGCGCGGTGGCCAACACGCTCCAGGAAAGCTTCGGCTTTCCCGCGCCCGCCGTGAGCATTACCGGCGACAGCGGTTACCGGCTGTGGCTATCCCTGGCCGAACCGGTGCCGGAAGGCGACGTCCGCCGTTTCGTCTCGATGCTGCGCGAGGCGCAGTTCCCCGAACTCGAGCTGCAGCCCTGCGGACAGGTCCCGCTGCCGCCCAGCCTGAATCCGGCGTCCGGCAAGTGGGCCGCCTTCATCCACCCGGGCATGGGCGCCTCGTTCGCCGAGGAGGCCGGCCTGGAGATGGCGCCGCCCAAGGCCGCCCAACTGGCCTTCCTGGAAAGCCTGGCCAGCATCGACAAGCAGCAGTTCATGGACGCGCTGGTGTCGCTCAAGCAGGAGGCCCTGCCCACGCTGCCCTCGCCGCCGGCCGAGCAGCCAGCGCCCGCCGACAGCGCCCCCGACCGCCCCGCCAGCCCGCCCGGGGCGGCGACCGACGGCTTGCTGCTGAAGGACGCGACGCTGGAAGACATCGTGCGCCACCTGCACGCGCACGGCATCGAACCGACCTTCCGCCACGTCCTGCCGGCCTCGGTCTAGGGTTCCGGCAACAGGGCACCCCTTGCACGCCTGGCGATGTATGCTTTGCGAACAGGACACTGGAGCTGCCCATGAGCGACGAACGACGCCACATCTGCCTGGGGTTCACGGATGAGCGCTACCCCGAGGGGACGCATATCTGTTACCTCTACAACGACGACGAGGAGCGGCGCCGCATCCTGCCGCTGTTCGCGCGTCACGCGCTGCTCGAAGACGAACGGCTCGAGTACCTGGCCGACGTGTCAGGCGCGGAAGACTTCCCGCGCATACTGGCCGAGCTCGGACTGGTGCATGGCCGCCGCGACCTGGCCGACCAGGTCGCGCTCACCACGACCCGCGAGGGCTATTATCCGGAGGGCGAATTCAGGCCGCACACGACCCTTGCCCTGATCCGCGAAAGCTACCGGAAAGCCATTTCTGCCGGCCTGAGCGGTGCGCGCATCACGGGAGAGATGGAATGGGTGCTGCGCGGCATTCCTGGTGCCGAGCGGATCATCGAGTTCGAAGCCCGCATCAACGACCTGGTGGAAGAAACGCCGATCACCGTCATGTGCCAGTACGACCTGCGCCAGTTCGACGGCGCCACCATGTTCGACATCATGAGCGTCCATCCGGTGATGGTGGTGGGCGGACACATCCTGCACAATCCTTTCTACCGGCATCCGCCAGCGCCACATGGCCACCCGCCCGGCCCCTGACGCCAGCGGCCCGAGCGCGGTCGTGCTGGGGCGCCTGCTGGTCATCCAGCAGGCCATCGACGCCCTGCCCGACGACAGGCGCCTGGCCGATTTCGTCCGGCGCGCGCTGGCCGGCGTGCCCGGCATCGCCGATGCCCACGTCCACCTGGAGGGAAGCACGACGCCGCCCACGGCGGCGATCACGGCGCTGCTCGCACGCTGCAAGGGTGGCGCCACGAAGTCGCCGGCGCGCCCCCTCTCGCAACACGTCGGAGCCGACGGGCTTTGCTTCCCGATCCAGGCATCCGCCCAGCATTTCGGCTGCCTGGTGGTGCAGGTGAACGACGAGTACGCCCTGCGTCCCTACCGCGACTTCCTGGCGAATATCTCGGGCGCGATCAGCCGCGTGGTGGCCTCGCGCCACTACCAGGCGCGCCTGGTACAGCTCAACGACGAGTTGCGCCAGGCCCGCGACAGCCTGGAACAGCGGGTCGCCGAACGCACCCGCGAGCTCGAATACCGCGCGACCCACGACCTCCTGACCGGCCTGGCCAACCGACCACTGCTGATCGACCGCCTGCAGGCAGCGATCTCCCATGCGCGGCGCGACGGTCGCCTGGTGGTGGTGGCCTACCTCGACCTCGACAGCTTCAGCTTCATGAACACCGGCCTCGGCAACGCCTGCGGCGACGCCTTCCTGAGCGAAACGGCGCGCCGGCTGTGCCGGGCAGCGCCCGATTGCGACGCCGTGGCCCGCATCGGCTCGGACGAATTCGTCATCCTGCTCCCCGACCTGGACTGTGTCGAGCGCAGCGGCTCGCTGCTCCAGGCGCTGATGGCGGCGGTGCGCGAACCGGTTCGGCTGGCCGGCAAGGATGTCGTGCTCAGCTGCAGTATCGGCGCCAGCGTGTATCCGCACGACGGCGAAGCGCCCGAAACGCTCCTGCAGCGCGCCAACTCGGCCATGCACCGCGCCAAACGTTCGGGCAAGGACGGCGTCCAGTTCTACGCCCCCACCCGCGATGCCGCCGTGGCCGAGCGCATGGAGCTGGAAGCCGCGCTGCGGCGGGCCATCCCCGAAGGCCAGCTGGTGGTCCACTACCAGCCCAAGCTGGACCTCGCCTCCGGCGCCTGGCGCGGCGCCGAAGCCCTGCTGCGCTGGGAACATCCCGAGCGCGGCCTGCTTGCTCCCGGCGCCTTCATCCCGCTGGCCGAGGAATCGGCGCTGATCGTCTCCCTCGGCGAGCATGTGCTGGCCGAGGCCTGCCGCCAGGCCATGCGCTGGCACGCGGCGGGCCTGCCGGGCAAGTCGGTGGCGGTCAATGTCGCGGCCCGCCAGTTGCGCGACAGGGGCATCGTCGATGCGGTGAGCGCCGTGCTGCGCGAGACCGGCCTCGATCCAGGCTGTCTCGAACTCGAGATCACCGAAAGTTCGATCATGCACGACCTCGATCACGCTTCGCAGCTGATGAGCGAGCTCAAGGCGCTGGGCGTGACGATCTCGATCGACGACTTCGGTACCGGCTATTCGAGCCTGAGCGCGCTGCGCAACTTCCCGGTCGACAAGCTCAAGATCGACCGCTCATTCGTGCACGAGATCGACACCAGCCAGAGCGCCGCCGCGGTCGCGCTGGCGGTGATCTCCTTCGCCCGCACGCTCGGGATGCGCGTCAACGCGGAAGGCGTGGAAAGCGCGGGCCAGCTGCGCTTCCTGAAGCAGCACGGCTGCGACGAAGTCCAGGGCTACCTGCTGTCCCACCCGCTCCCCGCCGCGGCGCTGGAAGCCCTGTACCGCGCGGGAGATCCGCCCGGCCGGGAGCCCGACGGGGCTTGAATCAAGGAGGAACGCAACATGAAGACCGCCGTGTTCAGCGCACGCCGCTACGACAAGACCATGCTGGCCCGCGCCAACGACGGCGCCGGCCACGAACTGCACTTCTTCGAGGACCGCCTGACGGCGTCGACGGCCAGCCTGGCGCAGGGATGCGAAGCCGTCTGCGTGTTCGTCAACGACGGCGTCGACGCCGAGGTGCTGGCGACGCTGGCGCGCCAGGGAACCCGGCTGGTGGCCACCCGCTCCACCGGCTACAACCAGATCGACGTGGTGGCGGCGGCCCGGCATGGCATCGCCGTGGTGCGCGTCACCGACTATTCGCCCCATTCGGTGGCCGAGTTCGCGGTGGGCCTGCTGCTGGCCGTGAACCGCAAGATCGCGCGCGCCAGCGCCCGCACCCGCGACGGCAATTTTGACCTGGAAGGCCTGATGGGCTTCGACCTGCACGGCAAGACCGTCGGCGTGGTCGGCACCGGCAAGATCGGCGCGATTTTCGCGCGCATCATGGCCGGCTTCGGCTGCACCATCCTCGGCCACGACCCGCACCCGGACCCGGCCTTCGCCGAGTGCGGCGGCAGCTATGTCGAGGTGGACGAGCTACTCGCGCGCAGCGACGTGGTCTCTCTGCACTGCCCGCTATTGGAATCGACCCGCTACATCATCAACGCGCACAACCTGGCACGGGTCAAGCGCGGCGGCATCCTGGTCAACACCAGCCGGGGCGGCCTGGTCGATACCGACGCCGCCATCGATGCGCTCAAGAGCGGACAGCTCGGCGGCCTGGCGATCGACGTCTATGAACAGGAGGCGAACCTGTTCTTCCAGGACCTGTCCTCGACCATCATCTGCGACGACACCATCCAGCGCCTGGTGTCCTTCCCGAACGTGATCGTCACCGGTCACCAGGCCTTCTTCACCGTCGAGGCGGTCGGGCAGATCATGCAGACCACGATCGACAGCATCAGCGCCTTCGAACGCGGCGAGCCGCTGGTCAACCGGGTGCCGCAGGCCTGAGCTCACTACTCAGGCGCCCGGCAAGCGGTGCGCCCCGTAGGTGTCGCGCAGCTTGTTCTTCTGGATCTTGCCGGTGCCGCCCACCGGCAGCGCCTCGGCGAACACCACGTCGTCCGGGATCCACCACTTCGCCACCTTCCCTTCGAAGAAAGCCAGCAGTTCCTCGCGCGCCAGCGCGGCGCCGGGACGCCGGACCACCACCAGCAGCGGCCGCTCCCCCCACTTCGGATGGGTCACGCCGATGCAGGCCGCCTGCAGCACCGCCGGATGCGCCATGGCGATGTTCTCCAGGTCGATCGAGCCGATCCACTCGCCGCCGGACTTGATCACGTCCTTGCTGCGATCGGTGATCTGCAGGTAGCCGTCCGGGTCGATGGTGGCCACGTCGCCGGTCGGGAACCAGCCGTCTTGCAGTACCTCGCCGCCTTCGCCGCGAAAATAGCCGGACACCACCCAGGGCCCCTTCACCAGGAGATGGCCGTAGGTGGCGCCGTCCCAGGGCAGCTCGGCGCCGTCGTCGTCGACGATCTTCAGATCGACGCCATAGATCGCATGGCCCTGCTTGCGCAGGATGGCGCGCTGCTGTTCCCGCGGCAGCGCGAGGTGCTTGGCCCCAAGGGTGCAGGCGGTGCCGAGCGGCGACATTTCGGTCATGCCCCAGGCGTGCACCACCTCGACGCCCAGCGCGTCGATCAGGGTATCCATCATCGCCGGCGGGCAGGCCGAGCCGCCGATGACGGTGCGCCGGAAACTCGAGAAGCGCAGCCCGTTCTGCAGCACGTGGTTCACCAGGCCCAGCCAGACGGTGGGCACGCCGGCCGAGAAGCTGACGCCCTCGGCCTCGAACAGCTCGTACAGCGACTTGCCATCCAGCGCCGGCCCCGGAAACACCATTTTCGCGCCCGACAGCGGCACCGAGTACGGCAGGCCCCAGGCGTTCACGTGGAACATCGGCACCACCGGCAGCACGGTGTCCTTGCTGGACACATTGAGCGCATTCGGCATGGCCGAGGCATAGGCATGCAGGACGGTCGAGCGGTGCGAGTACAGCGCGCCCTTCGGGTTGCCGGTGGTGCCCGAGGTGTAGCACAGGCTTGCCGCCGCGCGCTCGTCGAACTGCGGCCAGGCGTAGTCGTCGGATGCGGACGCGATCAGGTCCTCGTAGCACAGCAGGTTCGGGATAGTGCTGTCCTGCGGCATGGCGGCGCGCTCGCACATCGCCACATAGCCCTTGACCGTCTTGCAGTGCTGCGCCATCGCGTCGATCGCGGGCAGGAAGCTCATGTCGAAGAACAGGTAGCGGCCTTCGGCATGGTTGATGATGTAGGCGATCTGCTCGGGATGCAGGCGCGGGTTGATGGTGTGCAGCACCGCGCCCGAACCCGACACCGCGTAGTACAGCTCCATGTGGCGGTAGCCGTTCCAGGCCAGGGTCGCGACCCGGTCGCCCATGCCCACCCCGAGCCCCTGCAGCGCCTGGGCCATGCGGCGCGCGCGCGCCTCGCAGTCGCGGTAAGTATAACGGTGGATGTCGCCCTCCACCCGGCGCGAGACGATTTCGCCGGCGCCGTAGTGGCGCGCCGCGAATGCGATGATGCCCGAGATCAGCAAGGGCTGGTCCATCATCTGGCCCATCAGGGGGCTGGTCGGATAGCTGTTGACGGCGTCGTTCATTGCAACTCCCATGGTCGGATCGGCAACTTCAGGGACGAGTGTCGACCGAGGCTCGAGCTTTCGTCAACGCAATTCGATGACGCGCCGCAGCAAGCGCCGGCCCGCCGGCGAAAGCACCCGTGCGCCATTCGAATCGGCCCGGTACGGTAGAATCCTGCCAATGCCGCACGCATCGCGCTGCGGTTCAACCAGCGCACGACCACCGACGACCGAAGGAGCTGCCATCACTGCCGACGAACTCCCCTTCAGCAACGCGTTCGCCGAGTTGCCGCCGGCCTTTTATACCCGGCTCATGCCGACGCCCTTGCCGTCGCCCTATTTCATCGCCGCCAGCGCACCCGCGGCGGCGCTGGCCGGGCTCGATCCGCAGGCGCTGGCCCAGGAAGACTTCGTCGCCGTCTTCACCGGCAACAAGGTGGCGGTGCGCTCCCAGCCGCTGTCGGCCGTGTATTCCGGCCACCAGTTCGGCGTCTGGGCCGGCCAGCTCGGCGATGGCCGCGCCATCGTGCTGGGCGATCTGCCCGGCCCCGCCGGCCCGATGGAAGTCCAGCTCAAGGGCGCCGGCCTGACGCCCTACTCGCGCATGGGCGACGGGCGCGCAGTGCTGCGCTCGTCGATTCGCGAATTCCTGTGCTCCGAGGCCATGGCCGCGCTCGGCATCCCGACCACGCGCGCCCTGATGCTGACCGGCTCGCACCAGCGGGTCATGCGCGAGACCGTCGAGACCGCCGCCGTGGTCACCCGCATGGCGCCCTCGTTCGTGCGCTTCGGCTCCTTCGAGCACTGGCACTACCGCAACAAGCCCGACGAACTCAAGGTCCTGGCCGATTACGTCATCGCGCACTGGTACCCGGAATGCGCGGACGCGGCCAATCCCTATCAGGCCCTGCTGCGCGAGGTCACGCGCCGCACCGCCACCATGATCGCGGGGTGGCAGGCGGTCGGCTTCATGCATGGCGTGATGAACACCGACAACATGTCGATCCTGGGACTGACGCTCGACTACGGCCCGTTCGGCTTCATGGAAGCCTTCGACGCCAAGCACATCTGCAACCACACCGATGGGGGCGGGCGCTATTCCTATGCCAACCAGGTGCCGGTCGGGCACTGGAACTGCTACGCCCTCGGCAATGCCCTGCTGCCGCTGATCGGCACGCTTGAGGACACCGAGGAAGCGCTCGACGCCTACCGCCCGGCCTTCGGCGCCAGGCTGGACGAGCTGCTGCACGCCAAGCTCGGCCTGTTCGACGCGCGCGAGGACGACAGCGCCCTGTTCGACGCCACCTTCGGGCTGCTGCAGGCCAACCATGCCGACTTCACGTTGTTCTTCCGGCGCCTGGGCGACTTGCGCCTGGACGGCAGCCTGGAAGACGATGCGCCGCTGCGCGAGCTGTTCATCGACCGCGAAGCGTTTGATGCCTGGGCCGGCCGCTACCGCGCCCGCCTGCGCCAGGAAAACAGCCGGGACGAGGTGCGGCGCAGCGCCATGCACCGCGCCAATCCCAAATACGTGCTGCGCAACTACCTGGCGCAGAACGCGATCGAACAGGCCCAGAACGGCGACTTCGACGGCGTGCACAAGCTGCTGGCCGTCCTCGAGCACCCCTTCGACGAGCAGCCCGAGAACGAGGCCTACGCGGCGCTGCCGCCCGACTGGGCAGCCCACCTCGAGGTGAGCTGCTCTTCCTGACACCAGGCAAAACAAGCACCAACCGAGCACCAACCGAGCACCAACGCAGTACCAACGCAGCAACAACCCAGTAACAACCCAGCGACAAGCGAGACCGACATGAACGACAAAGTAAGCAGGACCGACGCCGAATGGCGTGCCCAGCTCGACCCGATGGAATACCAGGTGACGCGCCACGCCGCCACCGAGCGCGCCTTCACCGGCAAGTACTGGGACCACCACGAGCACGGCATCTACCGCTGCGTCTGCTGCGACACCGCGCTGTTCGAATCCGACGCCAAGTTCGACTCCGGCTGCGGCTGGCCGAGTTACTTCCGCGCGCTCGACCCCGCCAATGTGATCGAAAAGCAGGACCGGACCCACGGCATGCTGCGCACCGAGATCATCTGCGCCGTGTGCGACGCCCACCTCGGCCACGTATTCCCGGACGGCCCGCCCCCGACCGGCCTGCGCTACTGCATCAACTCGGCCGCCCTGCGCTTCGAGCCCGCTTGAGACGCTGAAGGAAAGACATGATCAAGTTTTTATTCGACATGCTGCCGGTCATCCTGTTCTTCGGCATCTACAAGTATGGCGAAAGCAACCAGGACTGGGCCCACGGCCTGGTCACCGACTACCTGGGTTTCCTGATCTCGGGCGGGGCCGTGCCGGCCGCGCAGTCGCCGATCCTGCTGGCGACCGCGGTGACGATCCTGGCCACGGTGCTGCAGATCCTCTACCTGCTGGCGCGCCGCAAGAAAGTGGACGGCATGTTGTGGCTGTCGCTGGGCGTGGTGGTGGTGGCCGGCGGCGCCACCATCTACTTCCACGACGACACCTTCATCAAGTGGAAGCCGACCATCCTGTACTGGGCCTTCGGCGCCGCTTTGCTGCTGGCGCATCTGCTGTACCGCAAGAACCTGATGCGCTCGGCGCTCGGGGGCGCCATGAACCTGCCGCAGGCGATCTGGAACCGCGTCCTGTATGCGTGGATCGCCTTCTTCGTCGGGCTCGGCCTGCTGAACCTGTTGATGGCCTTCGTGGTGTTCCGCAGCGATACCGGCGCCTGGGTCAGCTTCAAGCTGTTCGGGATCACCGGCATCCTGTTCGCCTTCATCATCATCCAATCGCTGTTCCTATCCAAACATATTCAGGAGGATCCACAAAATGGAAGCTAACCGTACCGAACGCCTGCGCGAGCGCCTGCAGGCCGAACTGGCCCCGAGCTTGCTGGAGATCAGCGACGACTCGCACCTGCACGCCGGCCACGCCGGCGCGGCTTCCGGCGGCAGCCACTACAGCGTGAAAATCGTATCAAGCAAGTTCCAGGGCCTCACGCTGGTCATGCGTCATCGTCTTGTGTATGATGCCGTTCACGAAATGATCAACAAGGCGGAAATCCATGCGCTGGCCATCACGGCACTCGCACCGTCGGAACCGGCTTGAACCCATCATTTCAGCCTACTTTAAGAATAGTGGCAGACAATCAGTAACGCGAAATACCGGAACTTGAAGTACAAGAACACATCAAATAATCTCGTCCAAGCACATCTCTTCCCACAGGAATTCCAGAAATGACTTTTAAGCCAGCACGCCTGCTGTTAGCGCTGATCGCCGTCGCCGCGGCCCCTGCCTTCGCACAGAACCTCGCCGTCGTGAACGGCAAAGCCATCCCGACGTCGCGTGTCGAGGAAGCCGTCAAGCAGCTGGTCGCTGCCGGCCAGGGCCAGGATTCGCCGCAGCTGCGCCTGGCGATCAAGGAAGAGATGATCGCCCGCGAAGTCCTGATGCAGGAAGCGATCAAGCAAGGCTACGACAAGAAGCCCGACGTCAAGCAGGCGCTCGACAATGCCCGCCAGGCGATCGTCGTCAACCAGCTGGCCCGCGACTACATCAAGAAGAACCCGGTGACCGACGCCGAAATCAAGGCCGAGTACGACCGCTTCAAGGCCCAGACCGGCGACAAGGAATACCACGTGCGCCACATCCTGCTGGAAACCGAAGCCGAGGCCAATGCCGTGATCGCCAAGCTCAAGGGCGGCGCCAAGTTCGAAGAGCTGGCCAAGGAGTCGAAGGATACCGGCACCGCCAACAATGGCGGCGACCTGGACTGGGCTGCCCCGTCCTCGTTCCCGCCTGAGTTCGCCGCCGGCTTCACCGGCCTGCAGAAAGGCGCCGTCACCGACAAGCCGGTCAAGACCGCCAACGGCTACCACGTCATCAAGCTGGACGACACCCGCGCGGCCAAGCTGCCCTCGCTGGAAGAAGTGAAGCCGCAGATCCAGGACGCGCTGGCCCAGAAGAAGCTTGCGGACTACCGTGACCAAATGGTCAAAAAGGCAAAGGTGCAGTAAGATGTGCTACCGCCGGTGCTCGACAGCACCGGTTCTTGCCGCACGCGGCGAACTTTTCGTGTTTAGATAGGACCTCAACAATGATTTTGAAGCAAGCCCGCCTGTCCTTGGCTATCAGCTTAGCCGCGACCGCGATGATCGCCGCGCCTGCATTCGCGCAGAACGCCGCCACCGTCAACGGCAAGCCTATCCCGGCGGCAAAAGTCGACCAGCTGGTCAAGCAAGTCGTCGCACAAGGCCGTGCCACCGATTCGCAGCAACTGCGCGAAGCCATCAAGAAAGACCTGATCGGCCGCGAAGTCCTGATCCAGGAAGCCGACAAGCAAGGCATCGGCGCCCGCGCCGACGTCAAGGCGGCAATCGACAATGCACGCCAGAGCATCATCATCAATGCGATGCTGGCCGACTACGTCAAGAAGCACCCGATCACCGACGCCCAGATCAAGGCCGAGTACGACAAGTACAAGGCACAGGTCGGCGACAAGGAATACCACGCACGCCACATCCTGGTGCCGACCGAAGAGGAAGCCAAGGCCATCATCGCCAAGCTCAAGGGCGGCGCCAAGTTCGAAGAACTGGCCAAGGCCCAGTCGAAAGACGGCTCGGCGGCCAACGGCGGCGACTTGGACTGGGCAAGCCCGGCCAACTACGTGCCCGAGTTCTCGAAAGCCATGGTTGCCCTGCAAAAAGGCGCCATCACCGACACCCCGGTCAAGAGCCAGTTCGGTTACCACGTGATCAAGCTCGAAGACGTGCGCCCGGCCAAGATCCCGGCCCTGAACGACGTCAAGCAGCAGGTCGCGGAACAGCTGCAGCAGCGCCAGCTGGCGCAGTACCGCGAAAGCCTGGTCAAGAAGGCCAAGATCCAGTAAGCACCGCTTGCCGGATACCGGAAGCGCTCCCGAGGGAGCGCTTTTTTATTGTGCGCCGGTTCTGCGCTCAGTCTTCGCCGCAGTGCTGCGGCGCGCCCGGATAGTCGCCGTTGTTGTACTCGTCGAGCACGCTTGCCCAGGCGCGCTGCAGCTGGCAGGCGCCCTTGATGCACACGCCGGGCTGCGCTGTGTTGAACCAGATATTGGCAGCCACCACCACCGAGCGCAGGCTGTTCGGGGCCGAGGCGCCGCTCGCGAGATTCAGCACGGCGGCGATATACTGGTGCGCGAGAATGTAGTAGGCATCGCCCCGGGGCGGGCTATCGAACACCTGTTGCCAGCTCAGGCCGCTGGCGTAGAACACTGCATTCCGGTCATATTTTGGCCACAGCACATCCGGCTTGTTCCCCCAATAGCCTTGCGTGCGCACGCAGCCTTTCGGCGCACAAGTACAATCTGCCAACAGGGCGTCCGGCGTCCCGTCCTCGGTCGCGACCAGGCTGCCGCAGGCGCTTGCGTCGGCCTGGGGCAGGCCCGCTTCCTGGGCCGACGCAGGGGCCGCGCCGAAGCCGAGCAGGAGTCCTGCGGCAAGGATGAATCGACGTGCGCGCTGCGTCGAGCCGGTACGCAAGTTCATGGTATTCCTCCGTGAAAGATGGCGACGGAATGGACCGTCGTGTTCCCATGATGCGCGCGGGGCTGGCATGTGATTTTGCGACAACTCACGACCTTAAGTTCTTGATTTTAGGACATATTTCCAGCTGGGCATGCGTTGCCCGCGTCCTGCTCCTACGCCTCCCCGCTCGCCTGTCCTATTGCGATGCGGGCGCGGACGGCTACCATCGACAAGGTGGTATCCATGCATAGGAGAAGACGATGAACAAGGATAAATCGAAAGGCGCGGGCAGCGCCGGTACGGCGCAAGCGGAGGACGGCCTCTGGCACTACGAAGTACCGCAGCAGGACAGTGCCGCGGGTGCGGTGCAGTCGAACGCAGGCCACTACACGGGTGGCGCCCATGGCGGCGACAGCCAGGAGGGCGACTTCCTGTCTTCGCCGCCAGACGCGAACGCCATGCCGGCCGGAGCCCCGCAGACCAGCCGCGGCAGCGCCGGCATGCCGGGCGCCGATCCGCAGACCGGCCTGGCGCCTGGGGCTGCCGGCGGCAAGGGCGCGGGAGGCGCTGGTGAGATCGCCAGCGGTGACAGCATCGGCGGCGCCGATACCTCCGGCGATGCGGGGGCGCCGGGTGCTGGCGCTGGCGCAGGTGGTGGCGCGGGCGGTGGCCAGCCGGCGCCGGTCGGCAACGGCACCAAAAACGAGCCGATCTGGGGCAGCTGAGGGGATAGCGTAAGGCGGGCGGCTTGCCTGCCCACGCGTGCAAGCGTCGTCCGGGTCGACGCACGCTTGGCGGCTGCGTTACCGCCGCTTGCACGCGTGGGCGGGAGGCCCGCCCACGCTACAGGGTGCGGCTGGTCAGCCGATCCACTTGCGCGCGTTGCGGAACATGCGCATCCATGGCGATTCGTCCGTCCAGTCGCTCGGGGCCCACGAATGCACGGCGGTGCGGAACACGCGTTCGGCGTGCGGCATCATCGCGGTGAAGCGGCCGTCCTCGGTGGTCACCGCGGTCAGGCCGCCCGGCGAACCGTTCGGGTTGAACGGATAGCGTTCGGTGGCCTGGCCGCGGTTGTCGACGTAGCGCAGCGACTGCACCACCGCGCCGATGTCGCCGGTCAGCGAGAAATCGGCAAATCCCTCGCCGTGGGCGATCGCCAGCGGAGCCTGGGTGCCGGCCATGCCGTCGAAGAAGATCGACGGCGAATCCAGCACCTCGACCATGCCGAAGCGCGCCTCGAACTGTTCCGATTTGTTGCGGGTAAACTTCGGCCACGCATGCGCGCCCGGGATGATCGACTTCAGGTTGCTCAGCATCTGGCAGCCGTTGCACACGCCCAGGCCGAAGGTGTCCTGGCGCGCGAAGAAGGCCGCGAACTGATCCAGCAGCTGCGCGTTGAACAGGATGGTCTTGGCCCAGCCCTCGCCCGCGCCCAGCACGTCGCCGTAGGAGAAGCCGCCGACGGCGATCACGCCGTGGAAGTCCGCCAGGCTGGCGCGGCCGGCGATCAGGTCGCTCATGTGCACGTCGACCGCGGCAAAGCCGGCCTGGTGCATGACCCAGGCGGTCTCGATGTGCGAGTTCACGCCCTGCTCGCGCAGGATCGCCACGCGCGGACGCACGCCTGTCGCAATGAAGGGCGCCGCCACGTTGTCGCCCAGGTCGAACGTGAGCTTCGGCGAGATGCCCGGATCGCTCTCGTCCAGCAGGCGCTCGTATTCCTGGTCGGCGCAGTCCGGGTTGTCGCGCAGGCGCGCGATGCGCCAGCTGGTCTCGCTCCACAGGCGGTGCAGTTCGCTGCGCTTTTCGCTGTAGACCAGCTTGGCGTCGCGGGTGAATTCGATCACGCCGCGCTCGTTCGGCTTGCCGATGATGTGGCTGCAGGCGCCCAGGCCCCCTTCGCGCAGCACCGCCATCACGGCCTGCTTGTCGGCTTGACGCACCTGCAGCACCGCGCCCAGCTCTTCGCTGAACAGCGCGCGCAGGCTCATCTCGTTGCGTCGCTCGCCCACCTGCGTGGCCCAGTTCTTGGCGTCGCCCCAGTCGGAAGCGTGCTCGCCTTCCATGGTCAGGATGTCGAGGTTGACCGACACGCCGGCGCGGCCGGCGAAGGCCATCTCGCACAGGGCGGCGTACAGGCCGCCATCCGAACGGTCGTGGTAGGCCAGCAGCTTGCCTTCGCGGTTCAAGCGCTGGATGGCGTCGAAGAAGGCCTTCAGGTCTTGCGCCGAATCGACGTCCGGCACGCTGTCGCCGAGCTGCTGGGTCACCTGCGCCAACACCGAGGCGCCCAGGCGGTTCTTGCCGCGGCCCAGGTCAACCAGCACCAGGGCGGTGTCGCCTTGATCCATGCGCAGTTGCGGGGTCAGGGTGCGCCGCACATCCTGTACCGGGGCGAAGCCGGAGACGATCAGCGACACCGGCGAGGTGACCGATTTTTGCGGTACCGAGGCGTCCGCGCCCTCGTCCTTCCAGGTGGTGCGCATCGACAGCGAATCCTTGCCGACCGGGATCGAGATGCCCAGCGCCGGGCACAGCTCCATGCCGACCGCCTTGACGGTGTCGAACAGCGCGGCGTCCTGGCCCGGCTGGCCGCAGGCCGCCATCCAGTTGGCCGACAGCTTGATGTCGCCGATTTGCGCGATCGCGGCAGCCGCGATGTTGGTGATCGCCTCGCCCACGGCCATGCGGCCCGAGGCGGCGGCGTCGATCACGGCCAGCGGGGTGCGCTCGCCCATCGCCATCGCTTCGCCCAGGAAGCCCTCGTAGGACATGGTGGTGACGGCGCAGTCGGCTACTGGCACCTGCCACGGGCCGACCATCTGGTCGCGCGCGGTCATGCCGCCCACGCTGCGGTCGCCGATGGTGATCAGGAAGGACTTGTCGGCCACGGTCGGATTGAGCAGCACCCGGCGCGCGGCGTCGGCCAGTTCGATGCCGGTCAGGTCGATGGCCGGGAAACTGTACTGCACATGCTCGACCTCGCGCAGCATCTTGGGCGGCTTGCCGAGCAGGACGTCCATCGGCATGTCGACCGGATAGTTGTTCGCCTCCGGATCGACCACGCGCAGCTGGCGCTCCTCGGTCGCGGTGCCGACCACGGCATACGGGCAGCGCTCGCGCTCGCACAGGGATGCAAATTTATCAAGGTCCATTGGCGCAATCGCCAACACATATCGCTCTTGCGACTCATTTGACCAAATTTCCTTCGGCGCCATGCCGGACTCTTCGAGCGGCACCTTGCGCAGGTCGAACAGCGCGCCGCGCTTGGCGTCGTTGACGATTTCCGGGAAGGCATTCGACAGGCCACCCGCGCCCACGTCGTGGATCGAGATGATCGGATTGTCCGCGCCCATCTGCCAGCAGCCGTTGATCACTTCCTGGGCCCGGCGTTCCATTTCCGGGTTGCCGCGCTGGACCGAGTCGAAGTCGAGGTCGGCGGTGTTGGTACCGGTCGCCATCGACGAAGCGGCCGAACCGCCCATGCCGATGCGCATGCCCGGACCGCCCAGCTGGATCAGCAGGCTGCCCACCGGGATCTCGTCCTTGTGGGTGTGCGCGGCCGAGATGCTGCCGATGCCGCCGGCGATCATGATCGGCTTGTGGTAGCCATACACGCTACCCTCGCCGCCGGCCGCGCCGACGTTCTGCTCGTAGGTACGGAAGTAACCGCCCAGCACCGGGCGCCCGAATTCGTTGCTGAAGGCGGCGCCGCCGATCGGGCCGTCGATCATGATCTGCAGCGGCGAGGCGATGCGCTCCGGCTTGCCGTACACGGCATCCGTGCGGCCCGCCTCACCCTTGGTGACATCGCTGGCGTTCTCCCACGGACGCCGGGCGTCCGGCAACAGCAGGTTCGAGACCGTGAAGCCGGTCAGGCCGGCCTTCGGCTTGGCGCCGCGGCCGGTCGCACCCTCGTCGCGGATCTCGCCGCCGGCGCCGGTCGAGGCGCCCGGGAACGGCGAAATCGCGGTCGGGTGGTTGTGGGTCTCGACCTTCATCAGGGTGTGCACCAGTTCCGTCGAGGTGCCGTATTCATGCGCATGTTCACCAGCCTGGCGCGGGAAGAAGCGGGTCACCGTCGCACCCTCGATGATCGAGGAGTTGTCGCTGTAGGCGACCACGGTGCCGCGCGGGTTCAGCTGGTGGGTGTTCTTGATCATGCCGAACAGCGACTTGTCCTGCCTGACGCCGTCGATGATCCAGTCGGCGTTGAAGATCTTGTGGCGGCAGTGTTCGCTGTTGGCCTGCGCGAACATCATCAGTTCGACGTCGGTCGGGTTGCGCTGCGCCTTGGTGAATGCCTCGTGCAGGTAGTCGATCTCGTCGGCCGACATCGCCAGGCCCAGTTCAAGGTTGGCGCGCACCAGGGCCTCGCGGCCCTGCTTGAGCACATCCACCGTTTCCAGCGAACGCCCTTCGAGTTCGTCGAACAGGCGCTGGGCGTCGTCGGCGCTGCGCAGCACCGACTCGGTCATGCGGTCGTGCAGCAGCGCGGCGACCAGCTGCAGCTCCTGCTCGCCCAGCTTCCTGGGGGCGCCGATGCCGGTGCCGAGCAGGCCGCCCTTGAGCACCACGGTGTAACCCACGCCGCGCTCGATGCGGTGCACATGCGCCATGCCGCAGTTGTGCGCGATGTCGGTGGCCTTCGAGGCCCACGGCGAGATCGTGCCCAGGCGCGGCAGGACGAAGAACTGCTCCGCCACGCCTTCGAACACCGTTTCCGGCGCAGGCTCGCCATAGGTGAGCATGGCGGACAGGCGCTCGGTGTCGTCAACGCTCAAGGCTGCGCTGCTGTCGATGAAGTGATAGAAGCGTGCCTGGACTGCAGCAATCGATGGTGCGACGGCTTGGAGTTGCGACAGGAGGCGTTGGCTACGGAAGGCGGAAAGGGCGTTGGAACCCGGCAGAATCAACATGGCTGAGAAGTTGGTTGATGCAGCGTCGCTGCTTGGGTGGAAGATAGCCCGCCATTATACAGTGTTGCAATGCAGCGTTGCATTCCCGGCAGGCTTGATCTTGTAGAACCAACATTTCTTGATCCTGGGGGTAGTTATCGGTATTGTTAGCAGACCATAATCACAAGGTGCGCGGCACCTAGCGGAGACCGAATCGAGATGCAAGACAACGCCAAGCTGACGGTGCTGATCGTCGATCCCAACCAGGGCATGCGCGGCAGCCTGCAGACCATGCTGAACCAGGCCGGGATCACCAGGGTGGAGTCGGCCATCAATGCCGGCGCCGCGGTCAAGCAGCTCGCCAAGCGCAGCTACGACATCATCCTCTGCGAGTACGACCTGGGCGGTCCCGCGGGCGACGGCCAGGACGGCCAGCAGCTGCTGGAAGACCTGCGCCACCATCGCCTGATCACCGCGTCGACCATCTTCATCATGCTCACTTCCGAAGGCGTGTACGACAAGGTGGTCAGCGCCGCCGAGCTGACCCCGACCGACTACGTGCTCAAGCCGTTCACGGTCGAGACGCTGAGCACCCGCATCAAGCGCGCGCTGGAGCGCCGCGGCGCCCTGCTCCCGGTCTGGCAGCTGGCCGCGCAGGGCAAGCCGGTGGATGCGATTCGCGCCTGCGCCGGCGCCGCCCTGGCCAACCCGCGCTATGCGCTCGACTTCCTGCGCCTGCAGGCCGAGCTGCATGTATCGGTGGGAGAACACGCGCGCGCCGGCGCCATCTACCGCGAAGTGCTGGCCGAGCGACCGCTGGGCTGGGCCGGCCTGGGCCTGGCGCGCACCATGGTCGCGCAAGGCCGGCTCGAGGAAGCGCGCGACTGCCTGGCGGCGCTGGTGCAGGGCAATCCGCGCCTGATGGCCGCCTACGACCTGCTGGCGCGCTGCCACGAGCAGCTGGGCGCCGTGGACGCGGCGCAGACGGTGCTGGAAGAAGCCGTGTCGATCTCGCCGCACATGGTACGCCGCCTGCGCAAGCTGGGCGAAGTCGCGCTCGAGAACGGCGACGCCGAGGCTGCCGAAAAGTCCTTCAAGCAGGTCGTGAACAAGGCCCGCTATTCGGAATTCCGCAATCCCGAGGACCACGTCAACCTGGTCAAGGCGATGGTCACGCGCGGCGACGTGCTCGGCGCCGGCGGCGTGATCCGCGACCTCGAGCGTTCGCTGCGCGGCAATCCCGACGTCGATGCCTGCAAGGCCTATTCGAATGCCCTGCTGCAGGAAAAGATGGGCAATATCAGCGCCGCCGTGGCCGAGCTGCACATGGCGGTCAGCGCCACGCGCACCAGCAGCGGCCTGTCGCCGAACCTGCGGATCGGCCTGGCCCAGGCCTGCCTCGAACACCGGATGGACGAACAGGCCTCGACCGTCATGCTGAGCGTGATGGGCGACGCATCAAGCCACGTGAGCGCCGACCAGGCGATGAACGTCTTCGTGCGCGCCGGCCGCCCCGACCTGGCCGACGGCATGGGCCAGCAGCTGCGCGCCCAGGCCCAGATCCTGCTGGGCGTGGCCGACGAGAAACGCAACATGGGCGACGTGCGCGGCGCGGTGCAGACCCTGCTGGAGGCGCTGCATATGGCGCCGGGCAACCAGCAGGTGATGGTGGCCGTGGCCGGCGGCATCCTGCGCCAGATCAACGAGCTCGGATGGGACCATGCGCTGGGCGAAGTGGCCGGCGAACAGATCGAGCGGCTGCGCGCGATCGACCCCGGGCATCCGCGCCTGGGCGCGCTGGACGAGGAATTCGTACAGGCCAGGCGCAAGTACGGTATTTCAACTTGAGCCCGGATTAGGTCGGGCCGACTCCCCTGAAGTCTGGTGGCGCTCCCCGTTCACATCTGTCGCCGCGAATGCGGGCAGCGACGCGGTCCTGCCGACGAACTGTTTCAGTTGCGCAGGCGTGCCCGACGCATGGGCCCGCGTTCCCAGCGCAGCATCCGACCAGCAGCAGTGGCGATAGCGGCACGATCAGCGCGCCCCGTAGCCACCACCACCCGGCGTCTCGATCACGAACACGTCGCCCGGCGCCATCCCCACCTTGCCGATGTGGCCCAGGGTCTCCACGGTCCCATCGGCCCGCAGCACCGTGTTACGCCCACGCTCGCCCGGCCCGCCGCCCGCCATCCCGAACGGCGCGTGAATCCGATTGTTGGACAGGATGGCCGCCGTCATCGGTTCCAGGAAGCGCACTTTGCGCACCCCGCCATTGCCGCCGTGCCAGCGCCCCGCACCGCCCGAGCCGTGGCGGATGGCGTAGCTCTCCAGCCGCACCGGGAAGCGGAACTCCAGGATCTCCGGATCGGTCAGGCGCGAGTTGGTCATGTTGGTCTGGACCACGTCGGTGCCGTCGAAACCTTCGCCCGCACCCGAGCCGCCCGAGATGGTCTCGTAGTACTGGTAGCGCGCATTGCCGAAGGTGAAGTTGTTCATGGTGCCCTGGCTGGCCGCCATCACGCCCAGCGCGCCATACAGCGCATTGGTGATGCAGGTCGAGGTCTCGACGTTGCCCGACACCACCGAGGCCGGATAGTGCGGGTTGAGCATCGAGCCGGGCGGGATGATCACCCTCAAGGGCTTGAGGCAGCCGCCGTTGAGCGGAATCTCGTCATCGACCAGGGTGCGGAACACGTACAGCACCGCCGCCATGCACACGCTGGACGGGGCATTGAAATTGTTTGGCAACTGGCCCGAGGTGCCGGTGAAGTCGACCTCGGCGCTGCGGCTGGCGCGGTCGACCCGGATCGCCACCTCGATCCGCGCGCCGTTGTCGAGTTCGTAGCGGTAGTGGCCGTCCTTCAGCGCCGAGATCACGCGGCGCACCGCTTCCTCGGCGTTGTCCTGCACGTGGCCCATGTAGGCGCGCACCACGTCCAGGCCGAAGTGCGCGACCATCTTGTGCAGTTCCTCGACGCCCTTCTGGTTGGCCGCCACCTGGGCGCGCAGGTCGGCCATGTTCTGGTCCGGGTTGCGCGCCGGGTAGCGCGCCCCGGTCAACAGGGCGCGCGCCTCGGGTTCGCGCAGGACACCATCCAGGCCATCGACCAGCTTGAAATTGTCGATCAGGACGCCCTCCTGCTCGATGTGCTGCGAATCCGGCGGCATCGAACCCGGCGTGGTGCCGCCGATGTCGGCGTGGTGGCCGCGCGAGCCGACATAGAACAGGATCTCCTCTCCCGCTTCGTCGAACACCGGCGAGATCACGGTCACGTCGGGCAAGTGGGTGCCGCCGTTGTAGGGGTCGTTGAGCGCGTAGACGTCGCCCGCTTTCATGTGCCCCGCGTTCTTGCGCATCACGGTCTTGATGCTCTCGCCCATCGAGCCCAGGTGCACCGGCATGTGCGGCGCGTTGGCCACCAGGTTGCCGTCGGCGTCGAAAATCGCGCAGCTGAAGTCGAGACGCTCCTTGATGTTCACCGAATAGGCCGTGTTCTGCAGGCGCAGGCCCATCTGCTCGGCGATCGACATGAACAGCTTGTTGAAGATCTCGAGCATGACCGGGTCGGCCGTGGTGCCGATCGCGCGCCGCTCGGGCAAGGCCTCGACCCGCCTGAGCACCAGGTGATTGTGCGGCGTGACCTCGGCCTGCCAGCCCGGTTCGACCACCGTGGTGGCATTCGCTTCGGCGATGATGGCCGGCCCGCGTACCTGGTCGCCCGGCTTGACGGCCTCGCGCAGGAACACGCCGGTGTCAACCCAGGCGCCGCCGCTGAACATGCGCACCGTTTCATCCGGCGCCGGCTGCGCGCCGCCCGAGCCGGCCAGTGCCGCCGACTCCTGCGGTACGTCCGAGCGGCCGATGGCTTCCACCGACACCGCCTCCACCACCAGCGCGCGCGCGGGCATCAGGAAGGAATAGCGGCGCTTGTATGCCTGTTCGAACGCGGCCTGCATGACCTCCACCGCGTTGAACGGCACCACGATGGCCGAATCGGTACCCTCGTAGCGCAGGTGCACGCGTTGCACCAGTTCGATGCGGCCAGGGTCGACGCCCTGCTCCAGCAACTGGCCGCGCGCCTGGGCGCCGAGCGTGTCCAGGCGCACGGCCAGCGCCTCGCTGCCGGCCTCCTGCAGGCGCAGCTCGACCGCCTGCTCGCGCATCGCGGTCTGGTCGGCCAGGCCCATGCCGTAGGCCGACAAGACGCCGGCCAGCGCGTGGATGAACACCGTCTTCATGCCGAGTGCGTCGGCCACCAGGCAGGCGTGCTGGCCGCCGGCGCCGCCGAAGCTGGTGAGCGCGTAGTCGGTCACGTCGTGGCCGCGCTGCACCGAGATCTGCTTGATCGCATTGGCCATGTTGCCGACCGCGATCTCGATGAAGCCCTCGGCCACTTCCTCGGGCGCGGGCGTGCTGGCGGTGGCCGCGCCGATCTGTTCGGCCATCGCGGCGAAGCCGGCGCGCACCGCCTCCAGGTCGAGTGGCTGGTCGCCGCCTGCGCCGAACAGGCGCGGAAAATGCCGGGGCTGGATCTTGCCCAGCATGAGGTTGCAGTCGGTGACCGCCAGCGGACCGCCGCGGCGGTAGCTGGCCGGGCCAGGGTTGGCGCCGGCGCTGTCCGGCCCGACGCGGTAGCGGGCGCCGTCGAAGTGCAGGATCGAGCCGCCGCCCGCCGCCACCGTATGGATGCTCATCATCGGCGCGCGCATGCGCACGCCGGCCACCTGGGTTTCGAACACCCGCTCATAATCCGAGTCATGCTCGCCCGCGAAATGCGACACGTCGGTCGAGGTGCCGCCCATGTCGAAGCCGATCACGCGCTCGAAGCCGGCCAGGCGGCTGGCGCGCACCATGCCGACGATGCCGCCGGCCGGCCCGGACAGGATGCTGTCCTTGCCCTGGAAGGCGCGCGCATCGGTCAGCCCGCCGCTGGACTGCATGAACTGCAGGTTCACGCCCGGCAGCTCGCCGGCGACCTGGTCGACGTAGCGGCGCAAGATCGGCGACAGGTAGGCGTCGACCACGGTGGTGTCGCCGCGCGCCACCAGCTTCATGAGCGGGCTGACCTCGTGCGAGCTGGACACCTGGGTGAAGCCGATCTCGCGTGCGATGCGGGCGACCGCGGCCTCGTGCGCCGTGTAGCGGTAGCCGTGCATGAAGACGATGGCGATCGAACGCAGGCCGCCCGTGTAGGCCTGCTGAAGCTGCGCGCGGGCGGCGGCTTCGTCGAGCGGCTGCACGATGTCGCCGTGCGCGCCGATGCGCTCGTCGATCTCGACCACTTCCGCGTACAGCAGTTCCGGCAGCACGATGTGGCGGTCGAACAGGCGCGGACGGTTCTGGTAGGCGATGCGCAGCGCGTCGCGGAAACCCCGGGTGATCGCCAGCAGGGTCGCCTCGCCCTTGCGTTCGAGCAGCGCATTGGTGGCGACCGTGGTACCCATCTTGACCGCCTCTACCCGTCCCGCAGGAACCGGCGCGCCGCTCGCCACGCCGAGCAGGTGGCGGATGCCGGCCACGGCCGCGTCACGGTACTGCTCGGGGTTCTCGGAGAGCAGCTTGTGGGTGACCAGTTGCCCGTCGGGCCTGCGCGCCACGATGTCGGTGAAGGTGCCGCCTCGATCGATCCAGAACTGCCAGTCCATGCATGACTCCCTGCCGCGTGACTCGAAACGCCTATTGTAGTCCGGGCGCGCACCGGCTTTCGCAAAAATGGATGACAATACGATCATGGACACCAAGCGAACCCCACCACAGCAGGCCCTGTACACCGTCGCGCAACTGCGCGAGATCGACGCCGGGGCCTGTGCCGGGCTGCCGCCCGGCACCCTGATGCGGCGCGCCGGCGAAGCCGCGGCCCGCTTCGCGCTCGAACTGCTGGGCGAGAAGCGCGACCTGCCGGTGCTGCTGCTGGCCGGCCCGGGCAACAATGGCGGCGACGCGCTGGAGATGGCGGCCGTGCTGGCCGATGCCGGCGTCGACGCCACCGTGCTCTACCCGCCGGGCCAGCACGAGACCACCGACGAAGCCGCGAGCGCCCACGAACGCGCGCGTGCCGGCACGGTCGGCTTCATCGACATGCTGCCGCCGGACGCGCAATGGGGCCTGGTGGTGGACGGCCTGTTCGGCATCGGGCTGACCCGCCCCCTGGCGGGCGAGTACCGCGAGCTGGTGGCCGCGCTCGACAGCCTGCGCTGCCCGGTGCTGGCGCTGGACGTA
Source organism: Massilia sp. UMI-21 (assembly GCA_015277795.1). NCBI lineage: Bacteria > Pseudomonadati > Pseudomonadota > Betaproteobacteria > Burkholderiales > Oxalobacteraceae > Massilia > Massilia sp. UMI-21. The sequence goes on along the minus strand of CP063848.1, from coordinate 2,779,766 downwards.
CCCAGCGGCCTGGATGCCGACACCGGCGCCGTCGTCGGCCCCGACGGCGTCGCGGTGCGCGCCACCCACACCATCAGCTTCCTGGGCGACAAACCCGGGCTGCACACGGCCGATGGGCGCGACCATGCGGGCCAGGTGCGGGTCGAGCCGCTCGGCGTCGACCCCGCGCTGCTGCCCGCCCCCGCGGCCCGCCTCGGCACGGCCGAGGCGTTCGCGCAGCACCTGCGCGCGCGCCGCCAGAACACCCACAAGGGCAGTTTCGGCGACGTCGCCATCATCGGCGGCGCCCACGGCATGGCCGGCGCGCCGGTGCTGGCCGCGCGCGGCGCCATGCATGCGGGCGCGGGGCGCACTTTCGTCGCCATGCTGGACGCCGGGCCGGCCTACGACAGCGTCCAGCCCGAGATCATGTTCCGCCTTGCCGCCAACCTTGACTTCGCGCGCCGCACCCTGGTGATCGGCCCCGGCATGGGCGGCTCGGCCGCCGCGATGCGCCTGCTGGCGAAGGCGCTGGACAGCGACAGCCCGCTGGTGATCGATGCCGACGCCATCAACCTGATCGGCGCCAGTCCGGAGCTGCTGGGGCGGCTGGCCGCGCGCAAGGCGCCGTCGGTACTCACCCCGCATCCGCTCGAAGCCGCGCGCCTGCTGGGCATGACGGCCGCGGTGATCCAGTCTGACCGCCTGGCAGCCGCGCGCGAACTGGCGCTGCGCAGCAATGCCGTGGTCATCCTGAAAGGATCGGGATCGATCGTCGCCCGCCCGGACGGCGCCCTCCTGGTCAACCCGACCGGCAATGCGGGCCTGGCCACGGCGGGCAGCGGCGACGTGCTGTCGGGGATTTGCGGGGCACTCCTGGGACAAGGCTGGCCGGCCTGGGAAGCGGCCGCCGGCGGCGCCTGGATCCATGGCGCCGCGGCCGACCTGCTGGTGGCCCACGGCGTCGGCCCGATCGGCATGACGGCCGGCGAACTGCCGGCGGCGGCGCGCGCGGTGGTGAACAAGCTAGTTAATGAAAAGGTTTGACGTAGGGTGGGCGGCTTCGCCGCCCGCGCGTTCAAATACACGGTGAACAGACGCGACTCGTCCACTCACACGCTGCTTGAACGCGCAGCCGGCTACGCGCTCCGAACCACCTTAGCGAATTCGCTCAGGCCAGGCGCCCGGCAGCGATGGTGAGCGTGCGCCCACAGCGAGCCGCCATCGCCGGGTCGTGCGTCACCAGCACCAGGGTCGACCCGCGCTCGCGGTTCAGCTCGAACATCAACTGAATAATCGATTCGCCGGTAGCGGCATCGAGGCTGCCGGTCGGCTCGTCCGCGAACAGCAGCGGCGGCTCGGTGACAAAAGCGCGCGCCAGTGCGACGCGCTGCTGCTCGCCGCCGGACAGGTATTTGGGATAGTGACGCAGGCGGCTCGACAGGCCTACCCGGCCCAGCATGGCCTCGGCTTTTGCCCGTGCCTCCTTGTCGCCGCGCAGTTCCAGCGGCAACATCACGTTTTCCAGCGCATTCAGGTGGGCCAGCAACTGGAAAGACTGGAACACGAAGCCCAGTTTCGCCTTGCGGAAAGCGGCGCGGCCGTCCTCGTCGAGCGCGAAGATATCGGTGCCATCGAGCACCACGGTGCCGCTCGAGGGCGTGTCGAGGCCGGCAAGCAGGCCCAGCAGTGTCGACTTGCCGGAGCCGGAAGCGCCGACAAGCGCGAGCGTCTCGGCCGGTTGCACGGTAAAATCGATGTTTTGCAGGATGGTGAGCTCGCCACTGGCGTCCGCCACCCGCTTCGACAGGCCGCTGACGGCAATCGCCGGCGTCCTGACCGTTTCATTGGCTGGACCGTTCTTGTACGCCTCGGGGTGATCACGCATGCTAAATTTTCTTAAGAAGTTGACTGTCCTTGCTTCGATCCTGACCTGCTGGATGCTGGCCGCATCGGCGAACGCCTATTCTGCACCAAAAACCGTGCTCGTGGTGGGCGACAGCCTATCGGCGGAATACGGCATCACGCGCGGCAGCGGCTGGGTCGCCCTGCTCGAACAGAAACTCGCATCGAAGAAGCTGCCGGCCAAGGTGGTCAATGCCAGCATCAGCGGCGAGACCACCATCGGCGGGCGCACCCGCCTCCCCGCCCTGCTGGAGCAGCACCGGCCCGACGTCGTCGTGCTTGCACTCGGCGCCAACGACGGCCTGCGCGGCCTGCCGGTGGCGGCGGCCGAAGGCAACCTGCGCGCGATGGTGAACATGGCGCAGCAGAAGCACGCCAAGGTGGTGCTGGTGGGAATGCGCATGCCGCCCAACTACGGCCGCGCCTATACCGAAAGCTTCTTCAACATGTACAAGAAGCTTGCCAGCGACACCAAGTCGCCCCTGGTGCCCTTCATGCTGGAAGGCGTGGCGGACAAGCCGGCGCTGTTCCAGCAGGACCGCCTGCATCCGCTGGCCGCCGCCCATCCCATCATCCTCAACAATATCTGGCCGAAATTCGCGCCGCTCGTGAAAGAATAATGAAATACCCTGCCGTCCAGAGCTTCGCCGAGATCCTTCCGGAACTCGATACCTTCGACACCATCATCGACGCGCGCAGCGAGTCGGAATACGCGCTCGACCGCATCCCCGGCGCCATCAACGCGCCGGTGCTGGACGATGCGCAGCGCGTGCGCGTGGGCACCCTGTACAAGCAGGTCGGCGCCTTCGAAGCGAAGAAGGTCGGCGCGCCGCTGGTGGCGGCCAACATCGCACGCCATATCGAGACCCTGTGGGCGGACAAGCCGCGCGACTGGAAGCCGCTGGTCTACTGCTGGCGCGGCGGCAACCGAAGCGGCTCGATGGCGCACATCCTGGCCAAGATCGGCTGGCCGGCCATCCAGCTCGACGGCGGCTACAAGGCCTACCGCGCGCACGTGGCAAGCGCGCTGGAAAACCCGCCGGCGCTGGACCTGCGCGTGGTGTGCGGCACCACCGGCAGCGGCAAGAGCCGGCTGCTGGAAACGCTCGAGCGCATCGGCGCGCAGGTGCTCGACCTGGAGCGCCTGGCCGCGCACCGCGGCTCGGTGCTGGGCCACCTGCCGGACGAGCCGCAACCGACCCAAAAGATGTTCGAAAGCCGCATCTGGAACAAGCTGCGCCACTTCGACCCCTCGCGGCCGGTGTTCGTCGAATCGGAGAGCAAGAAGGTGGGCAACCTGCGCGTGCCGGACGCGGTAATGGAGCGCATGCGCGCCGCCAGCTGCATCTCGGTTTCGCTGTCGCACGAGAACCGGGTGCGGCTGCTGATGGAAGACTACGCGCACTTCTGCCGGAACCCGGAGGCGCTCACCGGCCAGCTGGCGCACCTGGCGCAGCTGCACGGCAACGAGAAGATCAAGTCCTGGCGCGACATGGCCAACAGCGGCGCCATGCCGGAGCTGGTGGGCCAGCTGCTGCAGGAGCACTACGACCCGGCCTACCTGCGTTCGATCGACCGCAATTTCGTGCAGTTCCCGAAGGCGGAGGTGCTGGAGTTGCGGGATATCGCGGAAGCGGATTTCGTGGCGGCGGCGCGCCGTCTGCATGCGGCTTGAGTCCTATCGGAGGCGTGATGGACCGGCGGGTGGGCTGCTATCAGCGGCCGCAGGTGTGCAGACGTGGTGCCAGGGCCATGGCATCGGTCTGTCTACGGAACCGGCCGCCATCCAGATGCTCGGACTGAGTCTGCGAGCCTGGCCTGTCTAACCCAGAGCAGACATTGCTCGAATGGCACTAACTTTCCATCGATATCTCTTCAACTTCTCCAGTCTCATCGAAGCGAACGCTGATCACGTAGTCCGTGACGTCATCCGGAAGAGTAAAGTCGAAGATATCCAAACCATCATCATCGTCTGCTCCCCAGTGCGAGCGCAACTCGAGGATGTCGAGGATTCGAATCGGTTCCGGACTGCTTGTGCCAAGATGCTTCTGCCAATACTCGCCCTCCAGCTCTTTCAGGTGGTGGGATGCGAACAGGCCCGCACTTGATTCATCTTTACCTGTTCCAAGAGACTGCTTGATAGCAGCACGGGCCGTGGTTTCTCGCCTAAACACTTCGTTTTTACTCATAAAGCTGCTCCGCTTATTTCGACTGCCGCTATCAAAGCGACTCCTCGCTTAGTCTGCTTTTAACCGATCTGCGCCGTCCAGTGTACGGCGAATTTCGACCCAAAGCGGACGTGCCCACCAATTCTATGTATGTCAGACACCTAGTAGGCGAGTGCGCAAGAAATAGGCGATCTTCATTTGCCCCATCTCGAGTGCAAACGCGAGGGCATCCATATTCTTCATCGATTTGCCTGTGTATGCGACCGTGGCATCAATGCCGTGTTCAATCAGCAGTTTAGCAATATCCAGGCTGCCGCTTTGAACGGCGCTAAAAAGTGGGTTCCGCTCAGGCTCACTTACATCCATTTGTGCGCCTCGCCTCAGCAGGAAGCGTACTGCTCCGAGTTGAGCTTTAGACGCAGCATAGTTCAATGCTGTGCCACCGAAAGTACCACCGCGAGACTCAAGATCAGCTCCACGTTTGACGAGAAGATCGAGCATTAACTCGTTACCTACCCCGGCAGCGACGTGCATGATTGAGCCAAACGGCGTCATTGCCTGGACCAGTTCTGGCTCGCTATCGAGCAAGACGGTTAATGTTCTAATGTCATCGTTCTTGATAGCGTCGTAGGCTGCTTTCAAGGTGGTCATTGACGCCTCACTCAAAATTTCCAAGGTCCGCTTCTGGCCCAGCCTGTGTAAAAACACAGGACCGTGTAAACGAACCCGGCTGGGTTAACGTTGAGGGAGTATCTCATCACCGGGGTGTTAAATGAAGCGCTTTATCGAAGGCGAAGACCGTGGGCAAGGCACGCTACTGCCAGAGCACCTGGATGACTACGTCACCGAAAACAACCCGGTTCGGGTGGTCGACGTATTCGTCGATGAGCTTGACCTGGCCAGTCTGGGTTTTGCGCGGGTGATACCTGCAAAGACTGGCAGGCCAGCGTACCACCCGGCTGTACTACTCAAGCTCTACATCTACGGCTACCTGAACCGCATCCAGTCGAGCCGCAGGCTCGAGCGCGAAGCGCAGCGCAACGTCGAGCTGATGTGGCTGACCAGGCGCCTGACCCCGGACTTCAAGACGATAGCGAACTTCCGCAAGGACAACGGCAAAGCCATTCGTAATGTCTGCAGGCAGTTCGTCGTCTTGTGCCAGCAGCTGGATCTGTTCTCGGATGCAGTGGTGGCGATCGACGGCAGCAAGTTCAAGGCCGTCAACAGCAGCGACCGCAACTTCACTGACGCCAAGCTCAAGCGCAGGATGACGGAGATCGAAGCGAACATCAGCCGCTACCTGACAGAACTCGACACGGCAGACCGGCAGGAGCCGGCTACTGCACAAGCGAAAAGCGTTCGCCTGAACGACAAGATCGCAGCGTTGAAATCACAAATGGCTACGCTCAAGGAAATCGAAGCGAAGCTGGAAAAGACTGGAGAAACGCAGATCTCGCTCACCGATCCGGATTCTCGCTCGATGATGACGCGCGGCTCAGGCATCGTTGGCTATAACGTGCAAACAGCGGTCGATGCCAAACACCATTTGATTGTCGAGCACGAGGTCACTAACAATGGCAGCGACCGCGATCAATTGTCCGGCATGGCCAAGAAGGCCCGCGCAGCGATCGGTACGGCGACGTTGACAGCGATTGCCGACCGAGGCTACTTCAAGGGCGAGGAAATCCTGGCCTGTCATGAGGCGGGCATACGTGCTTTGGTGCCGCCTACGAAAACTTCCGGGGCCAAGGCCGATGGCCGGTTCGACAAGGCCGACTTCATCTACGATTCCGAAAAGAACGAGTACCGCTGCCCGGCTGGCGAAGCCTTGATATGGCGATTTTCCAGCGTCGAAAAAGGCATGACGAATCACCGCTACTGGAGCTCGAACTGCAAGGGCTGCCCGCTCAAGGACAAGTGCACGCCGAGCACTCAGCGGCGCGTGACGCGCTGGGAACATCAGGATGTGCTCGACGACATGCAGGCACGTCTTGAACAGACGCCCGACGCCATGCGCATCCGGCGTTCAACCGTCGAGCATCCCTATGCCACGATCAAGGCATGGATGGGATCCACACACTTTCTAACGAAAGGCCTGGAACGTGTGAAGATCGAAATGAGCTTGCATGTGCTGGCTTACAACTTTAGTCGTTTGCTCGCGCTGCTTGGCATGCAGGGAATGCTGGCGGCGATTAGGGCGTATGCCCGTTTTCTGCCGCCAATCGGGCTGTTTGGAGCGTTCTTGCTGCTGGTCTTGCCGAGGACTGGAAAACGGGGCGGCCAAGGCTATGGCGCTTCTATAAGCTTTTGGATAGGCCGTGAGCCGTACTATCCGGCTTACGGATCCAGTTAATGAGTTTTTACACAGGCTGGACCCATAGCGGACCTGGACAAGCTGCTCTGTCAACGGCCACCTCGGCTAGAGCTGGCCTGTAAATCGTCGGCTAAGCCCCGCAGGAATGCCCGATGCCCCGTTACGCTTAGTTATTTTCCAGCGCTCTAAGTCCTGGCTTTCAAAGTCAATTTTGTAGTTGAATTCACTGTCTACAACTACAAGAAAAACAAGGACTTCTCTCTCAGGCGTGGACGCGGCCTGTCGTAGCCTAGGCCCTAGGTCGTTAACAGCCGCAAAAAGGTCTCTGCCATCGTCAACTGGGTCAAACAACAGCACCCCAACAGGCGTCTCGTAGGAACCGTTGCATCCCCAGTTACTTGAGCTAGTCATTTCGAAGCGCACGAAGGCACGCAGCCATGGCTTCTCCATTGACTGCATCGTTTTGATGAGCACTGATGCAAGTTCGATTACCAGCTGGGACGCTTCGTCAGCATCTCTCATGGGTAGGTCCATTTCGCCTCAATTTTAATGTGTAGACGTCCGCTCTTGGCCGAACCCGGCCGTCCAACTCAGCATAGCAGTTTGTCGCCGAGGAAACCGTCATGAACCATCGCGCGTGTCAACGGCGATTGAAAACTGATACAGATTTCGTCGTGCCAGCGATTTAAAACTGATACACCGCCGTTGCCGAACACCGTCCGCGTTCAGCCAACTTCTGCAACATCGCTCCCCCTCATCATCCCGGCCTGGCGCTGGTGCTTCAGCCGGTAGCTTTCCCCTGCAATCGGCACGATGTGCGCGTGGTGCAGCAGCCGGTCGAGCAGGGCCGCGGTCAGCGTCGTGTCCTGCGCGAAGGTCGTGTCCCACTGCCCGAACGGCAGGTTGCTGGTCACGATCAGGCTGCTACGCTCATACAGGGCCGCGATCACCTGGAAGAACAGGTTGGCCTGTTCCCGGTTCATCGGTAAATAGCCGATCTCGTCGATGATCAAGAGCCGATACGCCTTGATCGCGCGGTGCATCACCGCTTTCAGATTGTTCTGCGTATGCGCCGTCGACAACGCCAACATCAAGTCGGCCGCCGTCGTGAAGCGCGTCTTGATGCCTGCCTGCGTGGCCTTGTAGCCCAGTGCCATTGCCAGGTGCGTCTTGCCTACGCCGCTGGGCCCGACCAGCACCACGTTTTCATGCCGTTCAACGAAGCCCAGGCCGGCCAGTTCCTCGACCTGGCTGCGCTTGACGCCTTTGGCGAAGTCATAGTTGAACTCGTCCAGCGTCTTCACTGCCGGGAACCCGGCCAGCCTGGTCATCATGCTCTGCTTGCGTACGTTGCGTCCGGCGGCTTCTTCCCTCAAGAGCCCCTCCAGGAAGTCGCTGTAGGCCATCTCCTGCTTCGCCGCCTTCTGGGTTGCGGCGCCATAGCCCTGTGCCACGAACGGCAGGTTCAGGCTCTCGCACAACGCCGCGATACGCTCATGCTGCAGGTTCATGCCGCCACCCCTTCAGTAACCCGCACCAGCAGCGCGTCGTACACCTGTAGCGGATGCTGTACTGGAGACGGTTGCGCGATCCGCTCCACCACCGCCGCCGGCCGCGGCGCCGCAGGTGCTGCAGTACTCGTTTGCGGCCTGGCTGCCGCGATGTCCGCCCGCCACGGTGCCGGTAGCGCTTGCAGGTGCTCCACCTCCCGCTTCAATGCTTCGGCTGGCGGCTCTCCGGTTGTTCCGTGGATGCGCGCATTGGCCACGTCGCGCAACCAGTGGGCCACTTCCACGTTGGCCGTCACGACGTCGAGCTTCTGGCCGCTCTGCGCGAGCCGGCTCGCCAGCGGCACGTAGAACGAACGACGCAGGTAGCCGTTGAATCGTTCGACCTTGCCCTTGGTCTTGGCCCGGTACGGCTGGCACAGCTTGATCACGAAACCGCTATGCCTGGCGTAGTCCAGGAAGCCGGCGTGGAAGCGGTGCTCGCCTTCGCCGTACGCATCGCGTTCCAGCACCACCGTCTTCATGTTGTCGTACAGGACCCGCCGCGTCACGCCACCGAACGCCGCAAAGGCGCGCTCGTGGCAAGCGATCAGGGTCTCCACCTTCATGTTGCTGACGAACTCCACGTAGCTCGCCCGGCTAAAGCCGAGCGTCGCGCAGAACGCGTGCAAGGGTGCGCTGCCTTTACGGAATTCGACCCAGTCCACCTGCAGCTGCTCGCCCATCGCCGTCTCGAAACGCACCACCGGGTCGGCTGGAGGCGCCGGGCGCAAGGTGCGCAGAAAGGCCCTCAACTGGCTCATGCCGCCCTCGTAGCCGCGAGCGGCGATCTCGCGGTACAGCACGGTGGCCGGAATCACGTCGGGCTGAGCGGCTTGCTGCCGATCTCTCAGGTACTGCTCGAATTGCGCCAGCTTCGTCTGGCGTTTGACCTTGCGTTCGTACTTCGGCACGGCCTCCAGGGCCAGATGCCGGCGTACCGTGTTCACTGCGCAGCCTACCTCGGCGGCGATCTGCCGAAGGCTTAACCCATGCCTCTTCAGGAGTTGAATTTCCACGTACACCTCTTTGGGTTTCAAGGCCGCTCCGCAAAGCGGCCATCTTCTCAAAATGGTGTATCAGTTTTCAATCGCTGCCTGTATCAGTTTACAACCGCTGCTGACAGCGCGCCCCGATCGACTCCCCTGGACCGGACGGGCCAGAACAGGGAAACACACTCCACACAGCAAAATCTATGGTCCCCCTCCTTTTTGCAAGCTGATTTTTGTATGATGTAGTTGGCTTGCTCAAATCTATCCGGCGTCATGTTGGAGACTTGCTCCGCGCCACGATGAGAGTTCGCGCCTGATGGGTCCTAAAAAAACCCGCGGCTTCAGGAGCCGATTTTTATGCCAGGTTATCCGTCAGGCCGGTGTGCCGTTCACGTCATCCAGTATCAGCGTCGCAAAACCAGGTAGGTCCTTAGGTACAGCAAGCTCGGGAGGCCGTCACAGCGATGTGACGGCCTCTTGCATTTTGTATTCGGTATGGTGTGCCGCCATGGCCCATGCTGTGCGGGCGAGCTTGTTCGCCAGCGCGCAGGCTACGACATTGGAATGGCGTCGCCCCAGCATGGAACGCGCCCACTGCGCCAGGCGGTCGGTGTGCCGGTCCAAGCCGCGCATGTAAGACCGCGCGCACTGTACCAGCAGGCGCCGGATATTCTTGTCGCCGCGTTTGCTGATGCCCAGCAGATTCGCTCGCCCGCCGGTACTGTGCTGCTGAGGCACCAAACCAAGCGATGCAGCGAAATCGCGTCCACAGCTGTATTGCTTGCCGTCGCCCATTTCGGCCGACAAAGCACTCGCCGTAATCGGTCCGACGCCAGGAATCGCCATCAAGCGCTGTCCAAGATCGTCTTCCTGCAGTTGCCTGCCCAGATCCTTCTCGAGCTCGTCGATCTGCTCGTCCAGATACTGAATATGGGCACGCAGTCTTTCAATCAGGCTCACCAGCCGTGCTGGCAGAGCGCGCTCTGCCAGCACGGAAGGCAGCCGCTTGATAATGCCCGCGCCCTTGGGCAGGCCGATACCGAATTCGAGCAGGAATCCATGGATCTGATTGATTGCCTTGACCCGAGCGCGCACCAACGACTCGCGCGTCCGATGCAGGGCCGACAGGCATTGCTGGGCTTCGGTCTTGGGTGTCACGAAACGCATCGATGGACGGCTGGCTGCTTCGCAGATCGCCTCGGCATCGATGAAGTCGTTTTTGTTGCCCTTGACGAAAGGCCTGACGAACTGCGGAGAGATGAGTTTGGCCTTGTGGCCGAGTGCGGACAGCTGCCGCGCCATCCAGTGCGCGCCGGCGCAGGCTTCCATCACGATCGTACAGGGTGGGAAGTTGGCGAGAAAGGTGATCAGGTGCTTGCGGTCGAACTTCCTGCGCAGCAGCGCCTTACCGTGTCGATCCTGTCCGTGCAGGTGAAAACCGTGCTTACCGAGATCGATGCCGATGAGCGTAACGTCTTGCATGATGGCCTCCATTCAGAAAGAACTCACCCCACAAGATTAGTATCTTGCAGGGTGGAGGGGGACCATCTCATTAAGCCCGGCTGCTCACACAGCCGGGCTTGCTCTGACCTTAACGTTCAGCCTGGAATCACTCGCTCTTGCCGCCGAGCTGGGACGGCTGCACCGTGATCTTCGCCTTGGCCTTGGCCTTCAGCGCCTCGACGAAGTTATACAACTCGGCCTGGCCGACGATGCCCGAGATCTGCTGCGCTTCCTGCTTGCGGCGCTCGGCGTCCGGGGCGGCCGGCTGCGAGACCTTGCTGATGCGGTACACGCCATAGCCCTGGCCCGGCACATCCACGCCGACGTAGGCCGGCAGCTTGCTCACGTCCGCCTTCAGCACCGCGATCGCCGCGGTGGTGTTGATACCCGGTTCCTTGGTGCGGGTCACGACCGTCGCTGCACCGAAACCGGTGGCGTCGCCGGATGCCTTGGCGGCGGCCAGCTTCTGCTCGCCGGCGGCGCGCGCCAGGCGGGCCGCTTCTTCCAGCGTGACGCGCTGGCGGATCTGGGCGTCGACTTCCGCCAGCGGGCGCTTGGTGGCCGGCTTGAACTCGAGCACGCGGCCCGAGACCAGCACGCTCGGCGACACTTCGACCGCTTCGGTGTTGCGCTTGTTCTTGACGGCGTCGACGCCGAAGATCGCGGCCAGGAACTTCTCGTTGTTGAACGGCGCCTGGCCCAGCTGCGGGTTCGGCTTGCGGGTCAGGCCGTCGACGGTCTCGATCTTCAGGCCCAGCTTGTCGGCCACCGGCTTCAGGCTTTCCGACTGCTCGTAGACCATGTTGGTGAAGGTCTCGGCCATCTCCGAGTACTTCTTCGACAGCTTCTGCCGCTTCAGGTCGGCAGCGATCTCGTCCTTTGCGGCGGCCAGGGGCTTCTGCTCGGCGGCTTTCAGCGAAGTGAGCTTGATGATGTGGTAGCCGTATTCCGACTGCACCACGCCGCTGACCTCGCCTTCCTTGAGCGCATAGATCGCGTCTTCCATCGCCTTGCCGTAGGTGCCCTTCTCGACGACGCCGAGGTCGCCGCCGGACGGGGCCGAGCCCGGATCCTGCGATTGGGCCTTGGCGATCTCGGCGAAGTTGCCGGGATTCTTGCGCACCTCGGCGAGCACTGCCTCGGCCTTGGCCTTGGCGGCAGCCTGCTCGGCCGGCTTGGCATCGCGCGCGGCGGTGATCAGGATGTGGCTGGCGGTGCGCTGCTCCGGCGTGGTGTAGGCCTTGAGGTTCTTGTTGTAGTAGTCGGTGACCTCGGCGTCGCTCACCTGCACCTGGCTGGCGACGGCGTCCGCGTCGAACACGACGTATTCGGCCTTGACCTGCTCGGGAATGGTGAACAGCGCGGCATTCTTGTCGTAATACGCCTTGACCATCGCGTCGGTGACCTTCACCTGCGGCAGGAATTGCGCGATCGGGAACAGCAGTTCCTGCACTTCGCGTTCCTGGTCATTGATGTCCGACAGGCGCTGGGTGACGCTGCGCGGCGCGAAAGCGGTGCCCTGGATCGCGCCGGTCAGCTGCTGCACCGTCAGGTCGCGGCGCAGGCGCTGGTCGAACATCGCCGGGGTCATGCCCTGCGCGGCCAGGGCCGCCTTGTACTGCTCGATGTCGAAGCTGCCGTCCGGCTTGCGGAAGGCCTGCAGTTCGCCGATGGTCTTGGCCAGCGCGGCGTCGCCCACGGTCATGTTGGTGCGGGCGATCTCGGCGTTGATGGCGCGTTCGGCCACCAGGTTGTTGAGGATCGCCTGCTTGGCTTCCGGCGTCTCGAACATCTTCTGGTCGAACTGCGCGCCCATCATCTGGCGCGCCTGGTCGATCTGGCGGCGCTGGGCTTCTTCCCATTCCTGCTGGGTGACCTTCTGGCCGGCCACGGTCGCCACGCCGGCGGCGGCATCGCCGCGGCTCTGGTAGCTTTCGACACCGACGAACACGAACGACGGCACGATCAGCACGAGCAGCAGCCCCTGCATCACACGCTTGTTGTTACGGACAAAATCAAACATGGTCAGCCATTCAAGGTTGAAAATGCTTTAACAGCACAGGTTAAAAAAAAAGGCGAACTCGCGTTCGCCCCTTCTTCTCGAGACAGCCCTGATCGAACTGCCCAAGTACTACCGAATTCTGGCGGAGCGGACGGGGCTCGAACCCGCGACCCCCGGCGTGACAGGCCGGTATTCTAACCAACTGAACTACCGCTCCAGACTATGAGGTGGATGTTGGCGGAGCGGACGGGGCTCGAACCCGCGACCCCCGGCGTGACAGGCCGGTATTCTAACCAACTGAACTACCGCTCCAACAATAACCACTTCAGCGCTTACCCGGCAGGCTGGATTGCGAGAGGCCCGCAACACCGAACCGCATCCTTTCCGGGTAGTGCTCCCTGCATGTCACTGCAGAGAAGGCATTAGTTTACAGCATCTTTCAGAGCTTTACCAGCCTTAAATTTCGGAACCTTTGCAGCTGCAATCTTGATCGGTTCCTTGGTACGCGGATCGCGGCCGGTACGGGCCGCACGCTCGCCCACGGTGAAGGTGCCAAAACCCACCAGCGTGACGCTGTCGTTCTTCTTCAGGGACTCGGTCACCGCCGTGATCATCGCGTCGAGAGCACGCGTGGCCGAAGCCTTGGTAATGTCCGCGGACTTCGCGATTTCTTCGATCAGTTCTGTCTTGTTCACTCTAACCCTCGTGTATTCGTTGGACGCCGCGGCGCCTTACTGCAAAAGTGCAAGGGCGTATTAAACAAGGGCAACATTGGTCTGTCAAGCAACATCCTTGGAGGCTGCGGTCGGTTGTGGGCAAATGCCACGCTCGCCGCGTGCGATCCGCGGCCGCGGCGGGCGCCGAAAACAAAACAGGCGCCGCGGCGCCTGTTTCATCGATCACGCGAAGCGGTCAGTGCTTGACCACATCGGACGACCCTTCCGCAGCCGGGGTCGGGTTGACGGCCACGGGTGCCGCCGCCACGTCCGCCACCGGTTCCGGCTGACGCTCCAGCGCAACCTCGAGCACCTTCTCGATCCAGCGCACCGGCACGATCTCGAGCTTGTTCTTGACGTTGTCCGGGATGTCGGCCAGGTCCTTCACGTTCTGCTCCGGGATCAGCACCGTCTTGATGCCGCCGCGATGCGCCGCCAGCAGCTTCTCTTTCAGGCCGCCGATCGGCAGCACTTCGCCGCGCAGCGTGATCTCGCCGGTCATCGCCACGTCGGCGCGCACCGGGATGCCGGTGAAGGCCGACACCAGCGCCGTCGTCATGCCGATGCCGGCGGACGGACCATCCTTGGGCGTGGCGCCTTCCGGCACGTGGATGTGGATGTCGGTCTTCTCGAAGGCTTCCGCCTTGATGCCGAAGCGCTGGGCGCGCGAGCGCACCACGGTGCGGGCCGCCTCGATCGATTCCTTCATCACGTCGCCCAGGGTGCCGGTGCGGATGATGGCGCCCTTGCCCGGCACGTTGACGGCTTCGATCGTGAGCAGGTCGCCGCCCACCTCGGTCCAGGCCAGGCCGACCACCTGGCCGATCTGGTTTTCCTTCTCGGCCACGCCGAAGTCGTAGCGGCGCACGCCCAGGAACTTGTCCAGGTTCTTGCCGTTGACGGTGATCCGTTTCTCGGCCTTGGTCAGCAGCAGCATCTTGACGACCTTGCGGCAGATCTTGGAGATCTCGCGCTCGAGCGAACGCACGCCCGCTTCGCGGGTGTAGTAGCGGATGATGTCGCGGATCGCCGATTCCTCGACCTTGATCTCGCCTTCCTTCAGGCCGTTGTTCTTGATCTGCTTCGGCAGCAGGTAGCGCTGCGCGATGCTGGTCTTCTCGTCTTCGGTGTAACCCGACAGGCGGATCACTTCCATCCGGTCGAGCAGCGCCGGCGGAATGTTGAACGAGTTCGAGGTGGCCACGAACATCACGTCCGACAGGTCGAAATCGACTTCGACGTAGTGGTCGCTGAAGGTGTGGTTCTGCGCCGGGTCGAGCACCTCCAGCAGGGCCGAGGACGGATCGCCGCGGAAGTCGGCGCCCATCTTGTCGATCTCGTCGAGCAGGAACAGCGGGTTGCGCACGCCGACCTTGGCCAGCGACTGCAGCACCTTGCCCGGCATCGAGCCGATGTAGGTACGGCGGTGACCGCGGATCTCGGCCTCGTCGCGCACGCCGCCCAGTGCCATGCGCACGTACTTGCGGTTGGTGGCGCGGGCGATCGACTCGCCCAGCGAGGTCTTGCCCACGCCCGGAGGACCGACGAAGCACAGGATCGGGGCCTTGAGCTTGTCGACGCGCTGCTGCACCGCGAGGTACTCCAGGATGCGTTCCTTGATCTTGTCGAGGCCGTAGTGGTCGGCTTCCAGCACCTGCTGGGCCTTCTCGAGGTCGATGGTGACCTTCGATTTCTTCTTCCACGGCAGCGACACCAGGGTGTCGATGTAGTTGCGCACGACGGTGGCTTCGGCCGACATCGGCGACATCAGCTTGAGCTTCTTGATCTCGGCCTGCGCCTTTTCCATGGCCTCTTTCGGCATCTTGGCGGCGATGACCTTCTTCTCCAGCTCCTCGATGTCGGCGCCCTCTTCGCCTTCGCCGAGCTCCTTCTGGATGGCCTTGACCTGTTCGTTCAGGTAGTACTCGCGCTGCGACTTCTCCATCTGGCGCTTGACGCGGCCACGGATGCGCTTCTCGACCTGCAGGATGTCCAGTTCGCCTTCCAGCTGGCCGAGCAGGTGCTCGAGGCGCTTGGCGACGTTGAAGATCTCCAGGATCACCTGCTTCTGCTCGAGCTTGAGCGGCAGGTGCGCGGCAACGGTGTCGGCCAGGCGGCCGGCGTCGTCGATGCCCGCCAGCGAAGCGAGGATCTCGGGCGGGATCTTTTTATTGAGTTTGACGTACTGGTCGAACTGCTGGACGATGGCGCGGCGCATCGCCTCGACTTCGGAGTCGTCGCCGATTTCCGAGGCGACCGGGGTCAGCTCGGCGGTAAAGTGGGTGGCGCCATCGGTAATCTGATCGATGCGCGCACGCTGGGCGCCCTCGACCAGCACCTTCACGGTGCCGTCCGGGAGCTTGAGCATTTGCAAGATATTGGCCACGCAGCCGATCTCGTAGATGTCCGCGGCGGACGGCTCGTCCTTGGCGGCGGCTTTTTGGGCGGCCAGCATGATGCTCTTGCCTTGCTCCATGGCGGCTTCGAGCGCCTTGATGGATTTAGGACGGCCGACGAACAGAGGTATCACCATATGCGGGAACACGACCACGTCGCGCAACGGCAAGAGAGGCAGCGTCGTTTGCTCGGTTAATTTCGAAGTTGTCATGGCATACCTTATAAAGAGCGTGTTGCAGAACTTGGGCCTTGCAACGCTAAATCTCAAGAGCGCCGCAGTAAATATTTTCCACAAGTAAAAAGAATATCAATGGCCGTTCCAATAAAACCCCGGATTTAAAATGAAAAAGCCACCGCAGGGATACCCCGGCGAGTGGCTTTTCGATTGAAGCCGGCTTCTTATTATGAAGTAGTGTACCTTCAAGAATCCGTAGGGCAAGACTTTTGTGGCAAGAGTGCGCGCCTTTTTTTAGTTTTCGCCGGATGCTTTCGGCGATTCGCTGTAAATAAGCAAAGGTTTTGCTGCATTCGTGATCGTATTTTCATCGATCACGACTTTTACCACGTTCTGCTGGCTCGGCAATTCATACATCACGTCCAGCAGCGCATGCTCGAGGATCGAACGCAGGCCGCGGGCGCCAGTCTTGCGCGCCAGGGCCTTGCGGGCGATCGCGTGCAAGGCCGCAGGACGTATTTCGAGTTCGGCGCCTTCCATTTCAAGCAGCTTCGTGTACTGTTTAATCAAAGCATTCTTCGGCTCGATCAGGATCTGGATCAGGGCTTCTTCGGTCAGCTCGTTCAGGGTGGCGACCACCGGCAGACGGCCGACCAGTTCCGGAATCAGGCCGAACTTGATCAGGTCTTCGGGTTCGGCGTCCATCATGATCTCGCTTGCCGCACGCTGGGTCTGGCTCTTGACCGTGGCCGCGAAACCGATGCCGCTCTTCTCGGAACGGTTCTGGATGATCTTGGCCAGGCCGTCGAACGCGCCGCCGCAGATGAACATGATGTTGGTCGTGTCGATCTGGACGAAATCCTGGTTCGGATGCTTGCGGCCACCCTGCGGCGGAACCGACGCCATCGTGCCTTCGATGAGCTTGAGCAGCGCCTGCTGCACGCCTTCGCCCGAGACATCGCGGGTGATCGACGGATTGTCGGACTTGCGCGAGATCTTGTCGATTTCGTCGATGTAGACGATGCCGCGCTGGGCCTTCTCGACTTCGTAGTTGCAACTTTGCAACAGCTTCTGGATGATGTTCTCGACGTCTTCGCCGACATAGCCGGCTTCGGTCAGCGTGGTCGCGTCGGCGATCACGAACGGGACGTTGAGCATGCGCGCCAGGGTCTGGGCCAGCAGGGTCTTGCCGGAACCGGTCGGGCCCACGAGCAGGATGTTGCTCTTGGCCAGTTCGACGTCGTCCTTCTTGCCCAGGTGTTTGAGGCGCTTGTAGTGGTTGTACACCGCCACCGACAGAATGCGCTTGGCCGTCTGCTGGCCGATCACGTACTGGTCGAGCAGCTCGGTGATTTCGTGAGGCGTCGGCAGGTCGGACTTGGCGCCCGCCACCGCTTCGACGTTGGAAGTCTCGTCGCGGATGATGTCGTTGCACAGGTCGATGCATTCATCGCAGATGAACACCGACGGTCCCGCGATCAGCTTCTTGACTTCGTGCTGGCTCTTTCCGCAGAACGAGCAGTACAGAAGTTTTTCGCCGCTGGAGGATTTTTTGTCAGACATGGGCAGGTAATTTAATTAATTGCAATGAATATATCGCCAATACGGGTACGCAACAAGTGCGCACACGAACATGCTACCTGAAATAAAAACGAAACGCCCGAACGTGCATCCGCCCGGGCGTTTTTTGGCAACACCTTGTTGGCTTGGTGTTGGCGATTTATGCGCGGTTGGTCAGAACACGGTCAATCATACCGTACTCGACCGCCTCTTCCGCCGACATGAAGCGGTCGCGGTCGGTGTCCCTGTGGATCTGCTCGATACTCTGGCCGGTGTTATCGGCCATGATGCGCGCCAGGCGCTCGCGCAGGTACAGGATTTCCTTGGCCTGGATCTCGATGTCCGAGGCCATGCCCTGCGAACCGCCGGACGGCTGGTGGATCATCACGCGCGAGTTCGGCAGCGAGAACCGCTTGCCCTTGGCGCCGGCGGCCAGCAGGAAGGCGCCCATCGAGGCGGCCAGGCCGGTGCACAGGGTCGAGACGTCCGGCTTGATGAAGTTCATCGTGTCGAAGATCGCCAGGCCCGCCGAGACCGAACCGCCCGGCGAGTTGATGTAGAGCGAAATGTCCTTGTCCGGATTCTCGCTTTCCAGGAACAGCATCTGGGCCACGATCAGGTTGGCCATCTGGTCATTGACAGGGCCGACCAGGAAAATGACGCGCTCCTTGAGGAGGCGCGAGTAGATGTCATAGGCGCGCTCGCCGCGGCCGCTTTGTTCGACCACCATCGGCACGAGGCCGAGTGCTTGGGTATCCAATGCCGGATTACGAATCATACCTGTCTCGTTCCTTGTAAATAGGGGTTCAGAAATCCAATCTTAGCAGGTGCGTGCGGTTCTCACAGACACGTAGGGTGGGCGGCTTCGCCGCCCACGCGTTCAAGCAGCCCCATGAAACAGCCGCGCGGGCAGTTTCAACACGGTGTGAACGCGTGGGCAGGAGACCTGCCCACCCTACGATTGAACCACATTCCACCCTTTCGGGTTGGAAATTGCTTAACCCTGTGGGTTGCCGCCCATCAGTTCATCGAAAGCGATGGTCTTGCTGCCGACCTTGGCCTTGCCGAGGACATAGTTAACGACGTTTTCTTCCAATACAAGCGCTTCCACTTCGGCCAGGCGGCGGCGGTCGCTGTAGTAGTACTTCAGGACTTCTTTCGGATCTTCGTAGCTCTGCGAGAAGTCTTCGATCTGGGCCTTGACCTGCTCTTGCGTTGCCTGCAGGTTGTTATCCGAGACCAGTTGCGAGAGGATCAGGCCCAGGCGCACGCGGCGCTCGGCCTTGTCGGCGAACATCTCGGCCGGGAATGGCATCGCCTTGACGTCCATGCCACGCTGCATCATGTCCTGGCGGGTCATCTCGGCCAGGCGCTCCGAATCCTGCTGGATCATGGCCTTCGGCACTTCCAGGTCGGTGGCTGCGACCAGCGCATCCATCACGGCTTCCTTGTTGCGCGCCTTGATGCGGGCGTTGACTTCACGCTGCAGGTTGGTCTTGATGTCTTCGCGCATTTTCTCGATCGAGCCGTCTTCGATACCGAGCGACTTGGCGAATTCCGCGTCGACTTCCGGCATGTGGGCCCACTCGAGCTTGTTCAGGGTGATGGTGAACTCGGCGGTCTTGCCTGCCACGTCCTTGCCGTGGTAATCCTCAGGGAAAGGCAGCGGGAAGGTCTTGCTCTCGCCGACCTTCAGGCCCACGGTCGCGGCTTCGAATTCCGGCAGCATGCGGCCTTCGCCCAGCACGAAAGCGTAGTTCTCGGCCTTGCCGCCGGCGAACTCTTCGCCGTCGATCTTGCCGACGAAGTCGACGGTGACGCGGTCGCCGTTGGCTGCCACGGCTTCGCCGCCGGTGCCGTGCTCGCCCGCTTCGCCCTTGGTGTGGTAGTGCACGCGCTGCTTGCGCAGGATGTCGATGGTCTTGTCGATTTCGGCGTCGCTCACGTCGGCGGTCACGGTCTCGACGTCGACATTGGCCAGGTCGCCGATCACGACGTCCGGATAGACTTCGAAAGTCGCGTCAAAAGCCAGCATGCCTTCCGGCGCGTCCTCTTTCGGCTCGATTTTCGGGAAGCCGGCAACGCGCAGCTGGTTCTCGTTGGCGGCTTCGTTGAACGCACGGCCGACCTTGTCGTTCAGCACGTCCGATTCGATCTGGTAACCGTATTGCGCAGCGACCATCTTGAGCGGCACCTTACCTGGGCGGAAGCCCGGGGCCTTTGCCGTCTTGGCCTGCTTCTTGAGGCGCTTTTCGACCTCCGTACGGACGTCAGCTACCGGAAAAGTGATCGTCAAGCGACGCTCGAGTTTACCCAGGGTTTCGACTGCAGTTGCCATTATAAAAATCGTCCAAAAAAATAATTATTCGTGGTGCGAGGAGGGGGACTCGAACCCCCACACCATTGCTGGCGTCAGGACCTAAACCTGGTGCGTCTACCAATTTCGCCATCCTCGCGCAGGATTGCATTTTTTGCCACAAAAACAAAGGGCGCCCGACAGTGAAACCGGCCGCCCTGCACTCCTCTGTTTAGGGGCTACAACTTCAATCGATTATTTTACTGGATTTTCTGACACTATTGGGCGTTTTTTGCTAGGCGTGCGAGGAGTGCAACTCAGCCATACGGGCACGGGCATCTCATCCATATCGGCGCGACCGGGGTTCACGCCGCGTCCGCGAAGGCGATGCGGCCGGGGCCGCAGCGCTTGGCGCTGTACATCGCGGCATCCGCGCGCCTGAGCAGCGTCTCGCCATCGGCCCCGTGCGTACCGTAGAGACTGACGCCGATGCTGCAGCTCGGCATCACGGTCGTCCCGGCCACCGCCAGCGGCTGGGCGATGCCGTCCATGACCTTGCCCAGGAATTCGCGCACCTCGTCCGGACTGCAGACGCCGCCGCCGTGCAGGGAGACCAGCACGAACTCGTCGCCACCGAGACGTGCAATCATGTCGGACTTGCGAATCCGGCGCGATATCCGGTCGGCAACCGCGCGCAGCAGGACATCGCCGGCCTCATGGCCGTGCTCGTCGTTCAGGCGCTTGAGACCGTCCAGGTCGATGAACGCCACCGCCAGCCCAGGCTTTCCGGCCGCGCCGGCATGGAGTTCGGAGTCCAGCCGCGCCATCAGCATGCGCCGGTTGGGCAGGCCGGTGAGCGCGTCATGGCCGGCCAATTGAATCAGTTCCGCCTCGGCGGCGTGGGCGGCCGTCACGTCGATGAACGTGAACACGTGGTGGGTGGCGCGACCGTCGGGCGCACAGATGGTGGCCAGCCGCACTTCGCACCAGAACGCCGAGCCGTCCCTGCGTACGCAGCGCAACACCCGCTGCTGGCCGTGGCCGGCAATCAGCGCGCCGCGCTCGGCCGGCTGCTGCCCACCGCCGGCCGGGCCGGCCTGCATGGGCTCGCGCAGGAAGCGTTCGATGCCGCAGCGCCTGGCCTCGGCCGTCCCGAAGCCGGTCAGGCGCTCGAAGGCAGGGTTGCTGTAGATCACCGGATGATCCTCGCCGGCAGCGCTGGTAATCAGGATCCCGTCCTGGCTGGATTCGACGGCACGATCGCGGATCCGGGCGACTTCGTCGGCGCCGACCCGCGCGCTGATGTCGCGCGAGATCCCCACGATACCCGCCGCTGCGCCGTCTTGATTGTAGAACGGTAATTTGGTGGTCGAAAAATAACGCAGCGTGCCGTCCTTGCTCAGGTTCTCCTCGACCTGGTCGATGATCGGCTGGCCGGAGCGGATGATCGTCTGCTCGTCCGTGAAGAAGCGCTGGCCGCAGGCAAGCGGATAGAAATCCAGGTCGGACTTGCCGATCAGGGCCGGCAGGTCGTAGCTGCCCAGGATACCGATCGCGGCGGCGCGATTCGCGAAAACGAAGCGCCCGTTACGGTCCTTGGCGTAGATATAGTCGGGCATGTTGTCGACCAGCGTACGCAGCAAGCCCAGCTCGGTGCCGGCCTCGGGCAGGCGCCACGGGTCGCGGGAGTCGCGGGCTCCGGCAGCCTGCCCTGCCGACCGCCCTGCCCGCGCTTGCGCCGCCAGCCGCAGTGCGCCCTGCTCCGCCAGCCGCAGCAGGGCCGCGGTGTCGAACGCGGCGTCGACCGCACTGCCGTCGCGCACGGCAAAGCACAGCGCGCCCAGCACTTCGATCCCGTCTGCCGTCAGGGCGGCGGCAAGAAAGCGCGTGCCCCGCACCGTCCGGGTGGCGATGGTCCCCGGCCCCAGGCGCTCCAGCAGGCGTTCGGCCGCGTCGGCCAGGTCGCCGGCACCGAAGGGCGGCACGGCACGATGCAGGTAGGCGCACGCCTCGGGAGGGCCGCTGGTGCGCAGCGCCACGAAGCTGTGTTCGGCATGCGTCAGTTCGTGCAGCAGCGCGCCGATACGTTCGCAGAGCGGGCGGCCGCCGCCTGCGCCGAGCCGCTGCGACAGGGCCGCACTCGCAGCCAGTCCGGCTTGCAGTTGTTGCAGGCCGTACGCGTCATCGCGTGGGGCGCCGCCGGCGCCGTGGTACGGTGAAATTGACAAAACGCTTACGCTCCCTGCAGATATGCCGCGTCAGATTCCGCCGCATTTTGGTGCAAGCAGGGTAGCACCGCCCCGTCATCCATTCAATTTGCGATTTCTCAGGGGGCGCAAAAAGCCGGGATATGTTGCCGAACGACAACACTGCAGATTGGACATGCCTCGCAAGGCCGGGAAAAGCCGGGTAAAGCAGTGCGCCGCCGGCGCCGCTCAGGGCGTGCCCCTCCCGGCCGCCACCAGCAGCCCGCCCATGATCGCCACCGCCATCGGTCCCCGGAACACCGAGCGCGACAGGGGAATCACGGCCAGCGCCGCGCCCGCGACGCCCAGCGGCCCGGTGAGAAACACCAGCAGCGAGCGCGAACGTCGAAAAAGCGAACACGTGGATCCCTTGTGCGTGATGTGCCAAACCAGTTGCCAAGTTAGGGCATTTGTAAACAAGCAATTATAATCAGCGAAACAGACGAGAACCTGATAGTAGAGTCATCAGTCAACTATGCCAGTCGAGCATTACGAGAACTTCCCGGTTGCCTCCTTCCTGCTGCCGCGCCGCCTGGTGCCGGCCGTGGAGGCCATCTATGCCTTTGCGCGCAGCGCCGACGATATCGCCGACGAAGGCGATGCCGCGCCGCCCGCGCGGCTGGCCGAGCTGGAGCGCTACGGGCAGGAACTGGCGGCGATCGAGCGCGGCCTGGTGCCGGCCGACCCGCTGTTTGCGCGCCTGGCCGGCGTGGTGCGCGATTTCCGGCTGCCGGTCGGCCCGATGCACGACCTGCTGTCGGCCTTCCGCCAGGACGTGGTGACCAGCCGTTATGCCGACTACACGCGCCTGCTCGACTATTGCCGCCGTTCGGCCAATCCGGTCGGGCGCCTGATGCTGGAACTCTACGATGCCGTGGACGAGCGCAACCTGCGCGATTCGGATGCGATCTGCACCGCGCTGCAGCTCATCAACTTCTGGCAGGACGTGGCGATCGACCTGGCCAAGGGTCGCATCTACCTTCCGCTCGAAGACCTCGAGCGCCATGGCCTGAGCGAGGCCGAACTGGCGGCGAGCCCCGCGACCCCGGCCTGGCGCGCGCTGATGCGCTTCGAGGTCGACCGGGCGCGCGCCCTGATGCTGGGCGGCGCCCCGCTGGCATACCGCCTGCCCGGCCGGATCGGCTGGGAGCTGCGCCTCATGGTGCAGGGCGGCCTGCGCATCCTGGAAGCGATCGAGCGCGCCGACTACGACGTGTTCCGCCGCCGCCCGACCCTGGCGCCGCCCGACTGGCTCGTGGTCGGCTGGCGCGCCCTGCGGATGTGACGCATCGTGATCCGTTTTTCGTAGGGCGGGCGGGTTCAGCCAACAGAAGAATAATCGATCCGTCCAAACGAGCGGGAATTGAACGCGCGGTCGGCAGAGCCGACCACCCTACGCCGTGGCCGCATCGGCTAAGATAGCGGATTCGCAGCGCATACCACGCCATCAGCAACGAAGAATAAATACATGTCCCCCGACGAATACTGCCAGCAAAAGACGGTCCAAAGCGGCTCCAGTTTCTACTACAGCTTCCTGTTCCTGCCGCCCGAGCGCCGCCGCGCGATCACCGCGCTGTACGCCTTCTGCCGCGAGGTCGACGATACCGTCGACGACACCTCCGACGCTTCGGTCGCCCGCATCAAGCTGGCCTGGTGGCGCACCGAGGTGTCGACCATGTACAAGGGCAGCCCGACCCACCCGGTGACCCAGGCGCTGCAGCCCCACGTCGCCGCCTACCGGCTCGAAGAACAGCACCTGCAGGCGATCATCGACGGCATGGAGATGGACCTGGACCAGAGCCGCTACCTCGACTTCCCCGGCCTGCAGAAGTATTGCTGGCGGGCGGCGGGCGTGGTCGGCATCCTGTCGGCCAGCATCTTCGGCTACAGCAACCCGCAGACCCTGGCCTATGCCGAGAAGCTCGGCCTGGCCTTCCAGCTCACCAACATCATCCGCGACGTCGGCGACGACGCGCGCAAGGGCCGCATCTACATCCCGGTCAACGAACTGCAGCAGTTCAACGTGACGGCGGCCGACATCCTGAATTTCCGCCACGGCGAGAAGTTCGAGGCGCTGATGCGTTTCCAGAACGAGCGCGCCCAGCGCACCTACGACGAAGCGCTGGCCCTGTTGCCGAAGGAAGACCGGCGCGCCCAGCGCCCGGGGCTGATGATGGCGGCGATCTACCGCACCCTGCTCGATGAAATCGCGCGAGAGAACTTCCAGGTGCTGAACCAGCGCATCTCGCTCACGCCGCTGCGCAAGCTGTGGCTGGCCTGGAAAACCTATGTCCGCACCTAGTGGCGGGTTCGAGGTCGCCGTCGTCGGCGGCGGCTGGGCCGGCTGCGCCGCCGCCGTCGCGCTGGCCGCCGCCGGCGTCCGGGTCGGCCTGGTGGAAAGCGCGCGCAGTCTCGGCGGGCGGGCCCGCGCGGTCGAGCTGGGGGGCGAACTGAAGGGCACCACCCTCGACAACGGCCAGCACATCCTGCTGGGCGCCTATGGCGAGACCCTGGGCCTGCTGCGCCAGGTCGGGATCGACCCCGAGACCGCCCTGTTGCGCCTGCCGGTGCAGATGCGCTATCCCGAGGGCAGCGGCGGCATGGACTTCCTCGCCCCCCACTGGCCCGCGCCGCTGCACCTGTTCGGCGCCCTGCTGCGCGCCAAGGGCCTGGCGCGCGAGGACAAGCTCGCACTGGCGCGCTTCACCACCACCGCGCGCTGGATGGGCTGGGTGCTGTACCAGGACTGCACGGTCGCCGAACTGCTGGCCCGTTTCGACCAGACCCCGCGCCTGAACCGCCTGCTCTGGCATCCGCTGTGCATCGCGGCGCTGAACACCCCGCCGGAACGCGCGTCGGCCAAGGTGTTCCTGGCCGTCCTGCGCGACAGCCTCGGCGCCAAGCGCCGCGCCGCCTCGGACATGCTGCTGCCGCGCATGGACATGGGCGCCCTGTTCCCACAGGCCGCCGCGCGCTACGTCGAAGCACATGGCGGCCAGGTGCTGACCGGGGTCAAGGCCACCGGCATCACCGCCACCGCAGGCGGCTGGCAGCTCACGCTCTCGAACGGCGCGCGGCACGTCGACGCCGTGGTGCTGGCCACCCCGGCGACACAATCGGCCGACCTGATCGCACCGCTCGCGCCGGCGCTCGCGCAGCAGCTGGCGGCCCTGGCCTACGAACCGATCGCCACCTGCTACCTGCAATACGATCCGGCCGTGCGCCTCGACCTGCCCTTCCATGCGCTGCTGGACGATCCGGCCGGCGGGCGCTGGGGCCAGTTCGTCTTCGATCGGGGCCAGCTCGACGCCGCCCAGCCGGGGCTGCTCGCGGTGGTGGTCAGCGCCGCCGGCGAGGCCGCCGCACTCGAGCAGGATGCGCTCGCATCCGCCATCGCGGCCCAGCTGGCGCAGGACCTGCGCCGGCCGGAGCTGGCGGCGCCGCGCTGGTCGCGGGTGATCACGGAAAAGCGCGCGACCTTCTCCTGCACCCCGGACCTGGCGCGGCCGGCGGGCGCTACCCCCCTGCCGGGGCTGGTGCTGGCGGGCGACTACACCGCCAGCGACTACCCGGCCACGCTGGAAACCGCGGTACGCAGCGGCCTGGCGGCGGCGAAGCTTATCGGCGCCTACCGCGCCCTGCCCCGCGAAAAACGCAGCCTGTCGCACGGTGATGGCGCGGCTGCGTCCCCTTCCGTAAGCTCATAGCATCGAAACAGGTCTGACGGATTGAATAAC
The DNA here is from genome assembly GCA_015277795.1 of Massilia sp. UMI-21. Classification (NCBI taxonomy): domain Bacteria; kingdom Pseudomonadati; phylum Pseudomonadota; class Betaproteobacteria; order Burkholderiales; family Oxalobacteraceae; genus Massilia; species Massilia sp. UMI-21. The sequence continues at coordinate 2,754,229 of CP063848.1, read as the reverse complement.
ATGCGTAACTTCCGACTCGGCGTGCGCGCCCTGGCCCTGGTCATGCTGGTGGCGGCCAGCACGGCCGTGCTGGTCCAGCCCGAACTCATCGGCGGCTCGGCGCCGGCCACCGCGCTGGCGATCGGTGCGATTCCCGTCCTCGCACATCACTAGGAACCGCACAACATGGGCAAACTGGAATATCTCGATGCGCTCAAGCGCGCCATGGGCGGCCTGCCGCCGGCCACCCAGGCCAAGACCCTGGCCTGGTACGAGCAGCGTTTCGTGGACGGCATGGCGGCCGGACGCACCGAGAGGAGCATCGCCGAGGAGCTGGGCGACCCGCGCAAGGTGGCGGTGAGCTTGCGCGCCAGCGCCCACCTGAGTGCGTTCAACGACAAGAAGTCGCCCGCGAATGCGCTGCGCATGGTCGTGGCCGGCGCCGGCCTGCTGGTCTTCAACCTGTTCATGGCGATTCCCGCCGCCGTGTACGCCTCGCTGCTGGTGGCCGTTTACGGCACCGCGCTCGGCTTCTACGTGTCGGGCATCGCCATCACGGCCAGCGGCCTGGCCGGCGCCAACGAGCTGATCCTGAACAATCCGCTGCACCGGATCGAGGTCCTCGAATCCGGCGAGCGCCGCGAACGGATCGAGAACGGGCGCACCCGCGTCTCGATCGGCCAGCAGGGCATCCATATCGAGGAGGATCGCCTGCCCGACGCCGACGCCGACGCCCAGGACGACCCGGACGAGGCGGCCGCTTCCTCGGTGGTGATCCGGCGCGCCGAGAAGGTCGCCGATGCCGGCATCCAGATCACCACCGACATGGACGGCGAGTCGCGTACCACCCAGACCCTGTTCGGCCTGGCCATGCTGCTGGGCGGGATCCTGCTGTTCCTGGTGTCGCTGGTGATTACCAGGTACACCTTGGTCGGACTGCGGCGCTACCTCAACATGAACCTGTCGCTGCTGAAGGGAGCCTGAACCATGCGGGCATTGCTGAAAGTCGGGTTCAGCCTGCTGTTGCTGGCGTTTGTCCTGATCGGCCTGAGCTACGCCGCGCTGCGCGCCAATGGCGTGACCGCGGCCGCCGAGGGCCGCCGGGTGGCGAGCGAGACGCGCGAAGTGCCGGCCGGCGTCAAGGCCGTCGACCTCGAGGGCCCGATCAACCTGACACTGCGCTATGGCGCCACGCCTTCGCTCAAGGTGCGCGGCGAAACCCGCCTGCTCGACAATGTCGACATCAGCGCGGACGGCGCCGTCCTGCACATCGGCATCCGCGGCATGGTGCTGAGCCGCCGCCACCCGCTCCAGGTCGACCTGGTCCTGCCCGGCCTGGACAGCGTCACGGTGGACGGCAGCGGCGACAGCACGGTCAACGGTTTTTCGGGCGAACGCATCGAAGTGCGCATGGAAGGCCGCGGCAGCCTGCGCTTCAACGGGCGTTTTCGCGAGGTGGACGCGGCCCTCAGCGGCAATGGCGAACTCGACCTGAACGGCGGCGCCGGCATCGCGCGCTTCGACGCGCTGCTCACCGGGTCGGGACACATGACCATCGTCGGCAGCACCCACGAACTGCACGCCAACGCCAGCGGCTCGGGCGAACTCGATGCGCGCCACCTGCGCGCCGAGACCGTCCAGGTCAGCCAGACCGGTTCCGGCCGGAGCACGGTGCATGCGCGCGAGAAGGTCGCGGCCTCGATCTCGGGCAGCGGCGATATCGAAGTGGTCGGCAATCCGGCCGAGCGCAGCGTCAGCCGCACCGGCAGCGGCGCGGTCACTTTTTCGGAGTAAGCCCGAGCCAGGCCAGCGCGTCGCGCCCGGCGGCGCGGCCGCTGCCGAAGCAGGCGGTGAGCAGGTAACCGCCGGTCGGCGCCTCCCAGTCGACCATTTCCCCCGCCACGAACACGCCGGGCAGCGCGCGCAGCATGGTGCTGTCCGGCGCCAGTGCGTCGAAGCGCACCCCGCCCGCGCTGCTGATCGCCTCGTCGATCGGGCGCGGGCGGCGCAGCACCAGCGGCAGCGCCTTGAGCGCGGCCGCCAGCCGGTCCGGATCGGCGTAATCCTGTTTCGACAGGCATTCGTGCAGCAGTCCGGCCTTGACACCCTTGATTCCCAGGCGGCCCTGCAGGTGGCTCGACATCGAGCGCGAGCCGCGCGGCCGCGCCACTTCGCGCGCGACCCGCGCGGGGTCGAGGTCGGGCAGCAGGTCGAGCCAGATGGTGGCGCTGCCGTCGCGGGCGATCTGGTCGCGCAGCGGCGCCGAGACGGCATACACCAGGCTGCCCTCGATTCCCGTTTGGGTGACCACGAACTGGCCCTGGCGCTTGTCGAGCGTGCCGTCAAGCCCGCGCCAGCCGATGGCGACCGTGGTCAGGGGCGCGCCCGCATGCCTGTCGCTGAAGTGCGCGCTCCAGTCGACGTCGAAGCCGCAGTTGGACGGTAGCAAGGGCGCCACCTCCACCGCCTTGTCGGCCAGCAGCGGCACCCAGGCGCCGTCCGAACCCAGCCTGGCCCAGCTGGCGCCGCCCAGGGCCAGCACGGTCGCATCGGCTTCTACCCCGATCTCGCCCTCGGGCGCGGCGATGCGCAGGCGCCCGTCCTGCCAGCCCAGCCAGCGATGCCGCATGTGAAAGCGCACCCCGGCTTCACGCAGCCGGTGCAGCCAGGCGCGCAACAGCGGCGCCGCCTTCATTTCGCACGGAAACACCCGCCCAGAACTGCCGACGAAGGTCTCGATGCCAAGGCCATGGATCCAGTCGCGCAGCGCCTGCGGCCCGAAATCGGCCAGCCAGCGCGCGACCTCGGGTTCGCGCGCACCGTAGCGCCGGAGGAAGGCCGGCAGCGGCTCGGAGTGCGTGATGTTCATGCCGCCCTTCCCGGCCAGCAGGAACTTGCGGCCGCTGGATGCCATGGCGTCGTAGACGTCCACCTGCACGCCGCCGGCGGCCAGGGTTTCGGCCGCCATCAGGCCGGCGGGGCCGCCGCCGATCACGGAGACGCGGTGGGGTTGGCTGGGCTGCTGGGTCATCGGGAATGGGTGCATGCGGCGAACGGGAAGGAGCGGCATTGTAGTCGAGTTTGCGCCCTGCATAAAAATGCAGGGACGATGTAAAGGGAGCTTGACATGTCTAGTTTCCTTGACTACGATGTCAAGCATACTTTACTTCACGGAGGATGTCATGCACGAAAAACGGGTCGGCAAGGCGTACATGCGCGAGCTGATGGGCGCGCTGGCGCTGTACACGGTGCTGCTGCTCGCCGCCATCCGCTGGGGGCGTCCGATGGGCGAGGGCCTGGGGCGCACCCTGGTCTTGCTGTCGCCGATGATCGGCTTTGCGCTGGCGCTGTGGGCCATCGCGCGTCACTTCGGCCGGATCGACGAATACGTGCGCATGCGCCTGCTGGAAAACGTCGCCCTGGCCGCCGCCATCACCGCCGGCCTGACCTTCAGTTACGGGTTCCTCGAGACCGCCGGCTACCCGAAACTGTCGATGTTCGTCGTGTGGTGCGTGCTGTGCGGCGCCACCGCCCTGGTGCAACTGGTGCGCAAGCTGCTCGACCGATGAACAACCACATCAGAACCCTGCGCGCCGGGCGCGGGTGGAGCCAGGCCGAGCTGGCCGAGATGCTCGACGTGTCGCGCCAGAGCGTCAACGCGATCGAGACCGGCCGCTACGACCCGAGCCTGCCCCTTGCTTTCGCCATTTCCAGACTGTTCCAGTTACCGATCGAATCGATCTTCACCCCCGACCAGGAGCCAGCATGAAAGCGTCCTCGAAGTTCGCCGCGGCATTTGCCGCAGCATTTGCCTCAGTATTCGCCGCAGCCCTTCCCGGCGCCGCCCCGGCCTTCGCCGCCGAGGCGGCGCCGCAGGGTCAGGCCCGGCAGGCGCCCAACCGCTTCGCCGCCGCGCCCGCGCCCGCCGAACGCTTCGAGATCGGGGGCATGCTGGTCGAGCGCCACGGCAGCGGCGCGCGCGCCCTGGTCCTGATCCCGGGCCTGTCCACCGGCGGCTGGGTGTGGCAGCAGATGGTGCGCGACTTCGCACCGACCCACAGCGTGTACGTGGTCACCCTGCCCGGCTTCGACGGCCGTCCGGCCGTCGACGGCGACCCGTTCGAGGCCAGTCGCGCCGCGCTGGCCGGCTTGATCTCCGCGCGCAAGCTGGCCAAGCCGGTGCTGGTCGGGCACAGCCTCGGCGGCACCCTGGCGCTCGCCCTGGCCGAGCAGCTCCCGGAGCGCATCGGCGGCGTGGTCAGCATCGACGGCCTGCCGGTCATGCCGCGCACCGAGGACACGCCCCCGGCACAGCGCGCGGCGCTGGCCGAATCGATGCGCCAGCGCATGGCGGCCATGAACGGCGCGGCCTTCGCCGCCCAGCAGCAGCAATACATGCGCAGCATCGGCATGGTCGACATGGGCCGCGCCGACGATGCGGCGCGGCTGACCGCGCGCAGCGATCCGGCTGCCGTCGCCGCCTATGTCGGCGCGGTGCTGGCGCGCGACCTGCGCCCGCAGCTGTCCGCCATTCGCGCGCCGGTGCTGGTGCTGGCGCCCTATTACGCGCCCGACGCCGCGGCCCTGAACAACATGCGCGCAGCCGACAAGCTTGCGTATTATCGGGAGCTGATGGCGGGAACGCCGCGCCTGGAGGTCGAAGCGATCGACAAGGCCCGCCATTTCGCCATGATCGACCAGCCGGAGGCGGTGGCGGATGCCGTCCGCCGTTTCCTCGAGCAGCTGTAGACCCTGGGAGCATGCGATGCAAAGACTGATCTACTGGAGCGGCCAGTACCTGCTGGCGGCAAGCTCGATGTTCGCCCTCCTGGCGTCCGTCGACGTGTTCCTGCGCGGCGAAGCCTTCGCGACCGGCTGGCGCGAATCGCTGGCCTGGTCGGTGGTGTCGGCCGCCATCTTCATCGGCTCGCGCTACTACCGCGCCGAACGCGGCGCCCGGTGCGCGATGTGCCGGCATCCGGACCCGAAAGGATAATCAAGCCTCCTCCAGACTGCATCAAGACGGCGTCGGGGCGGCGGGCCCATACTCCCGCCCTGACGTTGGACTATGTGCCAAATCTATAAGATTCTGCTTGACAATAGATATGGCAGGAATATTCTTGTACCCGCTACAACGAACGATGGCCTCCCGCTCGACGAGGCGGCCACGATTCGCGAAGGCAGTCCGTTTCAACATCTTGGAGGATGTGTATGTCGGTAATGAACAGGACAGCGATGTCCCGTAGGACGATGCTGGGCGCAATCGCGACCAGCCCCCTCTGGATGCAGTCCGCATGGGCGCAGCCAGACAACCTGAAGATCTCTCACCAGTTCCCCAGCGGCAGCATCGCCGAAGGCGATTTCCGTGACCGCTTGTGCCGCATGTTCGCGGCCGACGTCGAACGGCGCACCCGCGGCGGACTGAAATTCACGATCTATCCCGACTCGCGCCTGATGGCCCCGAACGCCCAGATCGGGGCGCTGCGCAGCGGCGGCCTGGACCTGGCCCTGGTGCCGCTGTCGTATGCCGGCGCGGAAGCCCCGGAAGCGAACATCGGCCTGATGCCGGGCCTGGTCACCTCCTACGAGCAAGGCTACGCGTGGAAGAACGCCCCGGTCGGGCGCGAGCTGACCCGCATCCTGCTCGAGCAGGGCCTGGTGGTGGTGAGCTGGATCTGGCAGGCCGGCGGCGTCGCCTCGCGCGGCAAGCCGATCCTGCACCCCGAAGACGTGGCGGGGCTGAAGGTGCGCGGCGGTTCGCACGAGATGGACCGGCTGCTGGCGGACGCCGGCGCCACCGTGGTCAACATGCCGTCCAACGAGATCCAGGCGGCCATGAAGAGCGGCGCGCTCGACGCGGCCCTGACCTCGTCGACCTCGCTGATTTCGTTCCGCCTGCAGGAAGCGAGCCGCGCCCTGACCACGGCGCGCGGCGGCGCCTACTGGTTCATGTTCGAGCCCCTGATGATGTCGCGCACCGTGTTCGACCGCATGAGCAAGCCACAGCAGGCCGCGATCATGGCGGTCGGCGCCGGGCTGGAAGCCTTCGCGCTGAACGCCGCCCGTGCGGACGACGCCAACGTGGCCGCCCTGTACCGGTCGACCGGCGCCCAGATTGTCGACATGAACGGCGACGCCCTGCGCCAGTGGCAGGCACTCGCGCGCACCAGCGCCTGGCGCGAGTACGGCGAACGCAGCGCCAACTGCGCCAGGCTGCTGGAACTGGCCGAGCAGTCGATCGCGATGATCTGAACGCGCTGCCCGCGGCGGTGATCGGGTCCGGCGGCCAGGCTCTCCCGCCGCCGGCCCTAGCCGCCCGTCACGGGCGGAAAGAAGGCCACCTCGACACCATCGCTCACCTCGGTGTCGGGCCCGCACATCACCTGCCGGCAGGCCGTGCGCACGGCGCGCTCCGGGCCCAGCGCCTCGGCCCACGCGCCGCCGCGGGCGACCAGCGCTGCGCGCACCGCGGCCACCGTCGTCACGTCTTCCGGCAACGCCAGGCTTTCCTGTCCGGTGCCGACCTGTTCGCGCACCGAGGCGAAATAGCGCAATGTAATCTTCATGGCAATCCTAATGCTGGAGTTCGGCGAAGGGAATGAAGCGCACCAGATCGCCTTCCTGGATGGGCTGACCCGGCGGATTGTCGACCAGCCCATCGCCCCAGACCGTCGAGGTCAGCACGCCCGAGCCCTGGTTCGGGAACAGGTCGAGCCCACCGTCCGCGTTGACCCGCACGCGCAGGAACTCGTTGCGGCGGTCGGCCTTCGGCAAGGCGAAGTCGGCGCGCATCATGTAGGCGCGCGGCGCCAGCTGGCCGCGCGCGCCCTGCAGGCGCAGCAGGAAAGGCCGCACGAACAGCAGGAAGGTGACGAAGCTCGACACCGGATTGCCCGGCAGGCCGATGAAGAACGCGGAGCCGCTCATGTGCTCGACTGCGTGTCCCAGGTCGCGCCGGACTTCGCCGAAGGCCAGCGGCTTGCCCGGCTTGACCGCGATCTGCCACAGGTCCAGGCGCCCTTCGGCCTCGACCGCGGGCTTGATATGGTCTTCTTCGCCGACCGAGACGCCGCCCGAGGTGATGATCAGGTCGTGATCGCGGGCCGCCTCGCGCAGCGTGGCGCGGGTGGCGTCCAGGGAATCGGGCACGATGCCGTAGTCGGTGAACGCGCAGCCGAAGTTCTCCAGCAGGCCGCGCAAGGTGAAGCGGTTCGAGTTGTAGATGGCGCCCGGCGCCAGCGGCTCGCCCGGCATGGCCAGCTCGTCGCCGGTGAAGAACACCGCGACGCGCAGCCGGCGCGCCACCTTCAGCGTGGCCAGGCCCACCGAGGCGGCCAGCCCCAGTTCCTGGCTGCGCAGGCGGGTGCCGGCCGGCAGGATCACCGCGCCGGCCGCGACATCCTCGCCGGTCCGGCGGATCCATTCGCCCGGACGCGGCGCATGGCGCACCGTGACGCTGTCGCCCAGCGCCTCGCACTGCTCCTGCATCACGACCGCATCGGCGCCCGGCGGAATCAGGGCGCCGGTGAAGATGCGGGCGGCGGTGCCGGGCGCCAGTGGCGCGCCGACACTGCCCGCCGGGATGCGCTGGGCCACGCGCAGGGTGGCGCCGCCGCTCGCGCAGTCCGCCGCGCGCACCGCGTAGCCGTCCATCTGGGTGTTGTCGGCGGAAGGCACGTCGATGCTGGCGCGCTGGTCTTCGGCCAGCACCCGGCCGTTCGCTTCCAGGGTCGGGACCGTTTCGACGTCCGTGACGGGGCGCGCCGCGTCGAGCAGTCGGGACAGCGCATCAGGCACGGAGAGCATCGGCGGCTTCATCGCGTGACCCTTCATAGTCCGGTGTGCTCCGCGATATAGGCCTTCATGGCGTCCACGTCGGGGCGCATGACGACGAAGCGCTGCGGCAGCGACTCGATGTCCTCGAAGCCGGCCGGACGCTCGGCGTCCGTGCCCAGCGCTTCCAGGATGGTCTCGTTGAACTTGGCGGCCAGCGCGGTTTCCAGCACGATCATCGGCACACCCGGCCGCATGTGTTCGCGTGCGACCTTGACGCCGTCGGCGGTGTGGGTGTCGATGGTGATGCCGTAGTCGTCGAACACGTCGCGGATGGTCGCCAGCCGATCCTGGTGGGTCGACTTGCCCGACGCGAAGCCGTACTGGCCCACCAGTTTCCACTCGTCGCCATCGCTGCCGGGCGCGCCCGACAGGTCGAAACCGCCATGGGTATCGACCTTGCGGAAGAGCAGACGGGTGCGCTCGGCGTCGCGGCCCACCAGCTCGTACACGAAGCGCTCGAAGTTCGAGGCCTTCGAGATGTCCATCGAGGGGCTGCTGGTGTGGTAGGTTTCAACAGGCTTGCGCACCCGGTACACGCCGGTGCGGAAGAATTCGTCGAGCACGTCGTTCTCGTTGGTGGCCGCCACCAGCTGGTCGATCGGCAGGCCCATCATGCGGGCGATGTGGCCGGCGCAGATGTTGCCGAAGTTCCCCGACGGGACGGTGAACGAGACTTTCTGGGTGTTGTCCGTCGTGGCCGCCAGGTAGCCGCGGAAGTAGTACACCACCTGGGCCACGACGCGCGCCCAGTTGATCGAGTTGACGGTGCCGATCTTGTGGCGGGCCTTGAACGCCAGGTCGTTCGAGACCGCCTTGACCAGGTCCTGGCAGTCGTCGAATACGCCTTCGACGGCGATGTTGAAGATGTTCGGGTCCTGCAGGCTGAACATCTGCGCGGTCTGGAAGGCGCTCATCTTCTTGTGCGGCGACAGCATGAACACGCGCACGCCGCGCTTGCCGCGCATCGCGTATTCGGCGGCGCTGCCGGTATCGCCCGAGGTGGCGCCGAAGATGTTCAGGGCGTCGTCGTTCTTCGCCAGCGCGTACTCGAACAGGTTGCCGAGCAACTGCATGGCCATGTCCTTGAAGGCCAGGGTCGGACCGTTCGACAGGGCCTGCAGGATCAGCTTGCCTCCTTCGTTCTCTTCGAGGACGCGCAGCGGGGTGATGTCGGCCGCCGCTTCGCCCGCGCGGGCGTTGCGGTAGACGTCAAGCGTGTAGGTCTTCGCGCACAGGGCGCGCAGGTCCTCGTCCGGGATGTCGGTGGCAAACTTGCGCAGGATTTCATAGGCCAGATCGGCATAGGAGAGCGTGCGCCAGGCGTCGAGTTCGGCGCCGCTGACCTGCGGGTATTGTTCCGGCAGATACAGGCCGCCGTCCGGGGCCAGGCCCGCCAGCAGGATGTCGGAAAAACGCTGGGGATTGCGTGCTGCGGACGCGCTCGTCGCGCGGGTGGAGACGTAATGCATACGGGTAGAGATCCGGTTGGGGCCAAAGTTGAACTTTTATTATAGCTCCCGAAGCGGATTGTATGCTGTGGTGTAAAAAAACGAGGGGCCGGGAAGCGCATGGCTCCCGGCCGGGTCCACTCAGCAGGCGGCGTGGTTGACGGTGACCACGTGGACAGCCAGTCCGCCCAGCGAGGTCTCCTTGTACTTCACCTGCATGTCGGCCCCGGTCTGGCGCATGGTCTCGATCACGTTGTCGAGGCTGACGAAGTGGGTGCCGTCGCCCTTGATCGCCAGCGAGGCCGCGGTGATCGCCTTGATCGCGCCCATGCCATTGCGCTCGATGCAGGGGATCTGCACCAGGCCGCCGATCGGGTCGCAGGTCATGCCGAGATGGTGCTCGATGCCGATCTCCGCCGCGTTCTCGATGCGCTCGTTGGAGCCGCCCAGTGCCGCCACCAGCCCGGCCGCCGCCATCGCGCAGGCCACCCCGACCTCGCCCTGGCAGCCGACCTCGGCGCCCGAGATCGAGGCGTTCTTCTTGCACAGCATGCCGATCGCGGCCGAGCTCAGGAGGAAGTCGCGAATGCCTTTTGCCGGGTCGCTCGGGCGGCAATCCTCCGCGTAGTAGCGCAGCACCGCCGGGATGATTCCCGCCGCGCCATTGGTCGGCGCCGTCACCACGCGCCCGCCGGCGGCGTTTTCTTCGTTCACGGCCATCGCATACAAGGTCACATGGTGCGTCGCATCATGCGGCAGCTCGTTGACGCGCTTGCCTTCGACGCAGTGCGCCTGCTTCCACAGCTTGGCGGCGCGGCGCTTGACGTTCAGGCCGCCCGGCAGCTGGCCGTCGGTGGCCAAGCCGTGGGCGATACAGTCGCGCATGACCTGCCAGATGCGGTCCAGGCCCGCGTCCAGCTCCGCCTCGCTCATGCGCGCCAGCTCGTTCGCGCGCAGCATGTGGGGAATCGAGAGGCCGTGCTCGCGGCCCTGCGCCAGCAATTCGCTCATGGTGCTGAACGGGTAAGGCACCTGCACCGAGGGCGCCTCGAGCGCGCGCTGCTGGCTCTCGCCGGCCGCGGTGATGAAGCCGCCGCCCACCGAGTAATAGATGCGCTCGATGATGCTGCCATCGCGCAGCTGCAGCACGAACTTCATGCCGTTCGGATGCTCCGGCAGGGTCGACTGCTTGTGCCACACCAGGCCGCTGCGGTACTGGAAGGGCACTTCCTGCGTGCCCAGCAGCTTCAGGCTGCCGTCCATCTCGGCTTCGGCCAGCCTGTCCTCGACGGTATCCGGATCGACGTCCTGTGGGGTTTCGCCCATCAGGCCCAGGATCACCGCCTTGTCGGTCGCGTGGCCGACGCCGGTCAGGGCCAGCGAACCGTACAGGTGCGCCTCGACACCGACCGCTTCGTCCAGCGCGCCGCACTCCAGCAGAAAGCGGCGCGCCGCCACCATCGGTCCCACGGTGTGGGAGCTCGACGGCCCGATACCGATCTTGAACAGATCAAAAACGCTCATGTCCATCGTTGTCTCGACTATTCTGGTTTTTTATTGTGTGTTGATGGGTACGGCGGGGCGAACTCAGGCTGCCACGCCCACGTCGATATTCTTCAGCATGCTGTCGACCATCTCGTCCAGCTTGACGCGCGCCTGCCAGCCCCAGTCCGCGCTGGCGCGGCTGTCGTCCAGGCTCTTCGGCCACGAGTCGGCGATCTGCTGGCGGCTGTCCGGCTTGTAGGCGATCTCGAATTCCGGCACCGCCTTCTGGATGGCGGCGGCCAGTTCGCGCGGGTTGAAGGACACGCCGGCCACGTTGTACGAGGAACGGATCGCGACCTTATCGGCGGGCGCGTCCATCAGTTCGATGGTGGCGCGGATCGCGTCCGGCATGTAGATCATCGGCAGCGTGGTTTCCGGGCCCAGGAAGCATTCGTAGGTCTCGCCCTTGAGCGCCGAGTGGAAGATGGCGATCGCGTAGTCGGTGGTGCCGCCGCCCGGAGGCGACTTGAAGCTGATGATGCCCGGGTAGCGGATCGAGCGCACATCCACGCCATACTTGCTGTGGTAGTACTCGCACAGGCGCTCGCCGGCCAGCTTGCTGATGCCGTAGATGGTGGTCGGATCCATGACCGTGTACTGCGCCGTGTTCTCGGCCGGGGTGTTCGGACCGAAGGCGGCGATCGACGAGGGCCAGAACACCTTCAGCGGCTTGCCGGCCTCGAGACGCTCGCGCGCCACCTCGAGGATGTTCAGCAGGCCATCCATGTTCAGGGTCCAGGCCTTGAGCGGCGCCTTTTCGCCGGTGGCCGACAACAGGGCGGCCAGCTGGTAGACCTGGGTGATGCCCTCGGCATCGATCAGTTGCGCGAGGCGATCCTTGTCCAGCACGTCGAGCTGGGTGTAGCGCGCGGCGCCGTAGACGTTGTTGGCGCCGATGTCCGAGGCCAGCACATTGTCCTGGCCGTGCTGCGCCGCCAGGGCGGTGACCAGCTCGCTGCCGATCTGGCCGTTGGCGCCGATGATGAGGATGCGTTCCATGTGTGTTCCGATCTTTCTTGTTATTCGATTCGATTAGGTGTTCTTCAGGATGCCCAGCTCGCGGCCGGCCTGCTCGAAGGCGCGCAGCACGGTGTCGAGCTGTTCGCGGGTGTGGGCGGCCGACAGCTGGACACGGACGCGTGCCTGGCCCATCGGCACCACCGGATAGAAGAAGCCCGACAGCAGTACGCCCAGTTCGAACATGCGGGCAGCGAATTTCTGGGCGACCGGCGCCTCGAACAGCATCACCGGCACCACCGGGTGGGTGCCCGGCTTGATGGTGAAGCCGATCCGCTCGATCTCCTGGCGGAAGTAGGCGGTGTTCTCCATCAGGCGGTCGCGCAGCTCGGTCGAGGCCGAGATGCGGTCCAGCACCGCCAGGCTGGCGCCGGCGATCATCGGCGCCAGGGTGTTCGAGAACAGGTAGGGACGCGACTTCTGGCGCAGGGTCTCGATGACTTCGCGGCGGCCCGAGGTGAAGCCGCCCATGGCGCCGCCCAGGGCCTTGCCCAGGGTGCCGGTGATGATGTCGATCTTGCCCATCACGCCGCAGTGCTCGTGGGTGCCGCGCCCGGTCTTGCCCATGAAGCCCGAGGCGTGCGACTCGTCGATCATGGTCAGGGCGCCGTATTGCTCGGCCAGCGCGACGATCTTGTCGAGCTGGGCGATGGTGCCGTCCATCGAGAACACGCCGTCGGTGACGATGATCTTGTGGCGCTTGCCGGCGTCACGTGCGGCGATCAGCTGCTTTTCCAGGTCGGCCATGTCGTTGTTGGCGTAGCGGTAGCGCGCGGCCTTGCACAGGCGTACGCCGTCGATGATCGAGGCGTGGTTCAGGGCGTCGGAGATGATCGCGTCGTTCTCGTCGAACAGCGGCTCGAACACGCCGCCGTTGGCATCGAAAGCCGCGGCGTACAGGATCGTGTCCTCGGTGCCGAGGAAGCTGGAGAGCTTCTGCTCCAGTTGCTTGTGCACGGTCTGGGTGCCGCAGATGAAACGCACCGACGACAGGCCGTAGCCGTATTTTTCCAGCGCCGCGGCCGCGGCCGTTGACGTCTGCTCGTCGCCGGACAGGCCCAGGTAGTTGTTGGCGCACATATTGATGAGCGTGCGGCCGTCCTGCGCGGTGACGATCGCGCCCTGGCGCGACGTGAGCACGCGCTCGGGCTTGAACAGTCCTTCGCTGCGCAGCGTCTCGAGTTTCGAATGGAGGCCGCTATAGAATGCTTGGTCGCTCATGTGTCCCTACTCCCTGGTGGTCTGGTCCAAGCATCGTGGCTTGACCGGCGGTTGGCGAATGTCGTATCGTTGGACTCGTTCGATTCATGAAACCGTGTTCGCTATGTCGAACGAAAATTCAATATATTGAATCTTACCCCCAGCTAATGAACTTGGCAAGCCGCAGGGCCTTACTTAAGCAATGACCAAAACTCTAACAAATAATGCCCCGCCCGAAGTTGGCGCCACGCTACAGCGCCTGCGTCTGGCGCGCGGCCTGACGCTGGAAGATCTGTCGCGTATCGCGGGGGTGTCCAAGTCGATGCTATCCCAGATCGAGCGCGAGAAGGCCAATCCGACCATCGCCATCACCTGGCGCCTGGCGAATGCGCTGGGCGTCGAGATCGGCGAACTGCTGTCGTCCGAAGTCCGGGCGGTGGAGCTGATCCGCGTGCTGGACGCACACGAGACCCCGACCCTGCCCGGCGCCCACGCCGGCTACTCGCTGCGCATCCTGGGGCCGATGGACCTGGCCGGCAAGTACGAGTGGTACGAACTGACGCTGGCGCCCGGAGGGGAACTGAAATCGCAGGCCCATGATCCGGGCACGAGCGAGCACCTGACGGTCATCAGCGGCGCGATCGAGCTCGAAGTCGGCAGCGAGCGGCGCCGCGTCAAGCATGGCGCCACGGCGCGCTATCCGGCCGACGTGGCGCACGCGATCCGCAATGCCGGCAAGGTGGAGGCCAGAGCCCTGATGGTGGTGGTACACCGCTGAGCGTCACCGGCGCCGCCCATCTGTCAGGTAAAAACAACAAGCCACACAAAGCCTGTGACAATTCTCCTTGGGAAACTTATCATTCCCAATTGAAAGTTTCAGTGGCACTGACCGTTCTGGTGCTGCCCACCGCATCCACCTCATGAACACTGTCAACGATCTCGCCGGGTGGCGCCAGCGCATTTTTTCATCCCTGCTGGCAGTCGTCCTGGTGGTCGGGGTGCTGGCCACCATCCCCCTGCTTCCTTACCTGATCGACCAGGGCATGTGGCCAGTCGTGGTGGCCGATATCGTCGCACTGGTATGGATCTTCGTCATCTGGCGCCTCGATCACATCGCCTACACGACCCGGGTGCTGAATTTCCTGGGCGTAGTCTACGCGCTCTCGATCATCCTGATGCTCTCGGTCGGCGCGGCCAGCCTCAGCTACCTGCTGGGGCCGCCGGTCATCGCGGCGGTCATGCTGAATACGCGTCCCGCCATGCTGGCGCTCGCTCTCGGTGTCGCCACCCTGCTTGCGCTGGCCGGAACCGGCCAGGTCAGCCTCGCCGTGCCCGGACTCGAGCAACAGCCGTTCAAGGGCGCGCTGGTGGCGACCATGAACATGGCCGGCCTCGGGACGATGCTGGTGCTGACCTGCAGCACCCTGGTCAAGGGCCTGTCGCGCTCGCTCACGGATGCGCGCGGAACCGCCGCTTCCCTCGCGCTCAGCGAAGCCAGTCTGCGGGAACTCAACAGCGAACTCGAACTGACCTCGGCGGCCGTGTCGCGCCTGAACGACCTCGTGGTCATCGCGCGCGCGGTGGGCGGCGACGCACCGACCCAGCCGATCACCTTCGCCAACGATGCCTTTTTGCGGCGCACCGGCTACGCGCGCAGCGAGATTGTCGGGCGCGGCCTGCGCACGCTGCTGGGCCCGGACAGCGAGCAGGCGGCGATCGAGAAGATCGATGCGGCCATGGCGCAGGTCCAGCCGTGCACCGCGGAACTGGTCGTCTATGCCAAGGACGAATCGCCGTTCTGGATCGAGCTCGACATGGTGCCGTTCTCGCGCAAGGGCGAGCGCGCCAGTCACTGGGTCGTGGTCGGGCGCGACATCACCGAGCGCCGCAACGCCGCCGACGCGATTCACCGGCTGGCCTACTACGACGTGCTGACCGGCCTGCCGAACCGTCGCCTGCTGATGGAGCGGCTGGCGAGCATGGTCGATACGGCGCACGCCGGACGCGGGCTCGGCGCAGTGTTGTACATCGACCTCGACGACTTCAAGAAGGTCAACGATGCGCGCGGCCACGCCACCGGCGACGCCCTGCTGGAACTGGTCGGCACGCGCCTGGCGCGCGTCGCGCGCGCGCACGATACCGTGGCGCGGCTCGGCGGTGACGAATTCGTCGTGCTGCTGGCCGGCCTCGGCACGGATGCGCCGGCGGCCACGCGCCACGCGCTGGCGCTGGCGCACGACCTGCGCGAGACGCTGACCAGGGCGGTCGAGATCGATGGGCAGACCTATTATGTATCGTCGAGCATCGGCATCGCGCTGCCCCTGCGTGCCGGCCAGACCGCGCCGGACCTGCTGCGCGAAGCCGACACCGCCATGTACCGTGCCAAGGCCGATGGCCGCAACGGCGTGGCGCTGTTCGAGACGTCGATGCTGGCCGTCGCCCAGCGCAAACTGGCGCTCGAACGCGACCTGGCGCTGGCGCTGGAAAATGGCGCGCTGGCGGTCCACCTGCAGTTGCAGGTGGACCACCGTGCAATGCCGTCGGGAGCGGAGGTGCTGCTGCGCTGGCAGCGCGCGGACGGCAGCTTCGTTGCGCCCGACGTGTTCATTCCGGTCGCCGAATCCAGCGGCCTGATCGTCCCGCTGGGGCGCTGGGTGCTGCGCGAGGCCTGCCGCGCCTGGCGTGTCCTGGATGCGGCAGGCCATGCGCTGCCGCTGTCCGTGAACGTCAGCCCGCTGCAGTTCAACCAGCCCGACTTCGTGGAGGATGTGCGCGCCGTGCTGCACGAGACCGGCGCGCCGCCGCAGCAGTTCATTTTCGAAGTGACCGAAGGCCTGCTGATCACGGACGTCGGCCAGACCATCGACCGCATGCGCGAACTCGCGGCGCTCGGCATCCGCTTCTCGATCGACGACTTCGGCACCGGCTACTCGAATCTCGCCTATCTGAAGAAGATGCCCCTGTATGAGTTAAAGATCGACAAGAGCTTCATGCGCGACACCCCGAACGACGCCAACGGCACCGCGATCGTGCAGTCGATCCTGGCGATGGCGAACCACCTTGGCTTGCGGGTGGTCGCCGAAGGTATCGAACAACCGGAACAGGCGCGCTTTCTGGCGGAACACGGCCAGCCCTGCATGCAAGGCTACCTGTTCCACCGGCCGGTGCCGCTCGGGCAACTGCTCGAGCGGCTGGCCGGCGCGCCTCAGGGCCTGGCGGCCTTCGCCGGCTGATCCATCTCCAGCTCGCGCGCCAGGAAGCCCCAGCGATCCGCCACTTCCTCGATCAGCTTGGTGGTCGGCTTGCCCGCGCCGTGGCCCGCCTTGGTGTCGATGCGGATCAGGATCGGGGCGGCGCCGGCCTGCGCCGCCTGGGCCGCCGCCGCGAACTTGAAGCTGTGTGCCGGGACCACACGGTCGTCGTGGTCGGCCGTGCTCACCATGGTGGCCGGATAGCAGGTGCCGGCCTTCAGGTTGTGCAGCGGCGAATACTTGACCAGGGCCTTGAACTCGTCCGGATTCTCCGACGAACCGTAGTCCGAGGTCCAGGCCCAGCCGATTGTGAACTTGTGGAAGCGTAGCATGTCCATGACGCCCACGGCGGGCAGCGCCGCGGCGAACAGCTCCGGACGCTGGGTCATGGCCGCGCCCACCAGCAGGCCGCCGTTGGAGCCGCCGCCGATCGCCAGCTTGCGCGGCGAGCTCACCTTGTTCGCCACCAGCCATTCGGCAGCGCCGATGAAGTCGTCGAACACGTTCTGCTTCCGCAGCTTGGTGCCGGCCTGGTGCCAGGCTTCGCCGTATTCGCCGCCGCCGCGCAGGTTGGCCACCACGTAGACGCCGCCCATCTCCATCCAGGCCAGGTTGGCCGGCGAGAAGCTCGGGGTCAGCGCGATGTTGAAGCCGCCGTAGCCGTACAGGTAGGTCGGGTTCTGGCCGTCCAGGGTCAAGCCTTTCTTCGACACGATGAACATCGGGACCCTGGTGCCGTCCTTGCTGGTGAAGAACTGCTGGCGGGTTTCGTAGTTTGCCGGGTCGAAGTCCACCTTCGGCTGGCGGAACACGGTGCTCTGGCCGGTCTCCAGGTTCAGGCGGTAGATGGTGGTCGGGGTGGTGAAGCCGGTGAAGGAGTAGAAGGTTTCGGCTTCATTGCGCTTGCCCGACAGGCCGCCCACGGTGCCGATGCCGGGCAGTTTCACTTCGCGCACGGGTTTGCCCTTCAGGTCGTGCACGCGCACGACGCTCCTGGCGTCCTTCAGGTACTCGAGCACGAGCTGGTCGTTGATGATGTCGGCGCCGGCCAGGGTGTCGCCGCTTTCGGCGACGATCTCCTTCCAGTTGGCTTCAAGCGGCTTGTCCACGTCGATCGCGACGATGCGCTTCTTCGGGGCCTTGCGGTCGGTGCTGAAGTAGAACACGCTGCCGATGTTGTCGATGAACTCGTAACCCGCGTCGAAGTTGTCGATCAGGTCGACCACCTTGGCATCGGGCCTGGACAGGTCCTTGTACGAAATGCGGTACTTCGGCGCGGTGCCTTTCGTGGTGGTGATGATCAGGTAGCGGCCATCGTCGGTGGTGCTGGCGCCGAAGCCCCATTCCTTCTGGTCCGGACGGTCGTACACCAGGGTGTCGGCGCTTTGCGGGGTGCCGATGCGGTGGTAGTACAGCTTCTGGAAGTAGTTCACGTCGGCCAGCTTGGTCGCTTCCTTCGGCTCGTCGTAGCGGCTGTAGAAGAAGCCCTTGCCGTCCTTGGTCCAGGCGGTGCTCGAGAACTTGACCCACTTGATGTGGTCCGGGAGGTCCTTGCCGGTCTCGATGTCGCGCACGCGGATCTCGTTCCAGTCCGAGCCCGAGGCGGCGGTGCTGTAGGCCAGCAGCTTGCCGTCCGGGCTGACTTCCATGCCGGCCAGGGCCACGGTGCCATCAACGGACATGGTGTTCGGGTCGAGCAGCACACGCGGCTGGCCGCCCAGGTCTTTCAGGGTGTACAGCACCGACTGGTTCTGCAGGCCGTCGTTGCGGGTGTAGAAGTAACGCCCGCCTTCCTTGCCCGGCACGCTGTAACGCTCGTAGTTCCACAACTGCGTCAGGCGCTCGCGGATCGCGGCGCGCTGCGGGATCTGGGCCAGGTAGGCCTGGGTCACCTGGTTCTGGGCGGTCACCCATTCCTTGGTCGCGGCGCTGTTCGCGTCCTCGAGCCAGCGATAGGGGTCGGCCACCGTGGTGCCGTGGTAGTTGTCGGTCTGGTCGACCTTCTTCGATACCGGGTAGGTGAGCGAAGGTCCGT
This sequence comes from Massilia sp. UMI-21, assembly GCA_015277795.1. Classification (NCBI taxonomy): domain Bacteria; kingdom Pseudomonadati; phylum Pseudomonadota; class Betaproteobacteria; order Burkholderiales; family Oxalobacteraceae; genus Massilia; species Massilia sp. UMI-21. The sequence continues at coordinate 2,735,918 of CP063848.1, read as the reverse complement.
TAGCCGGGCAGCTTTGTGCCAGCGCCGTGTTGGCGCCGAAGGCTGCGGCCAGCAGGGCGACGAGCGTTGCGTGTCTCAGGGTCATGTCGTTCTCGTTCGTTGTAATGATGGATGCGTCATGGGCGCGGTGTGCGCCGGCGGCCATCATAGCGCGAATTGCCGGGCTGGCAAATGCAGCGCGGCCCCGTCAATACGGAGAGGTGACGCGGGACGGCCGGCCTGCATTTGCGCCCCGGCCGGCCCCGCTGCGCCGGCATGGAGAACGACGGGTTCGCAGCCTAGGATGCCGAATCCTGGCGTGCCGCGCCCCGCCCCTGGGCCTGCCGCTGGCGCCGGGCCCGTACCCGGACGGCCAGCGCCCGCGCCCAGGGTCCGCCGCTTGCCCCCAGGCGCCTGGCGACGCCACTGCGCGCGCGGCGCTCTTCTTCCGTGCCAGGGCGGCCGTCTTGGCCGCCACTGGCGGCCAAGACCATCCACATGTAGGCGCGCAGCGGATCGCGCTCGACGCCGCGGCCGCTGCTCACCATGCCGCCCAGGTTGTACTGGGCCAATGCATGGCCCTGCTCGGCCGCCTGCCGGTACCAGTAGGTGGCGAGCATGTCGTCGGGGGGCACACCCTGGCCGTTGGCGTACAGGACGCCGAGGTTGTTCTGGGCGCTGGCGTCGCCCTGCTGGGCCGCGCGCCGGTACCATTCGGCGGCGCGGGCCTCGTCGCGCGGGACGCCGTCGCCCTTGGCATACATGACGCCCAGGCTGAACTGGGCGTTGGCCGCGCCCCCCTCGGCGGCGCGCAGGTAGCATTCGAGCGCGCGCGCGGGGTCGGGGCCGCTGCCGGACCCGACCCCGCGCCCGGTGGTGTACATGACGCCGGCGCAGTACTGTGCCTGGACATGTCCGCGCGCCGCGGCGCGCAGGAACCACTCGAGGGCGCGCTCGTCGTCGCCGGAGCCATGACCGGCTGCCAGCAGCGTGCCCAGCGCATACTGGGCCTCGGTGTCGTCCTGCACGGCGGCGCGCTGCAGCCAGGCGACGGCGCGCGCCGGGTCCGCCGGCACGCCCTGCCCGTTGGCATAGGCCAGGCCGAGAAAGCGCTGCGCGGCCGCGATGCCCTGCGCCGCGGCCTCGCGGAACCAGCAGAGCGCCTGCGCGTCGTCGGCCTCGACACCGTCGCCGCGGCGGTACATGAGGGCGAGATTGAGCTGGGCGGGGCCGTGGCCCTGGCGCGCGGCCTTGCGGAACCAGGCCATGGCCAGCGGATGGCTGACCGGCGCGCCCACGCCCAGCAGGTAGCATTCGCCGAGCAGGTTCTGGGCGCTGGCCAGCCCCTGTTCGGCGGCCCGGTAGAACCAGCCGAAGGCGGCCTCGTGCGACTGCGGCACGCCACGCCCCTTGCGGTAGAGCTGGCCCAGGTTCTGCTGGGCGGCCGGATCGCCCTGGGTGGCGGCGCGGCCGAACCAGCGCGCCGCCAGTTCGTCGCTGCGCGGCGCGCCGCGGCCGTTGCAGTACATGGCGCCGAGATGGTTCTGGGCGGCGGCCAGGCCCTTGCGGGCCGCCCGCTGCATCCATTTGAAGGCGCGCACCTCGTCGCGCTCGACGGCCTCGCCGTGTTTGTAGAGCAGCCCGAGGTTGAACTGTGCGTAGGGATCGCCGCGTTCGGCGGCGGGCAGGAACCACTGGAAGACTTCGACCCCATCACGGGCAGCATTCTGGCGATTCATTCCTACCCCCTCGCGGCCCACGGCAGCATTCGACAAGGCGGGCGCAGGATCGCCCGCCGTTGTTAAAATTTTAAGGAGAGCGACCCGCTTGTGGTTTGCGTCCGCACAATCGTGGGGACGCCCCGCGCCTACAAAGACGTGGTATTGGGGCGTATCGCCGCGCGCGGACCGGCGGCGTACACGAGCATGGCGAGCACGGCCAGGCACCAGACGATCAGCGCGCCCGACGGCAGGTCGAGCAGCACCGACATTACCAGGCCGAGGCCGTAGCCGCCGATCCCGACCAGGTAGGCGCAGGGCAGCTTGCGCCGCTCCGGGTAGTGGCGCACCGCCAGGCTGGGGACGATCAGGCTGGCGAACACAAGGTAGACGCCGACCAGCTGCACCGACGCGGTCACGGCCAGCGCAAACAGCAGGTAGAAGCCGAGCCGGCCCAGGCGCTCGCTGTACAGCGCCAGCAACACCAGGATCAGCACCGCGCCCAGGGCCGGCATGGCCAGCTGGCCATAGTTCACCCACAGGATTTGCCCGGCCAGCAGGTCCTGCATGTGCTCGCCGCCATGCGGGTTGTGCGCCACCAGCAGCAGGCCGGCAGTCGCGGCCAGCACGAACAGCACGCCGATCTGCGCTTCCTGGACATCGGGCCAGCGTTTCTCGGTCCAGGTCAGCAGCAAGGCGCCGAGCACGGCCGCCGCGCCGGCCGCCAGCTGCACGGTCCAGCCGGCCGGGTCGAGCCCGGCGGCGCCGGCCACGATCACGCCCAGCGCGGCGATCTGCGCGATCGCCAGATCGATGAAGACGATGCCGCGCCGCAGCACCTGGGCGCCGAGCGGGATGTGGGTGGCGAGCACCAGCAGGCCGGCAAGGAAGGCCGGCACCACGATCATGAAGTCGAAGCCTGCCATGCTTATTTCGCCGTTCCGCCGTTGGCTGCCGTCAGGCGCGCGATGGTGGCGTCGAACAGCGCGAACAGGTTGCCCGACTCGGCGTCGGCGCCGACGGTGTACGGCACCACGACCGCCGGGATGCCGGCCCGTCCGGACAGCCAGTTCGAGGCGCGCGGGTCCTGGTAGGCCGCGCGCAGCACCATCTTCGCCGGTTTACCCTGCAACTGCTGCAGCAGGCCGCCCAGGTGGGCCGCGCTCGGCTCGACGCCGGGCTTGGATTCCAGCGTGCCCACCGAGCGCATGCCCAGCCAGTTCAGCAGGTAGCTCATGTTCTTGTGGTGCTCGACCACGCCGGCGCCGCGCAGCGGCGCCCCGGCCAGCTCCCACTTGCGCATCGCCGCGTTCCAGCGCGCCGAGAAGTCGGCCTGGCGCGCCTGGTAGAAGGCGGCATTGGCGGGGTCGATCTCGCCCAGGCGCTTGGCCAGCGCGGTACTGACCAGGGCGATGTTATGCGGGTTCAGGTGCACGTGCGGATTGCCATAGGCGTGCACGTCGCCCTCGGCGCGGTCGAGCCGGCTCGGCACGTCCAGGCGCGGCACCATGCTGCCTGCCTCGAAATGGCCGGGACGGCCGCGCTCGATCTTGTCGTTGCCCGACTGCTGGACCAGCAGCGGCAGCCAGCCGGCTTCCAGGTCGAGGCCGGTGCACACCAGCAGGTCGGCGTTGCGGGTGCGGGCGATCAGGCCGGGGCGCGCTTCGACGTGGTGCGGATCCTGCAGCGCGGTGGTGGCGCTGGAGGCCTTGACCTTGTCGCCGCCCAGTTCCTGCACGAGCGCCTGCCATTCGGGTTCGCAGGCCAGCACGTTGATGGCGGCCTGGGCGCCGGTGGCGCACAGGAGGCCGGCAGCAGCGAGGATGCCGGCAAGGAGGGGTCGATGGATGCGGGTCATGGCTGGCTCCTCAGAAGTTGTGGGCGGCGTGGGCGCCGATACTCATGATGTATTGCAGGTAGAGCTGCTGGTCGCTGGCCTCGGGGCGCGACTTGTCGCGCGCGATCTGCAGCCGCAGGCGCGAGAACTCCGATGGGCTGTAGTCGACCATCAGGCTGGTGCGGCGCGGATCGTAGGCGGCCAGCGAAGCCAGGCCCGCCGCGCCCGGGATGCCCCCGTCGACCAGGTCGATGCGGGGGGTGCCGCTGGAGAGGCGGTCGTAGCGCAGGCCGGTGCGCCAGTTCGGGGCGAACTGGTAGACCCCCTGCAGGTACCAGCCCGACTGGCGACTGCGGTAGCCGCCCTGCTCGTCCATGACGGCCAGGCTTCCACGCTCGCGGCGCTGCATCCACTCGCCCTGCAGCTTGAAGTTGCGCTGGGTGGCATTGCCGTCCGGCGCCCATTTCCAGACCGCGTCCGCGATCACCACCTGCGAGCGGCCGCTGAAGGCGGCCGGGATGGCATCGTCATCGCCCGGCGCCGCGAGCCCGCGCTCGCTGGCCCGGGTGCGCAGATAGGACAGCCCGGCGCGCCAGCTCGAGGACACGCCGATGTCGCCGCCCGCGTGCGCGAACACGGTCGAGGCGCCCACGCCATTCTTGTTGCGGTCGTTGCCCGGGAAGTTGCGGCCGCTGGCCGCCTCCAGGCCGAATTCGAGGAAGGTGTCGAGCGGCGCCAGCCAACGGCCCTGGATACCGTCCGGCTTGTACTGGCCGCCGAAAAAGGCCTGGTAGGCGAACGGCGCATCCACGAAATCCCAGGTATGCGCGTGCTGGCTGTTGAGGTAACCGATGCCCGACATGAAGCGGCCCGCCTTGACGTTCAGTCCATTGCCGAGCGCGCGGGTGCGAATGTAGGCTTCCTCGACCTCGATCTCGTTCTCGCCGGTGATGGCGAAGGTGGCCTGGCCGGCGAAGTTCGGGTCGATGTTGGACGAGATGGTCATCTCGGATTCGCCCAGGTTGAAGCTGCGCGCGCCGGGGCCGACTTCGCCCTCGGGCGGCACGAAGCCCTGGAAACGGTAGTCGCCCGGGTCCTTCGACAGGTTCGACAGGGTGCCGCCGAGCACCAGCGAGATCGCCGGGTTGAAGGCATTCGCGCCGGTCGCCGCGACGGCCGGGGCGGCCGGCGCCGCAGCGGCCGCCGGCGGGGCGGTGTCGGCCGTCTGCACCGCGGCGGCGGCGTTCTGGGCCTGCGCCACGGCGGCCTGCGCTTCCTGCAGGCGCTGCTCGAGGGACGCCAGGCGGGCTTCGTAGCTGGCCTTCATTTCCTGGATCTGGGCGCGGATGGCGGCCAGTTCCCTGTCGTTGGCCGCAGGATCGGCGGCAGGGGTGGAAGGGGTGGAAGTGGCGGCGTGGGGGCCGGCACAGGCGGCAGCCAGCGCCGCCGTCAATACGGTCTTCTTCAACATGCGGATAGGTCCTGTTCGGATGGGGATGGACGAGCCGCGCCGGCAGCCAGGCTGCGCGACGGTCTCGATCGGGCCGGGTCTATCCGAGGACGGGGGGAGCGCGCGAGTCGAAGGCGCGCGCCTGCCGGATGTGCGACGCCTGCGCGCCGGCATCCAGGGCCGGCACGTCCGCCAGCGCGGGCGGCACCCACTGGCGCGGGGTAGTGGGAAGGGGGCTGGCCAGTTGCGCGAGGCCCAGGCACTGGGCGCAGCCGCGGTCTTGCGCGAAGGCGCTGGACAGCTCCGCGTCGTTCGGCGCGGTCTGGAAGACCGGGCCGCCGAGCTGGCTGGTCCAGTGGCTGAGCGCGTGCGCCATCGCCATCTGCTGCGACAGCAGCAGAACGAGCGACAGGAGCACGCGGGTCAGCATGCAGAACGCGGCACGGCGGATCATGATGCCCGCATTCTAATGCTTAAGTAACAGCTGTGTCAGCCTTTTTGCGCGCCGCACGGGCCGCCGGCGGTTCAGGCGGCGGCCCTGCGTTCGCGTTCCAGGCTCGCATACTTGTCCAGGAACACCGGGACCTTGGCCGCGGCCAGCTTGTTGACCGACACCAGCAGGTCCGGCGCGACCTGCGGCAGGCCATGGGTGCTGCCGAGGTGGCGCGCCGCGTGCAGCAGCACGTGGGCGGCGACTTCGGCATCGGCCTCGGCCCGGTGGGCGGCGCCGCGAAACGCGATGCCGAGGCGGCTCGACAGGTTGCCGAGCTTGTAGCTGGGCAGGCCCGGGAACAGGCGCCGCGACAGCTTCAGCGAGCACACCAGTCCACAATGCCCGGTCGGGCGCCCGATGCGCCAGCCCTCGGCCTTCAGGAACTTCTCGTCGAAGCTGGCGTTATGGGCCGACAGCATGTCGCCGCCGATGAAGTCGAGCAGCTCGGCCACCACCGTCTGGCTCGGCGGCGCGGTATCGACCATCTCCTGGGTGATGCCGGTCAGCCCGGTGATGAAGGACGGAACACGCACGCCGCAGTTCACCAGCGAGACGTAGCGCTCGCGGATCTCGCCGCCGACGATGCGCAGCGCCGCCACCTCGGTGATGCGGTCGCCCATCTCGGGCGACAGGCCGGTGGTCTCGAAGTCGAGCATCACGATCGGGCGTTCAAACACACTCATGTCTTGTCCTTGCTGGCGTCATGCGCCGAGGTTAACCGAACTTGCGCAGCGCGTCGAGCGCCAGGCCGGCGCCGATGCTGCCGAACAGGTCGCCCTCGACCTTTTGCGCGCGCGGCACCAGCGCCCCGATGCGCTCGCGCAGCAGCGACACGCCGCTCGAGCCGCCGGTGAAGAACACCGTGTCCACCGCATCCGGCGCCACGCCGGCGTCCGAAAACAGGCGCAGCACGGTGGCGCCGACCTGATCGACCAGTTGCGCGATCGCGGCCTCGAAGCCTTCGCGCGTGACCACCAGCGATTCCGGCGGTGCCAGGCGGTCGAGCTCCATGTTCACCGTCGGGCTGCCGGACAAGCCGATCTTGGCCGCTTCGACCTGGATCGCCAGCCAGTGCCCGGCGCGCTCGTCGATCAGGTTCTGCAGGCGCAGCAGCTTGCCCGGCTCGGCCGCATCGCGCACCAGGTCGGCCAGCTGGGCGATGTTCTTGCGGCTGTAAGCCTGGTTGATGGTATGCCAGGTGGCCAGGTTGAAGTAGTAGCTCGACGGGATCGCCGCGCCCGACAGCAGCGTGCTGCCGTAGCCGAGCAGCGGCATCACGCTCGCCAGGCTCAGGTACTTGTCGAAGTCGGTGCCGCCGATGTGCACGCCGCCGTTGGCCAGGATGTCGTCGCGCCGTTCGGTGCGGCCCGCGCGCTCGGGGCCGAGGCGCACCAGCGAGAAGTCGGAGGTGCCGCCGCCGATGTCGGCGATCAGGACCAGCTCCTCGCGCGCGATCCGCGACTCGTAATCGAAGGCGGCGGCGATCGGCTCGTACTGGAACGAGATCTCGCGGAATCCGACCGATCGCGCGACTTCTTCCAGCGTGTCCTGGGCGCGGCGGTCGGCCTGCGGGTCGTCGTCGATGAAGAACACCGGACGGCCGAACACGGCGCTGCCGAACTCGCGGCCCGCCTGGCCTTCGGCGCGGCGCTTGACCTCGCCGATGAACTGGCCCAGCAGGGCCTTGAACGGCAGCGCCCGCCCGCCCACCTCGGTCTGGCCGTCGATCAGGCTGGTGCCGAGCAGGCTTTTCAGGGAGCGCATCAGGCGCCCCTCGTAGCCTTCCAGGTATTCGGCCAGCGCGGCGCGGCCATACGTGACCTGCTCGTCGTCGGCGTTGAAGAACACGACCGAAGGCAGGGTCGCCTTGCCGTCTTCGAGGGAGAGCAAGGCCTTGGCGCCGGCCTGCGCGGCGGTGCCGGGCAACCAGCCGACGGTGGAATTGGACGTGCCGAAATCAAGGCCGCATGCGTTCGCCATAGGGAGCTTATCAATGGGAGGGGGCGGTATGGTAACAGATTACGGACGGCATGAAACATGCGGGCGATGCCTTTTTCCGACGTGTGGCAAACTGCTACACATTGGTATTGACAGCACCTCGGGATACGATGGCGACCACGGACACCCCGCCGTTCGACTGGCTGATGAAGCGTAACTGCTCGCTGACGCCACGCCAGGCACTGCTCGTCTATGCGCTGCTGAGCACGGCCACGCTCGCCATCGCGCTGGTGTTCACCCTGCGCGGCGCCTGGATGGTGCTCGCCTTTGCCCTCGTCGAAACCTCGGCGGTGGGCGCCGCCCTGCTCCACTACAGCCGGCACGCGCTCGACCACGAACGAATCCGGCTCGGCGACGGCTGCCTGCTGGTCGAGCGCGCGGACGGCGCGCGCCGCACCCAGTTCCGGCTCGATCCAGGCCATGCCCGGGTCAGCCTCGCGGACGCCGGCATGCGCACCCTGGTCCTGATCGAGGCGCGCGGCGAGCGGGTCGAGATCGGGCGCTATCTGACACCCTGCGCGCGTCTCGAACTGGTGCGTGCCCTGCGCGCCGCCCTGCGCGGCGCCTCCCTCCTCTATCCCGCCGCCCGGCATCCCCTGTAAGCAAGTTCTTACACAAGCACGGCAATTGTACCGATGTGGCGCGCGCCGCCAATGTGGATAATGCTGCAGTTAATTGCGTGACAACGAATGCAGCCGGATTGCAACGTACAACGCTGCCTATAACAATAAACAGGATTACCGATTACATGAGCATTACCCCCCAAGCCGGCGCCGTCGTGGTGCACGGCGGCGTCGGCGCGCCGACGGCCAACGAGGACGGCTGCGTGCTGGCAGCCCGGCGCGCGCTGGCGCAGCTGGAAGCCAACGGCGACGCCCTCGACGCCGCCATCATCGCGGTCACCACGCTCGAGGACGACGGCCGCTTCAACGCCGGCGCCGGCGCCACGCTCGGACTGGACGGCGAAACCATCGAGATGGATGCTTCGATCATGGACACCCGCGGGCGCCTCGGCGCGGTGGCCTGCGTACGCGACGTCAGGAGCCCGGTCAAGCTGGCGCGCGCGGTCGCCGATACCCCGCATGTGATGCTGGCCGGCGAAGGCGCGCAGCGCTTCGCCCGTTCGATCGGGATGCCCGGCGCCGCGCCGGTGTCGGAGCGCCAGCGCGCCGAACACCGCACCCTGATGGGGGAACTGGCGGGTTCGGTGCCGGTCATGCCGGGCATCGACAACCGCCTGTTCGATCGCTTCTGGAACTACAAGACTCCCCTGCGGCTGCCCAAGTCGAGCGCCTGCGACACCGTCGGCGCAGTGGTGCGCGGCGCCGACGGCCACTTCGCGGTGGCCTGCTCCACCGGCGGCTCGGCGCCGTCCCTGCTGGGACGCGTGGGCGACAGCCCGATCATCGGCAGCGGCTTCTACGCCGGCGCGCTGGGCGCGATCGCCGCCAGCGGCATCGGCGAGCACATCGTGCGTCACCTGCTGGCGCGCACCGTGTACGGCTGGATCGAGCAAGGCATGGCGCTCGAGGACGCGCTGCGGCGCGGCATCGGTCTGTTCGACGAGGGCGTGGGCGTGGGCCTGATCGGCGTCACCCGGCACGAATCCGCCGCCTGTTCCAACCAGGGCATGCCCTACACGAAAATGACCCAGCGATGAGCGAACAACTACGCAACGGCCACCTCGTCATCATCGGCGGCAGCGAGGACCGCAAGCACGACATGGAAATCCTGACCCGCTTCGTCGAACTGGCGGGCGGCAAGGATGCCCACATCGTGGTGATCACGGCCGCCAGCCAGGTCGCGGACCAGATGTGGGAGGTGTACGACCAGGCCTTCGGCACGCTCGGCGTGGAACGCCGCAGCCACCTCCTGATCCGCAGCCGCCAGGACGCCAACAGCGCGGAATTCGTGCGCCAGGTCGACGCCGCCACCGGCATCTTCATGACCGGCGGCGACCAGAAGCGCCTGCTGGCCCTGATCGGCGGCAGCGCGCTCGACGCCGCCATGCACGTCGCGCTGAAAGTGCGCGGCGCAACCATCGGCGGCACCAGCGCCGGCGCCTCGGCCATGTCGGGCCACATGCTGGCCCAGGGCCGCGCCGAGACCCTGCCCGAGAAGGGCTCGGTGAGCCTGGGCGCCGGCCTCGGCTTCCTGCACCGCGTGGTCATCGACCAGCACTTTTCGGAACGCCAGCGGTTGTCGCGCCTGTTGACCGTGGTGGCACAGAACCCCTACCTGCAAGGCATCGGCATCGACGAGGACACCGCGCTGGTGGTCGACATCGGCGTCGGCATCGAAGTGCTCGGCCAGGGCGCCGTCACCATCGTCGACGGCCGCGCCATGATCACCAACGTGGCCGACATCAAGGACCACATGACGCCGGAACTGATCGACGTGCGCCTGCACCTGCTCCCGGGCGGCAGCAGCTACCAGCTGCCCGGCGCGCACGCCGAACCCGGCCAGGGCCTGCCGCCCCCGCTGCTCGATTTTTTGGAAAATGTAACGAAACGGAACCCCATTTCATGAAAATCAAGGAAAAACGCCTGTTGCGCGGCCCCAATCTGTACGCTGCCAGCCCCTGCCTGATGGCGCTCATCGATGACGGCGCCGCCAAGGCGCCAGGTTTCGCGGCGCGCCTGTTCGCCCTGCTGCCGGAACTGACGCCCGACGCGGCCGTGCGCCTGGCCGACGACGCCCTGCTGGTCGAGGCGGTCGAACCGGTCGTGATGGAACTGCAGCGCCTGGCCGGCGCTCCCGGCGACTTCGGCGTCACCCTGGCGGTCGCCGGCGCGCCACGCAGCCGGCGCGTGGTCTGCGGCTATGCCACCGAGCAGGTGGCCGAGGCAGCCTTGCGCGTAGCCCTCGACCTGGTCCACGCAGCCGCCGACGAGCGTGCCTTCGACCTGGCCGGCGCCCTGGAGGGCCTGCGCGAGACCGTCGCGGACTACGCCATCGGCACCAGCACCAACGCCGTGGTCCAGGCCGCGCTGCGGCGCGGCATCCCGGCGCTGCGCCTGACCGATGACGCCAACCTGTTCCAGCTCGGCTGGGGCAGCCGCCAGAAGCGCCTGCAGGCGACCATCACCGGCGCCACCAATTCGATCGCGGTGGGCATCGCCAGCGACAAGCAGCTGACCAAGGCGCTGCTCGAGGTGGCCGGCGTCCCGGTACCCGGCGGGTCCACCGTGAGCACCGAGCAGGACGCGCTGCGCGCTGCCCGCCGCCTGTCCGGCCCGGTCACGGTCAAGCCGCTGGACGGCAACCAGGGCAAGGGCGTGACCACCAACTGCGCGACGCCCGACGAAGTCGCGCGCGCCTTCGCGCACGCCCGCAAGTACGGCCGCAAGATCATCGTGGAAGAACACCTGGAAGGCCGCGACTACCGGGTCCTGGTGACCGGCCGCAAGGTCGCGGCCGCCTCCTGGCGCCGCCCGCCCTGCGTGACCGGCGACGGCCGGTCGACCATTCGCGAGCTGGTCGAGATCGAAAACCGCAATCCGGCGCGCGGCGAAGGCCATACCAACATCCTGACCAAGATCCCGATGGATGCGCTGGCCGCGGAAACCCTTGCCAGGCAGGGCCATGACTTCGACACCGTGCTGCCGGGCGGCGTCATGGCCGACCTGCGCGGCAACGCCAACCTGTCCACCGGCGGGACCGCCGAGGACGTGACCGACCTGCTGCCGGAAGAAACCCGCGACATCTGCATCCGCGCCGCGCGCACCATCGGCCTGGACATCGCCGGCATCGACATCGTTTGCCAGGATATTTCGAAGCCCCTGCGCGAACAGGGCGGCGGCATCATCGAAGTCAACGCCGCGCCCGGCATCCGCATGCATCAGTACCCGAGCCGCGGCACCCCGGTCGACGCCGGCGCCGCCATCGTCGACGCCCTGTTCGGCGACTGCGACGGGCGCATCCCGACCGTGGCCATCACCGGCACCAACGGCAAGACCACCACTTCCCTGCTGATCGCCCACGCCACCCGCCTGGCCGGCCTGCATACCGGGGTCACCACCACCGAGGGAGTGTACATCGACGGCGTGCTCGCTACCCGCGGCGACTGCACCGGCTACCGCTCCGCGCGCAGCGTGCTTTCCAGCCCCGAGGTCGACTTCGCGGTGCTGGAGACGGCGCGCGGCGGCATTCTCAAGCGCGGCCTGGCCTACGACCGGGTCGACGTGTCGGTGGTGCTGAACGTTTCGAGCGACCACCTGGGCCTGGACGGCGTCGAGACACTCGACGACCTGGCGAAAGTCAAGGCGGTGGTGGCGGCACGCGCCTCGCGCGCGGTCGTGCTCAACGCCGAAGACGACTATTGCGTGGCGATGAGCACGGGCCTGCGCGAGGGCGTGGAAGTGATCTACTTCTCGCTCGATCCGGAAAACACCGTGCTGCTGCGCCATCTCGAAAACGGCGGCCGCGCGGTCTACCTGCAGGACCAGACCCTGGTGGTGGCCAACGGCGCCCGTCACGAAGCCTTGCTGGACGCGCGCGAGATGCCGGTCTCGCTGGGCGGCGCGGCGCGCTACAACATCGCCAACGCGCTGGCCGCTGCCGCGGCACTCAGCGCGCACGGTTTCGGCAACCCCGAGATCGCCGACGGCCTGCGCAGCTTCGTGTCCGACGCCAAGCACAATCCGATGCGCTCGAACGTGTTCGACGTGGACGGCGTGACCGTGATCGTCGACTACGCCCACAACTGCGCCGCCTATGCCGCGCTGGCCGAAAGCGCGCGCGCCATGACCGCCGGCCGCCTGGTGGGCGTGGTGGCGGCGCCGGGCGACCGCCGCGACGCCGACCTGATCGACATCGGCCGGATCTGCGCGGCCGGATTCGACGACCTGGTCGTGTACGAGACCGAGAACCGCGGCCGCCCCGACGGCGAGACCGCATCGTTGCTGGTGCGCGGCGCCAGGCTGGGCAAGCTGGGCGACGATTCGCTCACCGTGGTGCCGGCCTCCCACAAGGCGATCCGCCACGGCCTGTCGCTGTGCCGCCCGGGAGACGTGCTGGTATTCGGCTGCAGCAGCACGCTGTCGGAACTGCTCGACGCGATCCGCCCCGACAAACCGGAACTGGCGCGCAAGATCGAAGCGGAAGCGATCTGAGCGACTGTCATCCTTGACGCGAAAACGCCCCATCGGGGCGTTTTCGCTTAAGCCTTCCTTAAACAGCCGGGCAGGCGGGGACGAATCGGCGGATCTTTTGCATTTCGTTACAATTTGGCATTTTCATGTCAGTTCTCTACTGTTACCTTGCTCATCCGTAACCAGGTCCGCTCCTCACGACAGCGGACCGGCTCGAATATCGGAAGGAAAAGGTATGCAGAAAGTCGTCGCCGTACTCCTGGCCGGCATCGTTGCCGCCGGCACCGCATGCGCCGAACCGGTGCGCAGCGCGCCGCGGGCCTATGCAGGCGTGGGCGTCTCCGGTGTCGACTACGTCGGCGCCGCCACCCGGGCCAGCCCCAAGGTCTTCGCCGGATTCCAGCTCAGGCCGCAGCTCGCCATCGAAGGCGGCGCCCTGGACTTCAGGAACGGCTATGGCATGTACATTGCCGTGAAACCCAGCCTTCCCTTGAGCGAGAAGCTGTCGGTCTACGGCAAGGTCGGCGTGGCCCAGACCCGTCGCCCGTCCCTGCCCCCGGCGCCTTCCGCCGGCATCGGCAACAAGAGCAAGACCGGCGCCTACGGCGCCTTCGGCCTGCAGTATTCGATCAGCCCGAATACCGCCATCAGCGTCGAGTACGAGCGTCTTCCCAAAGAGAAGCCGGATGTCCTCAAGCCGAACGTCTGGACCCTGGCGCTGCAGTTCCTGTTCTGATCGATCCACGAAAAAAGCGGCCCGCGGGCCGCTCTTGATCACGCCGGCCCGGCTTACACCTGCGCCGCCACCAGGTCGGCACTTTCCGGATCGTCGACCCGCAACGCATCGACGAACACCTGCAGCGAAGAGCCGCAGGCGAACACCAGCACGTCGCCCGGACGGCACAGGCTCAGCCCGTGGCGGATCGCCTCGCCGACCTCGATCACCCGGTGCAGCGTGTCGCCCATGCCCGCCGCCTCCTGCGCGCCCTCGAGGATCAGGTCGACCGCCTCCCCCACTTCGCGCCCGCGGCTCTGGGACTCGTACACCACCAATTCGTCGAAGCGTTCGCCGCACACCCGTCCGACCTCGCGCAGGTCTTCGTCGCGGCGGTCGCCCGGCGCGGTGACGATCCCGACCAGCTGGGCCGGCAGCAGGGCGCGCGCCATCTCGGCCATGGCCTTGTAGGCCGCCGGATTGTGCGCGTAGTCGACGATCACGGTCACGCCGCGAATGTCGAACATGTTCGTGCGCAGCGGATTGGTGCGGCCGTTCGACACGAAGGTCGACAGGCCGGTGGCGATCTGGATGTTGGTGAAGCCGGTGGCCATCAGGGCCGCCGCGGCGGCCAGGCTGTTGGCGATGTTGAAGCGGGCGCGCCCGCCGAAGGCCACCGGCATGCTCTCGACCCGCAGCAGTTCCTGGTGCAGGTGGCCGTCCGCCACCACCACCGCATTGTCCTGCAGGTAGACGCCGCGCCCGCCTTCTTCCAGGTGGCTCAGGAACACCGGGTTTTCGGGGTCCATCGAGAAGTACACGATCTCCGCTTCCGGCTTGGCGCGGCGCCCCATGGCCACGCACAGCGGGTCCTCGGCATTGAGCACCAGCGCCCTGGCGGCGGCGCTGGCGACCACCGCTTTCACCTGGGCCAGGTCTTCCACCGTGTCGACACCGTCCAGGCCGAGGTGGTCGGCCGCGACGTTGAGCACCACGCCGACTTCGCAGCGGTCGAATGCCAGGCCGCGCTTGAGGATGCCGCCCCGTGCCGTCTCGAGCACCGCCACCTCGACGTCGGGCGAGCCGAGCACGGTGCGCGCCGACCAGTAGCCGGTGCAGTCGCCCTTGGCGACCTGCTTGCCGTCGATGAACACGCCTTCGGTGGTGGTCACGCCGGCGACCTTGCCGGCCATGCGCACCGTGTGTCCGATCAGCAGCGTGGTCGTGGTCTTGCCGTTGGTGCCGGTAATCGCGATCAGCGGAATGCGGCCGTCCGACTCGCCCATCAGTCCCTGCACGATGGCGTCGCCCGCGTCGACCGGCGCGCCTCTGCTCGGGTGCTCGTGCATGCGGATGCCGGGCGCCGCATTGACCTCGATGATCGCGCCGCCCTGGGCATCGAGTGGCAGCGCGATGTCGCGGCAGACGATGTCGATGCCGGCCACGTCCAGGCCGATCTTGCCCGCCGCCCGCACGCACAGCCTGCGGGTCGATTCGGGCAGCAAGGCGGTCACGTCCTCGGCGGTGCCGCCGGTGGACAGGTTGGCGTTCCCGCGCAGTTCGGCCGGGACCCCGACCGGGAGCACGCTGTCGAAGTCGAAGCCCTGCTTGCGCAGCACGTCCAGGGCATGCTCGTCGAGCGCGATCCTGGTGAGGATGTTGCTGTGGCCGGCGCCGCGCGCCGGCTGGTCGTTCTCGCGCGCGACCAGCTCGCGGACGGTGGCGACGCCGTCGCCCACCACATGGGCCGGTCGCCGCAAGGACGCCGCGGCCACCTTGCCGCCCGCCACCAGCACCCGGTAGTCGCGGCCCTCGACGAAGCGTTCGACGATCACGCGGCGGCCGTGCTGGCGCGCGAACGCGAAGGCGCGCGCCACCTCCTCCGGCGCGCGGCAGTCGACCGTGACGCCCTTGCCCTGGTTGCCGTCGAGCGGCTTGAGCGTCACCGCCCCCTGCATGCGGGCGGCCACGCGCTGCGCGTCATCCAGGGTGGTCACGACCGCGCCTTGGGGAACCGGCACCCCGGCTTCCGCCAGCAGGGTCTTGGTGAGCTGCTTGTCGCCCGCGATCTTGACCGCGATGAAGCTGGTGTCGCCGGTGGTGGTGGCCTGCAGGCGCTTCTGCTTCACGCCCCAGCCCAGCAGGAACAGGTTGGCGTCCTCGGTGATGCGCTGGGTCGGGATGCCGCGTTCGTGGGCCGCGGCCAGCACCGCCGCGGTGCTGGTGCCGATGGCATGGCGCGCGGCGACCGCGCCCAGCTGTTCCAGGCGCGGGGCCAGGTCGAAGGCTTCGCCGCGCGCCAGCGCGGTGACCAGGTCGACCGCCAGCTCGAAGGCCGGCTGTACCACTTTTTCGGACTGGTAGGCGCAGACGATACGGAATACGCCGGGACGGCCGGCGACCGGCCGGGTGCGGCCATAGCTCGCCGGCGACGCCGCCCCATGCGCGGCCCGGGCCTGCAGGTCGAGTGTGACCTGCTCGATCACCCGGCCGAGATAGGTACCCTCGCGCAGGCGCTGGGCGAAACCGCCGCGCTGGCCGAGCGGCAGCAGTTGGCCTGCCAGCGAAGGCAAGGCGCCGAGCAGGGCGTCGTTAAAACCGGGGATGTCTTTCGAAGAAATGCCGTACAGCTCCTGCAAGTCGATCACGCTCAGCAGGCAGGGGGAATCGGCGTGGACGTTCGGTCCGCGCAGGAAGCGTTGTTCCAGGATTTGCACGTAATGATCCTTGTTGTCGTAAGGGACGTGCCGGGTAGCAACCCGGCACGCGGAAATACCGTATGCGGCGCGCGGGCCGCCCGCGTCAGGCGTCGAACAGGCGGGTGTACATGCGGGTCGCCATCAGGCCCACCGCCGTGTGGTGGACCTCAGGCGACATCAGGCCGCCCAGCAGTTCCATCGCCTGCTGCTTGCCGGCGGCCGCCGCCACCTGCTCCTCGAGCAGCCGCAGTTCGTTGTCCGGCGCCTCCAGCCGCGGATGACGGCGGATCAGGCCGCGCTCCGGGAAGTGCGCACTGCGCTCGACCTGCGCGCCGAGATTGTCCAGGGTGCGCTGGCGCGCGCGCCAGGTCAGCACGCGCGGCCCCTCGGCGCGTCCGCCGTCCGGGGTCGAGGTGATCCAGTCGCGCAGCACCTGCTGCTCGTAGGCGCTGAAGACGCCGAACATCTCGGCCTTCTCGCCGTGCACCAGGCGCCAGAAGCGGCTGTTCTCGACCGCTTCGCCGCGCTTGATCCAGCCGGCCGTTTCCAGCGCGGACAGGAAGTCCGGGACCGCGGCCGGGTTGCCCAGCCAGTCGTTGACCGAACGGCCGGCCACGCGGCAGTAATCGGAGTGCATGTTCCGGCCGACGCTGCTCTTGGCCGCGAGGATGTCCACCAGCTCGGCCTGCAGGTCGAACTCGGCGATGCACGAGTTGGTGCCGGCACCGATGTCGTTCAGGCGATAGCCGTCCAGCACGCGGCGGTAGAAGGCCTCGCGGTCGCCCACCCGCGGCATCAGGTGCTGCAGGGCCTGCACCGCCTTCTGGGCGTGGCCGCTGGCGGCGTTGTCGACCGTGACGTGCAGCGTGAAATAGTAGGGATCGATCCCGAATTCGTTCAGCTCGTACGAGGTGATCAGCAGGTGCAGCGGCAGTTGCTCGTAGCCGAGGTTGTAGCCGATGACTTCCGGCAGGAAGTGCTCGGTATGGTGGCCGAGCGCCAGCTGGATCGCACCCTGCACGAAGTGCTCGTCGCTCAGGCTTTCCCAGCCTTCGCAGCCGTGGGTGGCCAGCAGCTTGCGATAGATCGTGACGTGGTTCTTGCTTGGCGCCCCCTCGCCCAGCTCCTCGATATAGGTCTTGATCAGCTCGTGGTAGGCCGGGTTGTCCCAGTGCTTCAGCAGGCCGTAGAGCCAGGCGCCGTCCACCAGCTTGGTGGGCGCGGCCGCCTTGATGAAGTACAGGGCATGGGCGCGGCACGAAAAGTAGCGGCGCGGGGCGCCGTTCTTGCGCGCGGCCAGGTATTCGCGGTATTGCTGGCCGACCGCGTCGGTGCGCTCCTCGACCCAGGCCGACAGTTCGGCCGGGTTGGCCGGCAGGTCGGCGGGAAGCGCCTGCACGGCGGCGATCTGGTCGGCGAGGTAGGCGCGGGCCGCGTCGGCGTGCGCGCCGGGGTGGTCGTACAGCGAAAAATACAGGCGCTTCGAACGCTCCCGGGTGGCGGAAGCGCTGGGCGCGGTGGCGGTGGCGGTGGCGGATTCGGCCAGCAGCATTGAATTCATGGTCTCGGATCGTATTATTAGTCTGGTAGGACGATGCCGACATTATCCGGGCCCGTCCAGTTCCGTAGAATCGGTAACGGCCCTGTGCGCATGTAAGAAAGGGATTACAAAATTACAATAGTGGGACAGGAATGGTTCATCCGTACGGTGCAGCATGCGGCAGTGCGCACCTGGCGCCGCGCCGATGCCCGGCGCCCCTAGAGGCGCGCCCCGAGCGCGGCGTCGGCCACCAGCAGGCCGCCGGACAGGCGCACCGGCACCGCGCCCCTTGCCAGCATGCGCGTGATGGCGCGGTCGCCGTCGCCCGGCGCCAGCTCGACCGCGCGCGTCGCCTCCAGCACCAGCAGCACCTCGAAGCCGGCCTCGATGCCGTCGAGCACGGTGTTGAGGACGCAGTAGTCGGTGGCCAGGCCGCAGACCGCCAGCCGGACGATCCCGTCGGCCAGCATGGCGCGCGCCAGGCCGGTGCCGCCGAAGGCCGAGTAGGCGTCCTCGGTCGCGCTGCCGGCCTTGGATATCACGATCGCCTCGTCCGGCAGGCGCAGCGCGGCGCTGAAGGCCGCGCCTGGGGAGTGCGCCACGCAGTGCGGCGGCCAGGGCCCGCCCTGCCCGGAGAACGAGCAGTGGTCCTCCGGGTGCCAGTCGCGCGAGGCGTAGATGGGCAGGCCGCGGCCGTGGTACAGGTCGACCAGCGCGTTGACCGGGGCGACGACCAGGTCGCCGCGCGGCACCGCCAGGCTGCCGCCGGGGAGGAAGTCGTTCTGCATGTCGACGATCAGCAGGGCGTCGCCCTTGCCGAGCACGATGGCGCTCATGGAAACGGTCTCCGTGAAAACTGAAAAGCCACCCATCGCGGGCAAGCGCGGGCAAGCTCGGGAGGCCAGCTTAACATGTCGCGCGGATTGGCCGCGCCCATGAAAAACGCCCGGCCACCTTGCGGTGCCGGGCGTGTCGACGCTGCCGTCGGCGTGGGCTTACTGCTTGTTCAGCAGCGAGCGCTGGCGCGCATACATGAAGTACACCACCAGGCCGATCGCAATCCAGACCACGAAGGCCACCCAGGTGTGCCAGCTCAGGAAGGACATCAGGGTCAGGCAGAACACCACGGCCAGCGCCGGGATCACCGGCACGCCCGGGCAGCGGAAGGCGCGCGGCAGGTCGGGACGCTTCTTGCGCAGGATGATCACGGCCACCGACACCAGCGAGAACGCGGCCAGGGTGCCGATGTTGACCAGTTCGGCCAGCACGCCGAGCGGGACCAGCGCGGCGAGGATGCCGAACACGATGCCGACCAGCCAGGTGGCGAAATACGGCGTGCCGTACTTCGGGTGCACTTCCGACAGCTTGGCCGGCAGCAGGCCGTCACGCGACATCGCGAACAGGATGCGGGTCTGGCCGTAGGCCATCACCAGCATCACGGTGCTCATGCCCAGGATCGCGGCCAGGTCGACGAAGCCGGCGACCCAGTCCTGCCCGGCGTACTGCAGGGCCAGCGACACCGGGTGGTCCACGCCCTTGAAGTTCATGAATGGCACGATGCCGGTCATGATGGCGGCAACGATCACGTACAGCACGGTGCAGACGGCCAGCGAGCCGAGGATGCCGATCGGCAGATCCTTGGACGGGTTCTTGACTTCCTCGGCCGCCGAGGTGACGGCGTCGAAGCCGATGAAGGCGAAGAACACCAGGGCGGCGGCGCTCATGACGCTACCGAAGCCGAAGGGCATGAAGGGCTGCCAGTTGTCGGGCTTGACGTAATTCACGCCGACCACGATGAACAGGATCACGACGCTGGTCTTGATGATCACCATGACGTTGTTCAGGCGCGCCGATTCGCGCACGCCCATCGACAGGATCCAGGTCAGCAACATCATGATCAGGAAGGCGGGCAGGTTGAACAGGGTGTCCACGCCCGGCTGGGCGCCCGGGGCCGCGCGCAGGGCCTCGGGCAGCACCAGGCCGAAGCCGCCCATCAGCGACTGGAAGTAGCCCGACCAGCCCACCGCGACGGTCGAGGTGGCGAGGCCATACTCGAGCAGCAGGTCCCAGCCGATCATCCAGGCGACGATCTCGCCCAGCGTGAAGTAGCTGTAGGTGTAGATCGAACCGGCCACCGGCACGCTCGAAGCGAATTCGGCGTAGCAGAGCGCGGCAAAGCCGCAGGCGAAGGCGGCGATGATGAAGGAGAGCGTCAGGGCCGGGCCGGCGGTGACGGCGCCGGTACCGGTGAGCACGAAGATACCGGTACCGATGATGGCGCCGATGCCCATCATGACCAGGTCGAGCGGACCCAGCACTTTCTTGAGGCCGCCCGGCTTCTGGGCCGCTGCGACCATCGTGTCGAGATTCTTGGTTCTGAAAAGACTCACTACTTGTTCTCCAATCAATAAATAGTATGGTTCCGCGTCTTTTATTGGCCGCTGCATGGTATGCCGCGGTAGCGCCTTGTCATCCGGTCGGTCGACCGCATGCCTGACCCGTGAACCGTCTGTCGCCTTGCTTGCCGCAGCCTGCTTTCTGCCGTTGACCGGTCTCTGCAAGCTACAGACCTGACATTATCACCAGATTGTTGTCCGGAATCAAAGTAAAGTGATGAAACTCGACTAATTCCTTTGCTTCAATCGAAAAACCACGGCCGTTGCGTATTTACCCGAGCCCGCTTCGACGCTTGCACCGATGCTTGATTTCCATAGATCAACGGAACATAATCGAAGTGTTGCCGCACGGAAGCGGCGTCGAGCCGCCGGCCTCCCTGCCGCCCCTGACCTCTTTGCAGCCAGCCGAGCACGATGACCATTCCCCAGGCATCCCGATCGTCCATGCCCGGCTGGCGCAAGGCCCTCGCGGCCTCGCTGCTGGCGCTGGCATCGGCGGGCGCGGTTCCGGATGCGATTGCCGCAGGCGAGGCTGCGGGACATGCGGACGCGGCGCAGCAACGCCTGCTGGAACTGGGCAAGCTGGCAGAACGCAGCAATCCCCGGGCGCGCAGCCTGCTGCTGGAGCAGGAAGCCGCCTTCACCGGAAACGCCCCCTATGCCGCGCAGGTCGGCTACCTGCGCCTGCTGCGGCGCATCCACAGCGATGCCGGCCAGCTGGGCGAGGCCTATGCGGTGGACGAGCGCATCATCGGCCTTGCCGCCGCCCGCCAGGACGCGCTGCAGGTGGCGCTGGCCAGCCTCGGACGGGTTCACAAGCGTCTCAACGACAACGACCCGGCCGCCGCGATGGCCCTGCTGGAATCCCTGAACAGCGAGTACCGCGCGCTGGGCAGTACCGAATTCGAGGCGAATGCGGAACTGGCCTATGGGGCGATCTACAACACCACCGGACAGCACGACCGGGCGCTCGGCCATTACCTGCGCGCCCTGGAACTGGTCCAGCGCCATCCGGCGCTGTGGAGTCCGCGCGAAGCCGACCTGCGCCTGGCGCTGGCGCGACTGTACGTCAACGGCGGCGACGCCGGCAAGGCGCTCGACACCACCCGTGCCTACCGCGCGGCCCATGCCGGCGCTGCGGACGAGGCCATTGCGCCGCGGGTCGAAGCCCTGATGCACTTCCTGGACGGACGCGCCTACGTCTTGCTCAAGCAATTGCCGCAGGCGCACGCCGCCTTCGACCGTGCGCTGGCGCTGGCGCGCAGGCACGACCTGCGCTGGATCGAGGCCAACGTGCTGGGCAACGTCTCGGATGCCTTCCTGAGGGGCCGGCGCTACCGGGAAGCCGAGCGCGCCGCGCGCTCCGCGGTCGCGCTGTCCGAACAGGTAAGCGACCAGAGCGTCATCCAGATGGTCTACGCCAACCTGGGCTTCGCCCTGTTCGGCCAGGGCCGCATGGCGGAAGGCACGGTCCATATCGACCGCACCACGCAGGAACTGCGCAAGGCCGGCGCCATGCTGGCGGTCTCGAACATCCTGGCCGAGAAGAGCGAGGCGCTGGAACACGCCGGCCTGCACCGCCAGGCGCTGCAGACCGTGCGCGAGCGCGAGCAGATCCAGGAGACGCTGGCGGTGGAGAGCCGCAACAAGGCCTTCGCCGCACTGCAGGAGCAATTCAACGCCAAGGAGCGTGCCGCCCAGATCGAGCGCCTGCGCCAGGAAAACGCCGTCAAGGACGCAGAGATCCACAACCGCAACCTGCGCCTGGCGCTGGCCTCGCTCGGCGCCTTGCTGGCCCTGGTGCTGTCCGGCTTCGTGTTCATGCTGTACCGGAAATCGCAGGCCAGCGGCCGCCGCCTGGCCGAACTCAACGCCGAACTGGCGCACCGTTCGGCCCACGACCCGCTCACCGGCCTGTACAACCGCCGCTCGTTCGTCGACCGGATGCGCGAGCGCCGGCCGGCCACCGGCGCCGGCGACTGCTTCACCCTGCTCGACATCGATCACTTCAAACGCATCAACGACCAGCATGGGCACGCCGCCGGCGACGCGGTGCTGGTCGAGGTGGGCCGCCGCCTGAACGAGGTCGTGCGCGAATCGGACATGGTGCTGCGCTGGGGTGGCGAGGAGTTCCTGGTGTATTCGCAAGGCGTCGACGACGCCCAGCGTCCCCTGCTGGTACAGCGCATCCTGAACGCGATCGCGGCGGCGCCGGTGGTGCTGGACGACGGCAGCGCGCTGCACGTGAGCGCCACCGCCGGCGCGGTCTCGCTGCAGCCCGGCGCGGGCGAAGCCTTCGGCTGGGAGCAGGCGATCGCACTGGCCGACCGCGCGCTCTACAAGGGCAAGGAAACCGGGCGCAACCGCGGCCTGATCGTGGAAGGCGTGGAAGGCGTGGAAGGTGTCGAGGGCGGCGCCGGCCGCGCCGCCGGCCAGGGCAGCGGCGAGCAAGGCAGGCTCCGGCTGCACCTGGTGCTGCCGGACATGCGCCTGCAAGCGGCCCAATAGGCCGGGCCGGCGCGGCCGGTCGCGGGCGCGCGACGATTCAGGCCAGGTTGCGGCCGTGCGCGGTGCGCCGCGCCATGCCGGTCACCGCCTGCAGCAGCACCGCCGGCCGCAGCGGCTTGGCCAGGTAGTCGTCGAATCCCGCTTCCAGCGCGCGCTGCTGGTCTTCGCGGCGCGAAAAGGCCGTCAGGGCGATCGCCGGCAACTGCGCCAGGGCGCTGCCGTGCCGGGCGCGGATGCGCCTGATCAGCTCGCAACCATCCACCACGGGCATGCCGATATCGCTGATCAGGAGGTCGGGCAGCTGGCGCTCGGCCAGGTGCAGCGCGTCTTCGGCGTTCATGGCGGTCAGGATCCGGGCGCCGGTCTCGGACAGCACCTGCCGCACCAGTTCGAGGCAGTCGGGTTCGTCGTCGACCACCAGCACCGCCAGGCCGGCCAGGCTGCCCGCGCGCGGCGCGCCGTCCTCGACCGGACCGCTGGCCGCCGGCGTCGGCGCCGGCACTGCGCCGTCCGGCCGGATCGGCAGGTGCACGGTGAAGGTGGCGCCGCGCCCGACCCCGCCGCTCGCCACCGTGATCGTGCCGCCCTGCAGCTCGACCAGCTGGCGCGCGATGGCCAGGCCCAGCCCCAGCCCGCCGTGGCGCCGCGCGGACGAGGAGTCGGCCTGGCGGAAGCGGTCGAACACGTAGGGCAGGAATTCGGGTTCGATCCCGATGCCGGAGTCGGCGACGTCGATCGCCACTGCCATGCCCTCGCGCCGCACGCTGACCGCGACACGCCCGCCCGGCTCGGTGAACTTGATTGCGTTCGAGACCAGGTTGGTCATCACCTGCTGCATGCGGCCCGGGTCGCCCAGCACCGGGCCGGCGTCGTAGTCGACCTCCGCCACCAGCCGGATCTGGCGGCCGATGGCCGCCGGGCGCGCGGTCTCCAGCGCGGCGTTGACGAACTCCGCCGGCGGCACCACTTTTGGTTCCACCCGGATCTTGCCGGCGATCAGGCGGCTCATGTCCAGCATGTCCTCGATCAGCTGCGACTGGGCGCGCGCGTTGCGTTCGATGGTTTCCAGGCCGCGGTGCAGCATCGCCTCGTCGCGCGCGCCCTGCAGCAGCAGTTGCGACCAGCCCAGCATGGCATTGAGCGGCGTGCGCAATTCGTGCGACAGGGTGGCCAGGAACTCGTCCTTCAGCTGGCTCAGGTGCTCGGCCTCGACCCGCGCCTTCTGTTCGCGCAGGTAGAGTTCCTGGCGCTCGGCCGCCGTCTCCAGCGAGGCCGCCAGGCTGCGGTTGCGCGCTGCGAGCCGCGCGTCGAACACCGCGGCCAGCAGCGCGATGCCGAGCACCGCGAAGGCTGCCACCGCGACCAGGATCGCCAGGTGGTCCTGGTTGACGCCATTGCCGGCCGCACGGCATACGCTGCCGGCCTCGATGCGGGCGGCAGCCATGCCGGTGTAGTGCATGCCGGCGATCGCAGCGCCCATGACGGTCGCGGCGCCCAGCTGGAGCAGGCGCGGGTGCCCCACCCTCTGGCTGAGCTTGAAGCCGATCCAGAGCGCGCCGGCCGAGGCGCCGATCGCGATCGCGACCGACAGCAGGAACAGCCAGGGATCATAGGTGACCGGCGGATCCATGCGCATGCCGGCCATGCCGGTGTAGTGCATCGCATTGATGCCGAGCCCCATCAGGAGCGCGCCCCAGGCCAGGTGGCGCCCGCTCGGCAGGCGGTGCCGTAGTTGCCACAGGGCCAGGCCGGAGACCAGCACCGGCAGCAGCCAGGAGACGAAGGTGATCACGGGGTCGTAGGCGAGCGGGAGCGGCAGGCGGAAGGCCAGCATGCCGATGAAGTGCATCGCCCAGATGCCGCTGCCCATCGCAAAGGCGCCGCCGGCCATCCAGGCGCGCCGGGCCAGGCCTTGCGCTTGCCTCACCCGCATCGCCAGGCTCAGGGCGGTGTAGGAGGCAAAGATCGCGGCCAGGATCGAGAGCAGCACCAGGCTTGGTTCGTAATGGCCGATCAACATGGGGTCGTGGATTCCTTGGTGTCCGCGGCAGGGCCCGGATGGCGCTGTCGGCTCTGCAGGGCCGGGCGCGGGCCATGCCGCCCGCGCGGTCGCTCCGTCAATTACTCTGGAGCAATTCTACAGGATCGGCGCCGGCCTGGCGCACGCGTGGGTCCGCCGTGCGAAGCGCGGATCGCGGCTCAGGCCGGGCCCGCGATCGGCGCGTCGCCGTGCACCAGCACGCGGTCGCGCCCGCCGCGCTTGGCGGCGTACAGGGCCTGGTCGGCGGCCTCGATCAGGGGCCCCGCTGCGTCCAGCCCTTCGTTGTCGAACGCCGCCACGCCAATGCTCAGGGTCACGTGGGGCCGCGCCGCCGCCGGCGCGTGCGGCAGCTTCAGGCCGGCCACGTGTTCGCGGATCGCATTGGCATGGGCGCGCGCCTGCCCCGCCGTGGTATCGGGCAGGATCGCCGCGAATTCTTCGCCGCCGTAGCGCGCCGCCACGTCGGCCGGGCGCTTGCACATGGCGGCCAGCGCCTGCGCCACCGTGGTCAGGCAGGCGTCGCCCTCCTGGTGGCCGAAGTGGTCGTTGTAGGCCTTGAAGGAATCGATGTCCATCAGCAGCAGCGACAGCGCGCTGCCGTTGCGCTGGGCGCGCCGCAGTTCACGCTCGAGCGCGACGTCGAAGTGGCGGCGGTTGGCGATCCCGGTCAGGCCGTCGACGTAGGAACGTGCGCGTAGCGCCTCGGCGTGGTCGAGCAGGCGCCGTTCGCGGTCGACGGTGCCGCTGACGTCGCGGATCTCGACCAGGCAGAAACGTTCGCCGTCTTCGCTGAAGGGCGTGACGCTGACCGCCTGTTCGATGCGGGCGCCGTCGAAGCTGCCGGCCTCGCGCAAGGGGAACGGCGCCCGGCCGGCGGACGCCGGGATGGTCGTGGCGATGTCCTCGGCAAGCGCCGCCAGCACTGCCGACTCGACCCGCGAGCCGCGCAATTCGGGGAACACCTCGAACAGCGGCCGCTCGCACACCCGGGCGGCGGCGTAGCCGGAGCGCGGCACCATCCAGCCGTTCCACAGTACGATCTCCTGGCCGGCGTCGAGCACGACCAGGCCGCAGTCGACCAGCTTGAGAACGCGCGCGGCAAAGGCGCCGGCGGCGCCGGCAGGTTCGGTGTTGGAGTTCATCGCCCGGCAAATATGATGTCAGAAAGAAACTACCAATCATACCCGAGTTTGCCCTGCCGATGGCCCCCGGCGGGTTCGCACCTGCCGGGGCGGCCGAACGGCGCTTGCCCCCCCCTCTCGAGGCAGGCCCTGCCGGCGCCTGCGTCAACGGCGCAATGTGCAAAAAGTGTGTGCGCGTGATTTTTCGTGAGCCTTGGCGCATGCCTTTCCAGCTACGATCAGGTCTTCGGTGCGGTCCGCAGGGCCGCCGGCGAGACTTGACATGGGCGAACGGAAGGAACAATCGATGGCTGGCAAAATGATGGACGAAGAATTCGGTGTCGACGCGGACGGTATCGGCGCGGTCGTGGAGGCGCCGTCGCAGCACGCGCCCTGGCCGGCAGCGCCGCACGAACTACGCCGCCTGCGTATCCGCAAACGCGAAAGCCAGGAGAAATTCTGGAGCCGCTTCGGGGTCACCCAGTCGAGCGGCAGCCGCTTCGAAACCGGCGTGCTGATCCCGCCGCCGGTCGCGATCCTCCTGCGCCTGTATGTCAACGGCGCCCTGAACGACGACGACCTGCACGGCTGAGACCACGGCTGAGACTACGGCTGAGACCCGCACGGCCGCGCCCGGCGCGCGCCCGCGCGCTTGCAAGACCGCGGCCACTCCGGCATTGCTTCCGGTTTTCTGAAGTAATGCTTCTGAATTCTTCGCTTTTCCCGGAACACCGGGTGCATTATCCTTATGCATGAGCAGACGCGGCCACGCAGCCGCGGGCTTGCACTCCTGCCGCTATCGATCAACGCACACCGGAACCATGAAACGTATCGTCCTCCTCGTCGCCACCAACCTCGCCATCATGCTGGTGCTGGGCATCTCGGCCAGCCTGTTGGGCGTCAACCGCTTCCTCGGCGCGAATGGCCTGGATCTCGGCGCGCTGCTGGCCTTTGCCGGCCTGATCGGTTTCGGCGGCGCCTTCATCTCGCTCCTGATCAGCAAACCGATGGCCAAGTGGTCGACCGGTGCGCGTGTGATCCGGCAGCCGTCGAACCAGACCGAAGCCTGGCTGCTGGCCACGGTCGCCGCCCAGGCCCGGCATGCCGGCATCGCCATGCCCGAGGTCGCGGTGTATGAGGGCGAACCAAACGCCTTCGCCACCGGCGCCTCGAAGAACGCCGCGCTGGTCGCGGTCTCCACGGGCCTGCTGTCGGCGATGAGGCAGGACGAAGTCGAAGCGGTGCTGGCGCATGAAGTCGCGCACATCGCCAACGGCGACATGGTCACGCTGACCCTGATCCAGGGCGTGGTGAATACCTTCGTGATCTTCCTGGCGCGCCTGGTCGCCTATGCGGTCGACAGCTTCCTGCGCAAGGACGAGGAGCACGCCAGCGGCCCAGGCATCGCCTATACCGTCACGGCGATCGCCTGCGACATCCTGTTCGGCATCCTGGCCAGCATCATCGTGGCCTGGTTCTCGCGCCAGCGCGAGTACCGCGCCGACCGCGGCGCCGCCACCATCCTGGGCACGCCGCGCCCGATGATCGATGCGCTGGCGCGCCTGGGCGGCTTCCAGCCGGGCGAACTGCCGAAGAACATGGCCGCGGCGGGCATTGCCGGCGGCCGCATGATGTCGCTGTTCAGCAGCCACCCGTCGTGCGAGGAGCGCATCGCCGCCCTCCGGCACGCCGCCGTGCCCGCCTAACCCCAGGAGCCCGGCCAGGATGCGCTACTCGTCTCTCGTGTTGCCGGTGCTGTTCGCGGCCGCGCTGGCGCTGCTGCTGCAGCACTTCCTCGGCTCGCTGGCCTGGGCCGGCCTGCTGGCGGTCATCACCTGGCCCTTGCACCAGCACCTGCAGGCACGCGGCCTGCCGCGCGCCGCCAGCGCGGGGCTGCTGGTCGCGTTGCTGATCCTGTGCTTCCTCGGCCCTTCGCTGCTGCTGGTGAAAGCGCTCGGCAACGAACTGGTCGGCCTGCAGCGTTTGCTGACCGAACTCAATGAAGTCGGCGTGCCGGCGCCGGCCTGGCTGGCCACCGTCCCCTTGGTGTCGGAACGCATCCTGGCCTGGTGGACCGAGCACCTCGCCGTACCCGGCGGACTGAACGCACTGATCCAGACCACCCTGGGCGACGTCATGCCGCACCTGACCGGCGCGGCGCGGTTCTGGGGTTCGGTGATCCTCGCCAATGCGCTATACCTGTTCCTCACCCTGCTGACCCTGTTCGTGCTCTACCTGCACGGCCCGGCGGTGGTGCATTACGTCGACAGCGCCGGCAGCCGCCTGCTGCCGGCCCAGTACGGCAAGCTGCGCCGCATCCTGCCGCTGTCGGTACGCGGCACCGCGCTCGGGCTGTGCTCGATCGCCCTGCTCGAAGGAATCGTGCTGGGCCTGGCGTATTACATCGCCGGCGCACCGGCACCCGCGATGCTGGGCGTGCTGACCGGCTACCTGGCCCTGATCCCCGGCGGCGCGCCGCTGTCCTTCACCATGGTTTCGCTGCTCCTGCTCGGCCAGGGCAATGCCGGCGCCGCGCTCGGCCTGTTCGTCTGGGGCGCGGTGGAACTGTTCATGGTCGACAAGTTCATCCGGCCCAAGCTGATCGGGCACCGGGTCAACCTGCCCTTCCTCGCCGTGCTGTTCGGCCTGCTCGGCGGCGTGTCGACACTCGGGGTGATCGGCCTGTTCGTGGGCCCCTTCATGATGGCCGTGCTGTTCAGCTGGTTGCGCGCGGAGCAGGATATCCCGGTCAAGCCGTAAAGGCGCAATCGTGCGTCAGGGAAATTGCACGTTCGTAATAATGCAATTTTTGGAGACGCCGATGAAACTCGCATCCCTGATCGCTGCCGCGGCCTGCCTGCTGGTGCCGCTCACCGGCCACGCCGGCGTCGTGTACCAATGGCGCCCGCTGGACGGGAACCCGCCGCTGGACTTCGCGCTGAAACTGGAATTCACCCGACAAGCCGTCGACAGCGGCAGCTTCAGCTTCCAACTGCCCTACATGGACAGCGCGCCCTCCTATCCGGAGCTGGGCCTGGTAGCGTTCCAGTACGCCTTCCCCGGCATGGGCATGCCGATGGATTACCGGCCGCAGGAGCAGCAGTTCCGGTCTGGCCTGGGCATGCTGGACATGGAACTGCGCTTCGAAGCCGGCGGCTACCTGAGCGGCTGGATCCACGCGAACGACCAGAACAGCCACATCATGCTGCAATCCTCGGGCGCGCTGTTCACGGTGCTGGACGCCAACAGCGACGAAGGCATGGAAGGCGCCGGCTGCGGCTGGACCACGGGCCTGCCGTGCAGCGGCGCGACCGGGTTCTTGCAGGGAGTGCAGCAGCAGAACGGGCAGGCGGTACCCGAACCGCGGACCCTGGCCCTGTTCGGCCTGGGGATCCTCGGTTTGTTCGGCAGCCGCCGCCTGCGCCGGGCCGTGGCGTCCTGAGCGCGCGATCGACGGCAAAAAGGCCCGCAACGTTTCCGCTGCGGGCCTTTTCATATTCTGGTGGGAAGTGCAAGTTTCGAACTTGCGACCCCTGCAGTGTGAATGCAGTGCTCTACCCCTGAGCTAACCTCCCGATGGCCTGTATTATGCCTTAATTATTGAGATTCATCAATATCCCGCGAAACGGCCAGCGAGGAAGATCCCGCCGCCGCACCCGCACGCCGCGAGCATCCTCGGGCAAGCCGCCGGCGCACGTCTGAGATAGATCAACTCGACAGGCAGCTCCCGGCGCATTCTGGGCAAAGATCAATCAATCGGGGGATGACCATGAAGATCCGCCAGCATGCATGCTTACTACCCTTGCTCGCCGCACTTGCCTGCCCCGCATTCGCGTCACCCGTCCCCGCGGCGCCCCCGGCCGCTCCCGCCTATTCGGTGACCTTCCTGCCGTCGGGCTTCACGGCCTCGGACATGAACAATGCCGGGCAGATCGTCGGCAATACGCAAGAGAACCAGGCCTGGATCTGGAGCGACGAGGGCATCGTCAACCTGAGCCTCCTCACGCCGGGCGTGCAGGCCACCGCGATCAATAATCGCGGCGAGGCGGCGGGCTACTTCAGCTATCCCGATGCGAGCGCTTTCATTTATTCCCAAGGGCAAATACGCGACATCGGGCGCCCGGATGGCCTGAATTACGCCATCCCGCATGCCATCAATGACCGGGGCGAAGTTGCCGGTACTGCCGGTAATTTTCCGGGAGACAGCTCACGCGCCTTCTTGTACAGCGGCGGCACCATGACGGCCATCGGGACCTTCGGCGGCGACCAGGGCGACGCCTACGGCTTGAACAAGCAAGGCCAGGTGGTGGGCGCCACCGCCCTGCCCGCAGTCGACGCGCCACGCGGCGAGCCGCGCGCCTTTCTCTACCGGGACGGCAGCTTGCGCCAGCTGTTCGGCCCCGGCGGCGAGCCGCTGGGCGTCGTGTACGACATCAACGATGCCGGCACGCTCGCGCTCAGTCCGGTCGGCACGGCGCGCGGGATCAACAATGACGGGAACATCGTGGGCAACTTCGGCCGCTTCGATTCGGACCTCACGCATGCATTCCTGTATGCCGATGGCAGCACCATCGACCTGAACGACCTGATCGTTCCCGAACCCGGCTGGACGGTGACCGAGGCCGAAGACATCAACGATGCCGGCCAGATCCTGGGCACGGCCTGCTTTGGCTCGACGCAAGACTGCCGCTCGATCCGGCTCGACCTGATCCCCGCCATCCCGGAGCCGCGCAGCGCGGCGATGCTGCTCGCCGGCCTCGCCGGCCTTGGCGCGCTGCGGCGCCTGCGCGGCCGGTCCGGGCCGGGCCGGTCCGGGCCGGCAGCATCCTGTTCCAGCTTGGCGGTCCCGGGCGGGTCATGGCGGACATGGTGCGCCGTCCCGCTCCAGGCTTGGTGGGCCGGGCGACTCCTTCGTGCGAAGGGAACGCCATCGGCATAGGGGACGGCCCTGAGGGCCGCTCCCCTGCCACACCACCCGGCATGCGGGTCCGCACCGGGCGGTTCGAGTAGTTGAGGTCAAGACAGGCGAGGTACACCGAGTCGGTCGAAATAGCCGATAGTCATCACTGTTTTGAGTAACCTATCGCTGTTGTGCCACCAGCGGCGGCTGTTCGCCGCTACGTGCCTCGCTGCCGACGGCCAAGCCCCAAGTTTAAGGAGCTCCCGATACATGGTGCTTCCGCGCTTCCAGTGCTTGAGCTGGATAGCCCGCAGCCTGTGCCGCAACCATTCATCGAGTCCGCGCCATACCTTTGGGGTTTGCGCCAACTGGAAGTACCCTTTCCAACCCAGCATATAGGAACGAAGTCCCTGCACCACATCCGGCATGCTACGCCCACCAGATCGGCGGGTTAGCTCCCTGATGCGTTGTTTAAACGCTTGCAACGGCTTTTCCGCCACCTTGCGTTTGACTTCGCCCCCACGCCCCACCCACAGGCTGTAGCCGAGGAACTTGCGGCCAAAGACGCTGGCCACGGCGCTCTTGCCTTCGTTGACCACGAGGTGCAGTCTGGCATAGCAGCGCCGCAGCAGCCTCATCACCCGCTGGCCCGCACGCACGCTACGAACATAGACGTTCGCGTCGTCGGCGTAGCGCGCAAAGCGATGGCCGCGCCGTTCCAGTTCCTTGTCCACTTCATCGAGCATGACGTTGGCAAGCAGCGGACTCAATGGACCGCCTTGCGGCGTTCCTTCGTTCCGTTCCTGTACTACACCATGCTCCATGATGCCGCTGTTCAGATAGGCACGGACCAGCCGGATCACTCCAGCGTCGTCGATGCGTTTCTTCAAGCGGTCGATCAGGATGTCATGGTTGACCCGGTCGAAGAACTTCGACAGGTCCACGTCCACCACGATTCTCAGCCCGGACTGGACGTATGCCTGAGCGGCTAATACCGCATCCTGCGCACGCCTGCCCGGTCGGAAGCCGTAGCTATGCTCGCTGAAAGTGGGATCAAGGATCGGTTGCAGCACCTGTAATAGTGCTTGCTGGATCAGCCGATCCGTCACCGTCGGGATGCCAAGCTCGCGCTCGCCACCGTCGGGCTTCGGAATCGTCACCCGACGTACCGGACTGGGCCGGTACGTCCCTGCCAACAGTTGTTCTCGTATGTGAGGCCACTCGGTTGCCAGCAGACGCGAGGTCTGGTCAATGTCCAGTCCATCCACGCCAGCCGCTCCCTTGTTGGCACGCACACGCTTGAACGCCCGCCGCAGGTTCTCTGTCGTCAGCGCCGCTTGCAGCAACGCTGACCCCGTGCCTCCGGTTGCATGCCGCGGGCAGAACGCTTCGTCGCTGAAAGCATCGAGCATGGCTTCACCTTGCCCTACGGCTTCCCGCCCCGCGTTTGCGGGCATCTGACGCTGTGCCTTCTGCATCGACATATCGGATTCACTCCTACTCGTTCGGTCCTTCGTCGGCGGAGTCGAGCCTTCCCAGCGCTACCTCCAACTACTATGACCTCTGCTGAGACCCCGCTCCGATTTTTTTTTCGTCGCCCTTTCAGGCACAAGGCGGGGCGTCCCCAGGTAAGGGCCGCACTCCTTCATCACACAACCGCCGCATCTACGCCACCTCTCCTTGACCACAAGAGCTTTGCGGTTCATGGCCCGCTCGCCCTGATCGGCAACGCCTTCTATGCGATTCGTGTTCCTCGGCTCATGATTTACGATCCACGCTTCCTTCCCACACTCGGTTACCCTCATGCAGTTGCGCTTCACTTCGCTCACTGTGGTCAGCTCGCGGCAGGACTTTCACCCGCAGGAGTGCGCCCATGCTGGGCGCACATCGGCATAGGGGACGGCCCTGAGGGCCGCTCCCCTGCCACACCACCCGGCATGCGGGTCCGCACCGGGCGGTTCGAGTAGTTGAGGTCAAGACAGGCGAGGTACACCGAGTCGGTCGAAATAGCCGATAGTCATCACTGTTTTGAGTAACCTATCGCTGTTGTGCCACCAGCGGCGGCTGTTCGCCGCTACGTGCCTCGCTGCCGACGGCCAAGCCCCAAGTTTAAGGAGCTCCCGATACATGGTGCTTCCGCGCTTCCAGTGCTTGAGCTGGATAGCCCGCAGCCTGTGCCGCAACCATTCATCGAGTCCGCGCCATACCTTTGGGGTTTGCGCCAACTGGAAGTACCCTTTCCAACCCAGCATATAGGAACGAAGTCCCTGCACCACATCCGGCATGCTACGCCCACCAGATCGGCGGGTTAGCTCCCTGATGCGTTGTTTAAACGCTTGCAACGGCTTTTCCGCCACCTTGCGTTTGACTTCGCCCCCACGCCCCACCCACAGGCTGTAGCCGAGGAACTTGCGGCCAAAGACGCTGGCCACGGCGCTCTTGCCTTCGTTGACCACGAGGTGCAGTCTGGCATAGCAGCGCCGCAGCAGCCTCATCACCCGCTGGCCCGCACGCACGCTACGAACATAGACGTTCGCGTCGTCGGCGTAGCGCGCAAAGCGATGGCCGCGCCGTTCCAGTTCCTTGTCCACTTCATCGAGCATGACGTTGGCAAGCAGCGGACTCAATGGACCGCCTTGCGGCGTTCCTTCGTTCCGTTCCTGTACTACACCATGCTCCATGATGCCGCTGTTCAGATAGGCACGGACCAGCCGGATCACTCCAGCGTCGTCGATGCGTTTCTTCAAGCGGTCGATCAGGATGTCATGGTTGACCCGGTCGAAGAACTTCGACAGGTCCACGTCCACCACGATTCTCAGCCCGGACTGGACGTATGCCTGAGCGGCTAATACCGCATCCTGCGCACGCCTGCCCGGTCGGAAGCCGTAGCTATGCTCGCTGAAAGTGGGATCAAGGATCGGTTGCACCACCTGTAATAGTGCTTGCTGGATCAGCCGATCCGTCACCGTCGGGATGCCAAGCTCGCGCTCGCCACCGTCGGGCTTCGGAATCGTCACCCGACGTACCGGACTGGGCCGGTACGTCCCTGCCAACAGTTGTTCTCGTATGTGAGGCCACTCGGTTGCCAGCAGACGCGAGGTCTGGTCAATGTCCAGTCCATCCACGCCAGCCGCTCCCTTGTTGGCACGCACACGCTTGAACGCCCGCCGCAGGTTCTCTGTCGTCAGCGCCGCTTGCAGCAACGCTGACCCCGTGCCTCCGGTTGCATGCCGCGGGCAGAACGCTTCGTCGCTGAAAGCATCGAGCATGGCTTCACCTTGCCCTACGGCTTCCCGCCCCGCGTTTGCGGGCATCTGACGCTGTGCCTTCTGCATCGACATATCGGATTCACTCCTACTCGTTCGGTCCTTCGTCGGCGGAGTCGAGCCTTCCCAGCGCTACCTCCAACTACTATGACCTCTGCTGAGACCCCGCTCCGATTTTTTTTTCGTCGCCCTTTCAGGCACAAGGCGGGGCGTCCCCAGGTAAGGGCCGCACTCCTTCATCACACAACCGCCGCATCTACGCCACCTCTCCTTGACCACAAGAGCTTTGCGGTTCATGGCCCGCTCGCCCTGATCGGCAACGCCTTCTATGCGATTCGTGTTCCTCGGCTCATGATTTACGATCCACGCTTCCTTCCCACACTCGGTTACCCTCATGCAGTTGCGCTTCACTTCGCTCACTGTGGTCAGCTCGCGGCAGGACTTTCACCCGCAGGAGTGCGCCCATGCTGGGCGCACCATGAAAAAAGGCCAGCAGATAGCTGGCCTTTCGAATCTGGTGGGAAGTGCAAGTTTCGAACTTGCGACCCCTGCAGTGTGAATGCAGTGCTCTACCCCTGAGCTAACCTCCCGAAGCGAGGCGTATTATGCCACAGAATCACCCCGCCGTCACCTCGGCGGGAGAATAATTCCGCCAGATGCAGCTGCCCTTCACATTCTTGTCCAGGCCGGCCAGCACGTCCGCATGCGCGGCGAGTTCCTCATCGTTTGCCGCGAGTACGATGATGTCGCCCAGCGGGCCGGCATCCTGCAGTTCGCCGCCAGCGCTCGCCTCTACCGCGACATCCATGGTCAGCGAGTTCTGCCCGCGCGTCATGGCCAGATACACGTCCGCCAGCAGTTCCGAGTCGAGCAATGCGCCGTGCAGCTTGCGGTGCGCGTTCGAGATGTCGTAGCGGTCGCATAAGGCGTCGAGCGAGTTGCGCTTGCCCGGATGGAGCTCCTTGGCCTGCACCAGGGTGTCGATCACGCCGGCACAGGAGTCGGTAAAGGGCGGCAGGCCGAGGCGCTGGAATTCGTGGTTCAGGAAGCCGAGGTCGAAGGGCGCATTGTGGATGATCAGCTCGGCACCCTGAACGAATGCGCGCAGCTCCTCGGCGATCTCATGGAATTTTGGCTTGTCGCTCAGGAACTCGGTCGTCAGGCCGTGCACCGCCAGCGCCGCTTCGTCCGAGTCGCGCTCCGGGTTGATATAGCAGTGAAAATTATTCCCGGTCAGCTTGCGGTTGAAGATCTCGACGCAGCCGACCTCGATGATGCGGTCGCCCGTGCGGGGATTCAGGCCGGTGGTTTCGGTATCGAGGACGATCTGGCGCATGGGACGTGACGATTGAGTTGAGGCGAGCCGAAGTATAGCAAACCCGCGCCGGCCCCGGCCGCGGCGCACGCAGTATGTCGCTTATCGGCGTACCGATGCCGCGCCGCGGTTCGCCAGCACGTCGGCGCGTTCGTTACCCGGATGGCCGTTATGGCCACGCACCCAGCGCCACTCGACCGCGTGCTGCTGCTGCGCCAGGTCGAGCGCCTTCCACAGGTCGTCGTTCTTCACCGGTTCCCTGGCCGAGGTCTTCCAGCCACGCGCCTTCCAGCCATGGATCCATTCGGAGATGCCCTTCTGCACGTACTGGCTGTCGGTGTGCAGCACGACCTCGCACGGACGGTTCAGTACGCCGAGCGCCTCGATCACGGCGCGCAGTTCCATGCGGTTGTTGGTGGTGTTCGGCTCGCCTCCGAAGATTTCTTTTTCGTGGCCGTTGGAGACCAGCAGCGCGCCCCAGCCGCCTGTGCCGGGATTGCCCTTGCAGGCGCCGTCGGTGAAGATTTCCACCTTGTTTGGATTGG
The DNA here is from genome assembly GCA_015277795.1 of Massilia sp. UMI-21. Lineage (NCBI taxonomy): Bacteria > Pseudomonadati > Pseudomonadota > Betaproteobacteria > Burkholderiales > Oxalobacteraceae > Massilia > Massilia sp. UMI-21. The sequence continues at coordinate 2,700,304 of CP063848.1, read as the reverse complement.
TTTGTGCGTCGCTCATTCTCTGTTCGCCGCGGGCACAGCCTGTGCCCGCTTGTTCGTTTTCTTGTTCCATGCAGGTCCGATGATGTGCATGCCCTTGACCCGCTTGATGGCGTGGACCACGTACACGGCGCCCAGGTAGGGCCACCAGCGCCGGCCGGCCGACTCCATCATCGAGAACCGGCTCAACCAATGGGCTGTCCGGCACGGCGGCGCGTAGCAGCCGAAATGGCTGCGGCTGACGCCGAGATTCAGCAATTTTAACCAGTCCTTCAGGCGCGGCATAGAGATGAACTCGCCGGATGCGGGCAAATAGCCGTTGCGCGTGACCTTGCCCACGCCCTGGCGCATGCCCCACAGGCTGGCCGGGTTGAAACCGCAGATGATCACCTGCCCTTCCGGAATCAGGACCCGCTCGACCTCGCGCAGCACCTGGTGCGGCTCGGCCGCGAACTCGAGCACGTGCGGCAGCACCACCAGGTCGATGCTGTGCGAGGCGAAGGGCAGTTCCGCGAAGTCGAGCGCCACCGCGATCTGCTTGCCGCTGGCGGCGAACGCCAGCTCGTTGGCAGTCGAGGTGCGGGTGGCGGCCTGCCACTTGTTGGGCATGCGGCTGGCCGCCAGCGCGTCGAGCTGGGGCACGCCGATCTGGAGCGCGTTGAAACCGAAGATGTCGGCCGTCAGTTCGTCGAGGCAAGCCTGTTCGAAGGCGCGCACGTAGGCGCCCGCCGGCGATTGCAGCCAGTGGTCGAGCGCTATAATGGATTTTTCCGATGCCGCGCTGTCCATACCAGCCATTCTGCCTTTCTAATTTTCCACCACAATGTCCATCACGATCGCACCATGACAAGCAAACAGCCACGCGACCTGTCGGTCCTGACCGTTCCCGCATTTAACGACAATTACTTGTGGCTGATCCATGACGGCGTCCATGCGGCGGTGGTCGACCCGGGCGATGCCGGCCCGGTCCGCGCCGCACTCGCCGAACACCATCTTACCCTGACTGCCATTCTACTCACCCATCACCATGCTGACCACATTGGCGGCGTGCCGTCCCTGCTGGCGCAAGAAGGCGCAGGGCGGGCCCTGCCCGTGTTCGGGCCGCGCCATGACGGAATCGCCGGCATCACCCATGCGCTGGGCGAAGGCGAGCACCTGGTCGTGCCCGGACTGGACCTGGAGCTCGCGGTGCTCGATGTGCCGGGCCATACCCTGGGACACATTGCCTACGTGCGCCGCACGCCCGGCGCGCACTGGCTGTTCTGCGGCGACACCCTGTTCGCCGGCGGCTGCGGCCGCTTGTTCGAAGGCAGCCCGGCCCAGATGGCGGACTCGCTCGCCAAGCTGGCGGCGCTGCCGGACGATACGCTGGTGTACTGCGCACATGAATATACGGTGGCGAACCTGCGGTTTGCGCAGGCGGTCGAGCCGGACAACCAGGGCCTGGCCTTGCGCATGCAGGATGCGAGCACCAGGCGCGGCACGCATCTGCCGACGGTGCCGTCGACCATTGGGCTGGAGCGCGGGACCAATCCGTTCCTGCGTTACACCGAGCCGGCAATCGTGAAGAGCCTGGTGCAGGCCGGCAGGCTCCAGGAAGGCGCATCGCCGCTGGAGGCGTTCGCCGCGCTGCGCGCGTGGAAGAACGTGTTTTGACGCGCTGCCCTTGATGCGCGCAGGGTGGACCGGGCCACGAAAGGCGGCCCTGCCGTCCGCGCGTTCACATGATCAATGCAGACGCGGCATGGTTCGCACGGGCAAGTGGAGCGCGCGGTCGGCGAAGCCGGCTACGCGCCCCGGACCACCCTGCCAATCAGATTTCTTCGTACAGCGGCAGGGTCAGGAACTCGGCGAACGTCTCCGAGGTCGACATCTGCTCGAAGATCTCGGCAGCGCGCGCGTAGCTCGGGTTGTCGCCGTTGGGCGCGTCGAGCTTCACCTTGGCCAGCTCTTCCGGAATCATGGCGCGCACCATCTCGGCCGTCACCTTGCGGCCATCTTCCAGCACGCCTTTCGGCGAGCGGATCCACTGCCATACCTGCGAGCGGCTGATCTCGGCCGTCGCCGCATCTTCCATCAGGTTGTGGATCGGCACGCAGCCATTGCCGGCCAGCCAGGCGCCCAGGTAGTGGATGCCGACGTTGATGTTGTAGCGCAGGCCGGCTTCCGTGATCGGGGCTTCCGGCTTGAAGTCGAGCAGCTCGCGGGCGCTCACCTCCACGTCCGGGCGCTGCTTGTCGATCTGGTTGGGTTTGTCGCCCAGCACCTTCACGAATTCGGTCATGGCCAGGTCGACCAGGCCCGGGTGGGCCACCCAGCCGCCGTCGTAGCCATCCTGCGCGTCGCGCGCCTTGTCGCTGCGCACGCCGCCCATCGCCACCTCGTTTTTCTCCGGATCGCTCTTGATCGGGATCAGGGCCGACATGCCGCCGATGGCCGGCGCACCGCGCTTGTGGCAGGTCTTGAGCAGCAGTAGCGCGTAAGCCCGCATGAAGGGCGCGGTCATGGTCACCTTGGCGCGGTCGGCCAGGCAGAAGTCCTTGTCCAGCTTGAACTTCTTGATGCACGAGAAGATGTAGTCCCAACGGCCGGCGTTCAGGCCGGCGCTGTGCTCGCGCAGTTCGTACAGGATCTCGTCCATTTCGAAGGCGGCCAGGATGGTCTCGATCAGCACGGTCGCCCGGATGGTGCCGCGCGGCAGGCCGAGCTCTTCCTGGGTCATCACGAAGATGTCGTTCCACAGGCGCGCTTCCAGGTGCGATTCCATCTTCGGCAGGTAGAAATAGGGGCCGGCGCCACGCGCCAGCTGCTCTTTTGCGTTATGGAACATGAACAGCGCAAAATCGAAGATGCCGCCGGAGACGCGCTTGCCGTCCACCAGCACGTGCTTTTCGTCCAGGTGCCAGCCGCGCGGACGCACCACCAGGGTGGCCACCTTGTCGTTCAGGCGGTAGGTCTTGCCGTTCTGCTCGAGCGAAATGGTTCGGCGGACGGCATCGATCATGTTGCGCTGACCGGTGATCTGGTTGTCCCAGTTCGGCGTGTTCGAATCCTCGAAGTCGGTCATGTAGCTGTCGGCGCCGGAGTTGAGCGCATTGATGACCATCTTGCGCTCGACCGGGCCGGTGATTTCGACCCGGCGGCACGCCAATGCCGGCGGGATCGGGGCGATCTTCCAGTCTCCGCTGCGAATATGCGCGGTCTCTGGCAGGAAATCCGGGCGCTCGCCCGCATCCAGGCGGCGCGCGCGTTCTGCTCGGGCGGCCAGCAATTCCTGGCGGCGCGGCTCGAAGGCGCGCGACAGCCTGGCAACGAGTGCGAGGGCCTCCGGAGTGAGAATCTGCTCGTAGCCGGGTTTGATCTCGGCGGTGATCCGCATGCCGTCGGGGGTGGCGATCGTCATTGTTTAACTCCTGTAAGTGAAAAATCCGGTGCGCGCCGGCGCCCCAGGGGACGCCTTGGCGTTTGTCATGGCATCAAGTATATTCACTTCCAGATAGCTAAACGATACATTTTCTCACTACATCTGTGCGTTTTTGTATCAAATCGAGGAAGGAAGCGGATGGACAAGTTCAGGCAGATCTCGACCTTTGTCGAGGTGGTGGCGCGCGGCAGCCTGTCGGCGGCGGCGCGGGCGGAGGGCATCGCGCCGGCCATGATCGGCCGCCGTCTCGATGCGCTGGAAGCCCGGCTCGGCGTCAAGCTGCTGCAGCGGACCACCCGGCGCCTGGTGCTCACCGACGAAGGCGCCGTCTTTCTCGAGGATTGCCAACGCATCCTCACCGAACTCGAAGACGCGGAAGCGGCCGCGGCCGAGCGCAGCGCTCGCGCCACCGGCCATCTGTTGGTCTCGGCGCCGGCCGGCTTCGGGCGCCAGCACGTGGCGCCGCTGCTGCCCTCCTTCCTGGCCGAGCACCAGGAGCTGAGCGTCAACCTGAACCTGACCGACCGCCTGGTGGACGTGGTCGGCGAAGCTGTGGACGTGGCAATCCGCATCGCCAGCCTGAACGATTCCAGCCTGGTCGGCACCAAGCTGGCGGACAACCACCGCGTGGTGGTCGGCAGCCCCGCCTACCTGAAGCGCCACGGGACGCCGCGCAGCCTGGCCGACCTGGCCAGGCACAATTGCCTTGCCATCAGCAGCGAAGGCAGCCAGCGCGGCTGGACCTTTCTCGACAAGGGCAAGCCGGTCACCCTCAAGCTGGGCGGCAACATGGAATGCAATGATGGCGCGGTGCTGCACGCGTGGGCGCTGGCCGGCAAGGGATTGGCCTGGCGATCGATGTGGGAGGTCGGGGCCCAGATCGCGGCGGGGGAATTGTGCACGGTACTCGATGACTTTGCCGCGCCGGGCAATGACATCCATGCCGTCTTTGCGCAGCGCCAGCACCTGCCCTTGCGGATCCGTGCTTTCGTCGATTTCCTGCGGCGCAGCTATGCGCAACCGGACTACTGGCGGGTTTGAAGCCGATGCGGGCGGCCTGGGCCGGGAAGAGGCGTGCTGTACAGACAAAAATACAGGCAAAAAAAATCCCCGGCGATCCGGGGATTTTTTACCATCGCTGGAGAGCGATTACAGCGGCTGGATGTTCGCGGCCTGCTTGCCCTTCGGGCCGGTGGTCACGTCGAACGAAACGCGCTGGTTCTCTTGCAGCGATTTGAAGCCGTTGCTCTGGATAGCCGAGAAGTGAGCGAACAGATCTTCGCCGCCTTCGTCCGGGGTGATGAAGCCAAAGCCCTTCGAATCATTGAACCATTTTACGATGCCAGTTGCCATTACAATTTCCTATTTCAGTTAAGTGGACTTGCGTCCGTTTAAGATCGTTTGAAGAAGCAAGAAAGGAATGACAGACTAACTGCACTACTACCTACAACCCAACGATCCCGTATTATACCGAATAAAAACGGAGAGACACGCACTTCGCAAAATAAAAAAGCGGGTATCTGCAACATTCCCCATAAAAATTCCTGTGTTCAACTTTTATGGAGGTGTTTTTGAATCGGCACTGGACAAAATATAAGGCAAGGAGTCAGAGCAAATTTGCGCGGCATCAAACGATTCCACGATGATTTCTTGCGATCTGGCATTACTGCCGCGGCAAATGCGGGCTAGGCAACGCGCGACGCTCAGCCCAGGCCGCGTGGATCGCGGCGCGCGGCCTCGACGAACTGGCCGAGTTCGCCCACCCAGGCGGCCCAGTTGACGGCGGCGACGGCGTCGAAGGTTTGCAGCACGCGCAGGCGCTGCTCGAGCGCACGGGCATGCTGGCCGAGGCCGCGGTAGCCGAAGGTGACGGCCGAACCCGCCAGCGTATGCAGCATCGCCTGCAGTTCGTCGGCAGCCAGCGCCGGCGCCGCCGGATCGAGCCGCGCACCGAGCGCCCTCAGGCGCTCGAGAGTGGCCGGCAAGCCGCTGTCGAAGCTGGCGTTGGCCGAGGCCAGGCGCGAGAAGAACTGCTGGTCGGCGGCGTGCATGGTATCCCCTTCCGGTGCGCCTGCCTTACTTGGTGCCGAAGATGCGATCGCCCGCATCGCCCAGGCCCGGCACGATGTAGGCGTCTTCGTTCAGGTGCGAGTCGAGCGAGGCGACGAACACCTTCACGTCGGGATGCGACTTCTGGAACACCTCGATGCCTTCCGGCGCCGCCACCAGCGCCAGGAACAGGATCTGCTCGCTCGCCACGCCGCGTTTTTTCAGCACATCGACGGCATGCACCGCCGAGTTGCCGGTGGCGATCATCGGGTCGCACAGGATGAAGGTACGCTCGTTGGTATCCGGCAGGCGCACCAGGTACTCCACCGGCTCGTGGGTTTCCGGGTCGCGGAACACGCCGATGTGGCCGACGCGCGCCGAGGGCACCAGCTCCAGCAGGCCGTCGCTCATGCCGATGCCGGCACGCAGGATCGGCACGATCGCCAGCTTCTTGCCGGCGATGACCGGCGCCTCGACGGTCACCAGCGGCGTCTGCACGGTGCGGGTGGTCAGCGGCAGGTCGCGCGTGATTTCGTACCCCATCAAGAGCGTGATCTCGCGCAGCAGCTCGCGGAAGGTGCGCGTGGAGGTGTCGTGCTCGCGCATGTGCGACAGCTTGTGCTGGATGAGCGGGTGATTCAGGATGAAGAGATTGGGAAAGCGCGGGTCTTGTTTCATGGTCGGTATCAAACGAATGGGGTGTGAAGCATCGACCGCCATTATCCCAGCCGCGCCGCCGTTTGTCCTTTTTTTCTGCGCATTTCGACAAGAAATCGCCGGCCGCGCCGTTTTCAGTCCTGCAGCGCCCGCGCCAGGATCGCCGCGCAGTCGCTGCCCGCCGGCAGCCGGCCGAAGGCGCCGCCCGGCTCGCGCACGATACGCGAGGCGACGAAGGCCTCGGCCACGTAGCCGGGCGCATGGCGCAGCAGCAGCGCGCCCTGCACCGCCAGCACCAGGCGCTCCGCCAGCCGGCGCGCGCCGCCTTCATCCTGCACCAGCACCGGCAGCTCGTCCAGCAGGCGGCCGGCGAAGTCGGCGAAGCGCGCATCCAGCGCGGCCGCCGGCTGCAGCTCGGCGGCCAGTGCCGCCCGCGCCTCCGGCAGCGACTTGCCGAGCGCGCGCAGCACATCCAGGCACATGACGTTGCCCGAACCTTCCCAGATCGAGTTGACCGGAAATTCACGGTACAGGCGCGCCAGCGGGCCGTCCTCGACATAGCCGTTGCCGCCCATGACTTCCATGGCCTCGGCGCCGAAGGCCGGGCCGCGCTTGCAGATCCAGTACTTGCCGGCCGGGGTCAGGATCCGGCCCAGCAGGGCCTGGGCCGGATCGGCCGCCTCGTCGAAGCAGCGCGCCAGGCGCAGCGCGAAGGCGGTGGCGGCCTCGGACTCGAGCGCGAGGTCGGCCAGCACGTTGCGCATCAGGGGCTGCTCGCTGAGCAAGCGCCCGAAGGCGCTGCGCCCGCGCGCATGGTGCAGCGCATGGCACAGTGCGGCGCGCATGATGCCGGCGCTGCCCAGCACGCAATCGAGCCGGGTATGGCCGCCCATCTCCAGGATGGTCGGGATCCCGCGGCCGGGCGCTCCGATCATCCACCCGACCGCGTCCTGGAACTCGACCTCGGACGAGGCGTTGGAACGGTTGCCCAGCTTGTCCTTCAGGCGCTGCACCCGGATCGCGTTGCGGCTGCCGTCGGGCAGGAAGCGCGGAACGAAGAAGCAGCTCAGGCGCTCCGGCGCGACGGCAGCGGTGCCGAGGTCCTGCGTTTGCGCCAGGATCAGGTGCGCGTCCGCCTGCGGCACCGAAAAGAACCATTTGTGGCCGACGATGCGCCAGGCGCCCTCGCCGGCGGGTCCGAAGCGGGCCTGGGCCTCGGCCGCCGGCAGCGGCGCGGCGCGGGTGGTATTCGCACGCACGTCGCTGCCGCCCTGCTTCTCGGTCATGCCCATCCCGACCAGTGCGCCGCGCTTCTGCGCGAGCGGCAGCGAACGCGGATCGTACTCGTTCGACAGGATCTTCGGCAGCCATTCGGCCGCCAGCGCCGGCGCGCGGCGCAGGGCCGGCACCGACGCAAACGTCATCGTCACCGGGCACTGGGCGCCGTTCTCCACCTGCCCGAACAGCAGGTACCGGGCGGCGCGCGCCACCTGGGCGCCGGGCCGCGGCTCCGTCCACGGCGACGAGTGGGCGCCGGCCCCGATCATCAGGGCCATGAGCTGGTGCCAGGCCGGATGGAATTCGATCTCGTCGATGCGGTTCCCCATGCGGTCGTGACTCAGCAGGCGCGGTCCATGGACATTCGCGAGGCGCGCCAGTTCGAGGGTGTCCGCGCGGCCCAGCTCGGCCCCGAGCCTGTCCAGGCCGGCGAAGGCCCAGCCCCCACCCTCCCGTTCGAGGGCCTCGCTCAGGGCGGCGTCGCAGCGGAACAGATTCACGTCCGCAAACGGCGCGGCCTGGTTCAGCACTTCATGCGTGTCGAAAGGGTTCATTTTTTCGCTCTCACAACCGTGATGGACGTCGAGGTGCAGCAAAGATCCTGCCGGGTGTTGCAACTAAGCATCAACCTGCGACGCGAAGCCTCCAAGTCACAAGCACCAATTTGCTTCGGAGCAATAATCGGCGACAATGGTGAAATACGTATGACTTGTCTGGGCAGCAAGAACGCTAACGCAAAGGCCGAAGCAACGCAAGCCCGCTGCTCCAGCACAAATCTCTTGCAAAGACAGGAGGAACGGCGCCGGCGCTTGTGTTTTTTTAATGCCTTTCAGAATCTTTCAATGCTACAGTCGCCATTGGTTTGGTAGACTTGCATGGTTTACACGTGGCCTCGCAGCGCGTGCCAGCAACAAGAAGGCAGACATCCAAGAATGCACACCAGTTCCACCGCCGCCAAGGTCCAGCCGCGCAAGCAGCCGCCCACGCTGCTCGACAGCCTGCTCGACGCGGCCGGCGACATCGTGTTCCGTGTCACCCTGGGTGGCCAGATCCGTGCCGCCAGTCGCCGAGCGCTGACCCTCACCGGCGTCGAAGCCGGCGGCCGGCCGCTGGTATCGCTGGTCCACGATGTCGACCAGGCGGCGCTGCGCAATGCCATCGGCAGCGCCGGCGCCAGCGGCGACCCGGTGATCATCGAAGCACGCTTGCGCTGCAGCGAGCGCGACATCTGGTTCGAACTGCGCATCGCCCCGATCGCCTCCGGCGACGATGCCCCGCTGCTGGTGGTCGGCCGCGACATGTCGGCCCAGCACGCCACCGAGGAACGGCTGCGCCACATGGCCACCCACGACGCCCTCACCGAACTGCCGAACCGGCTGCTGCTGTCGGACCGCATTCGCATGGTGATCGCCAATGCGCGCCGCTCCGGGCAGGGCTTCGCGGTCGCCACCGTCGGCCTGGACGGCTTCAAGAAAGTCAACGACGGCCTCGGCCACGGGATCGGCGATGCGGTGCTGCGCATGGCCGCCGGACGCCTGCGCCGCACCCTGCGCGACAGCGACACCCTGGCCAGGGTCGGCGGCGACGAGTTCGTGGCGGTCCTGCCCGGCTCCGCCACCGAAGCGCAGATCAAGCTCGTCACCGGGCGCCTGATGGCGGCGCTGCAGTCGCCGTTCGAGATCGACGGCCACACGATCTACCTGGGCGGCTCGATCGGGGTCGCGCTCTATCCGGAACATGCCGAGGACGAAGTGCGCCTGGTGACCCTGGCCGACACCGCCATGTCGCGCGCGAAGGAAACCGGCAAGGCGCGCGCGGTCACCTACAGCCCGCGCGACCAGGGCCCGCCCGAGCACGACATCTCGCTCGAAGCGGCGATGTTCAACGCCGTGCGCGAGGGCGAATTCCAGCTCTACTACCAGCCGATCGTCAATGCGCGCAGCCGTACCATCGAGGGCTTCGAAACCCTGATGCGCTGGAAGCATCCGACGCTGGGCATGGTGCCGCCGGTGCGCTTCATCCCGATCGCCGAGACCAATGGCCTGATCAACCTGCTGGGCGCCTGGGCGCTGAAGGCGGCCTGCATGCAGATCCGCCAGTTCGAGGAAGTGGCCGGACGCGAGCTGTATATCTCGGTCAACATCAGTCCGCGCCAGTTCAGGAGCGACAAGTTCCTGACGGTGCTCGACGATGCGCTGGCGCTGTCCGGCACCGCGGGCAGCAAGCTGGTGCTCGAGATCACCGAAGGCACGCTGATGGTCGATCCGGCGCATGCCGAGTCGGTGCTGGGCAAGATGGCCGAGCGCGGCGCCCGCATCGCCATCGACGACTTCGGCACCGGCTATTCGAGCCTGGCGTACCTGAAGCGCTTCCCGATCTCGGTGCTGAAGGTCGACCGCGCATTCGTCAAGGACCTGCCGGACGCCGAAAAGGACGCCGCGATCTGCAACGCGGTACTCGACCTGGCCAAGCACCTCGGCCTGTCGGTGGTGGCCGAGGGCGTCGAAACCGAGGCGCAACTGGCCTGGCTCGACCAGTTGGGCTGCCATTACGTGCAAGGCTACCTGACCGGCAAACCCATGCCCGCCCATGTCGCGATCGCGGCCCTGACCGAAAACCTCTACACTGAATTACTCCCGGCCGACTCCCGGACGGTCACACCATGACGACACCATCCGACACCGTCCGCTCGCACCTGGCCGAAGCCACCCTTTCCCTGCTGTGGGAGCGTATCCGCCGGCAGGGTGACATGCCCGGCTTCACCAAGGCCATCAACGCCATCCTCGCCTCGATGCGCGGCGAGGACGAACGCGAGTTCTCGATGACCCAGACCGTGCTGTCGGACCCGGTCCTGACGCAGAAGGTGCTGCGCCTGGCCAACAGCGGCATGTACTCGGCCTTCGGCCAGCGCATCAACACGGTGTCGAAGGCGGTGCTGGTGCTCGGCACCGAAGCCATCGGCCACCTGGCGCTGGGCCTGAAGCTGATCGAGGAGCTGGCCAAGTCGACCCCGGACACCGAGACCGCCCACATCGAGATGGAAAAGGCGGTGCTGGCGGGGATGGTGGCCCAGCAGGTGGCGGCCAGCGCCGTGTCGCGCGACCCCGAGGAAGCGGTGGTCTGCTCGATCCTGCACTCGCTCGGCCGCATGATGATCACCTTCTACATGCCGGAGCGCTGGCTCCAGTTGCGCGAGGCGGCCGGCGAAGGCCGTGAAGAACGCGCGGCCGAAGCGCTGCTGGGCCTGCCGTTGGAGGCGATCGGGCGCGCCACCGCCGAACACTGGGGGCTGCCGCGCAACCTGATCGCCGGCATGCGCAGCGTCGAACCGGGCGAGCGCGGCGACGGCTTCAGCCACGACGACTGGCTGGCCGCGCTGGGCACCATGTCGACCCAGGCCGCCGAGGCCTTGTGGCATGACGAGGACGGTGCCGCCGCCCGGGTCGGCGCGCTGGCGGAGAGCTTCGCGCCGATGCTCGGCGTGGAAGCGGCTGGCCTGCTCGGTGCCATCGACAAGGCGCGCGCGACCGCCGCCTCCGACCTCAGCATCGCCCCGCTGGCCAAGCCGGCCGAGAAGCGCGCCAGGCTGGCGGCCGCGACCCGCAAGCGCATGGCCGGCAACAAGGTCATGATGAGCGGCGTGGCCGACATGCGCGACGCCGGCCTGAATGCGACGCCAGGCCAGATGATGTCGATGGCGCTCGAGACCATGCACAAGGGCCTGTCCTTCACCCGCTCCTTCGCGTTCCTCAGGAATCGCCGCGAAGGCCGCTATGCCGCGCGCCTGGGCCTGGGAGAAGACAGCAAGGCCCTGCTGCCGAACCTGGCGTTCGACGACGGCTACGAGCCCAACGTATTCCATGCCGCGCTGGGCAGCGACCGCGTGATCTTCATCGAGAATGCGCGCGACGCCAAGTTCGCGGCCAAGCTGCCGGGCTGGTGGAAAGACAGCCTGGGCCAGGCGCGCTGCTTCGTCGTGGTTCCGCTGTGCGCGCACGGGCAACCGGCCGGATTCATCTACGGCGAATGGGACGACAGCTTCCCCTCGGTGGTGTTGAGCCAGACCGAGTTCTCGCTGCTGAACGACCTGCGCGGGCTGGTGGTGCGCACGGTGGAGCGGCGCCACCAGGTGGAAGCGGTGGTGACGCGGGTGTAAGCGCCGCACAGCCCCGCCACCCTGACCCGATCCCGGCCTGCGCCGGGATCGGCGCATTTACCCCAGCTTCGGCGTCCCGACCTGAACATCGCCGCATTGCGCGCGATGCATCAGCGCATGGTCGATCAGCACCAGCGCCAGCATCGCCTCGGCGATCGGCGTCGCGCGGATGCCCACGCAGGGATCGTGCCGGCCGAAGGTCTCGACCATCACCGGCTTGCCGTCCCTGTCGATCGAGCGGCGCGGCGTACGGATCGACGAGGTTGGCTTGATCGCGATCGACACGGTGATATCCTGTCCGGTCGAGATCCCGCCCAGCACCCCACCCGCGTTGTTGCCGACGAAGCCGCCGGGAGTGAGTTCGTCACCGTGTTCCGATCCTTTTTGCGCCACCGACGCGAAGCCGGCACCGATCTCCACGCCCTTGACCGCGTTAATCCCCATCATCGCGTGGGCGATATCGGCATCGAGCTTGTCGTAGATCGGCTGGCCCCACCCTACCGGCACCCCGCGCGCCACCACGTCGATGCGCGCGCCGATCGAGTCGCCGGCGCGGCGCAGCTCGTCCATCGCGGCTTCCATGCGCGCCAGCAGCGCGGCGTCGGCGGTGGCGGCGAAGAAGGGATTGGCGTGCACGTGCTCGAAGGACTGGAACGGCACGGCGATGTCGCCCAGTTGGGCCATGCAGCCGAAGAATTCGGTGCCGTGTTGCTCGCGCAGCCATTTCCTGGCCACGGCGCCGGCGCCGACCACCGGCGCGGTCAGGCGCGCCGACGAGCGGCCGCCGCCGCGCGGGTCGCGCACGCCGTACTTGTGCCAGTAGGTATAGTCGGCGTGCCCCGGACGGAAGGAATCGAGGATGTTGCCGTAATCCTTGCTGCGCTGGTCCTCGTTCTGGATCAGCAGCGCGATCGGCGTGCCGGTGGTGACGCCCTGGTACACCCCCGACAGGATCTGCACCCGGTCCGCCTCCTGGCGCTGCGTGACGTGACGCGAGGTGCCCGGCTTGCGCCGGTCGAGTTCGGGCTGAATGTCGGCTTCGCTGAGGGCCATGCCGGGCGGGCAGCCGTCGATGACGCAGCCGATGGCCGGGCCGTGCGATTCGCCAAAAGTGGTTACGGAGAACAGCTTGCCAAAGGAGTTACCGGACATGTGGATCTGTGGTGAGAATAGTGGATTTGCCATTCTACCAGCCTGGCCGTCAAGACGAAGGACACCCCCACCGTCGCATTCTCGTCAAATAGTTGCCGTATGGATACATATTGCTCCTGGAACCCGGTTTTGCCCCTTACATATTGGCAATTCCATATATACTGGACACATCACAAGCCCGGCCAACCTGGAGATGTAGCGCATGTCTGTCCCGATGCCACCGACGGAAACGAGCGACGACCGCGACGACCTCGTCTTCGTCGACGAAGTCGAGGCGTCCGCGTCCGCGGCCTCCCGGGCCGCCTGGCGCATCCTGGTGGTGGATGACGATGCCGACGTGCATTCGACCACCACCTTCGCCCTGAAGAACGTCGAGATGCAGGGCCGTCCGCTCGAATTCCTGCATGCCTACTCGTCGCACGAGGCGCGCGCGCTGCTCGAACGCGAAACCGACATCGCCGTGCTGCTGCTGGACGTGGTGATGGAGCGCCCCGACGCCGGCCTGCAGCTGGTGCGCCAGATTCGCGAGGAGCTGGGCATGATCGAGCTGCGCATCATCCTGCGCACCGGCCAGCCGGGCTATGCGCCGGAACTCGACGCCATCCGCGGCTACGACATCAACGACTACCGCACCAAGTCCGAACTCACCCGCACCAAGCTGTACACCGCGGTGGCCGCGGCGGTGCGCTCCTACCAGCAACTGCGTGCCCTCGACGCCAGCCGCGCCGGCCTCGAACGCATCGTCTCGGCCGGCGCCCAGCTGATGGCCCTGCATGGGGTGCGCGACGTCGCGCAGGGGGTGCTGCAGCAGGCCGCGACCCTGCTCGGCCAGGCGCCGGCCGGCGTGCTGTGCGTGCGCGACAGCGGCCAGGGCAGGCCCGACGTCCTGCACGTGGTCGCCGCCGCGGGCGAGCATGCGGTTCTTGCGGGGGCCGAGTTGAGCCCGCAGCGCCATGCGCCGCTGGCGGCGCTGGCCGGACGCACCCTGGATACGTGCGCGAGCGCGGAGGCCGACGGCTGGCTGTCGCTGCACTTCCCGGGCAAGGCCGGGCGCGACTTCGCCGCCTGCATTCCGTTCGCGCGCAGCGTCGGCGACATCGAGCGCCGCCTGCTCGACGTGTTCGCCAGCGTGGTGGCGGTGGGCCTGGACAATGTGGAACTCGTCACGCACCTGAACCAGGCCGCCTTCCGCGACGGACTGACCGGCCTGCCGAACCGCACCCGCCTGATCGAGCTGCTCGACGCCATGCTCGCCGGCCCCGGACGCAGCGCGGCCACCCTGGCCCTGGTCGATCTCGATCACTTCGCCGAGACCAACGACGCGCTCGGCCACCATTTCGGCGACCTGCTGCTGGCGGCGGTCGGCAAGCGCCTCAAGTCGCGACTCGACCCGCAGCTCGAGGTGGCGCGCATCGGCGGCGACATCTTCTGCGTGCTGGGCGACGCAGCCGCGGTGCAGCCGGCCGCGATCCAGGCATTGTTCCGCGTTCCCTTCCACATCGACGGCCAGGATGTGCAGGTGTCGAGCACGCTCGGCCTGGTGCGACTCGGGGAGCACGACGGCAGCGGCGCGGATGCGCTCAAGGATGCCGACATCGCCCTCAAGCGCGCCAAGTCGCAGCAGCGCGCCGGCCACTTCTATTTCTCGCGCAGCATGGGCGTCGAGATTCGCGAGCGGGTACGCATGATGCACGCCTTGCGCAGCGGCTTCCAGCGTGGCGAACTGTTCCTGGCCTACCAGCCGCAGGTCGACCTGGCCTCGAACCGCGCCTTCGGGGCCGAGGCGCTGCTGCGCTGGCGCACCGAGGACGGCCGCCTGATCGGCCCGGACCGCTTCATTCCGATCGCCGAGTATTCGGGCCTGATCGTCGACATCGGCGAATGGGTGCTGCGCCAGGCGCTGGCCGAGCTGGTGCGCCTGCGCGCCGCCGGGCACCGCGCGTTCACGATGTCGGTGAACGTCTCGCAGGTGCAGTTCCGCCATCCGCAGTTCGTGGACATGCTGCGCCGTGCGCTGGACGCGACCCTCGCGCCGCCCGAATTCGTGGAGCTGGAGATCACCGAGTCGATGGCGATGGAAGACCCGGCGCTGCTGGTCGAGAAGCTGGCCCAGGTCAAGGGCACCGGCGTGTCGATCGCGATCGACGATTTCGGCACCGGCTTTTCTTCGCTGTCGCACCTGCAGCGCCTGCAGGTCGACCGTCTCAAGATCGACCGCACCTTCGTGACCGAGATCACCGGTTCGGCGCGCGGCAGCAGCATCGCGGAAATGGTGATCCAGCTGGGCCGCAACCTGGGCCTGTCGGTGATCGCCGAAGGGGTCGAGGACGAGCGCCAGGCACACATCCTGCGTTCGCTGGGCTGTCCGCTGGCGCAGGGCTTCCTGTTCTCGCGGCCGCTGGCGCCGGAAGCGCTGCTGGAATGGTTGGGGAACCAGGGGCTGACCGAAGCGGCTTGAACCGGGCGGCGTGATCCGCGCGGCGCGATCCAGGCCGAGGGCGGCCGGCTTTGCCGGCTGCGCGCCCCCCCTGCCCGATCAGTCTTCGGCGACCTGCTCGGCCGGCCAGTCGCGGATATACGCTTTCAGCATCCGGTTCTCGAAGCTCTGCGCTTCGAGCACCGCCTTGGCCACGTCGTAGAACGAGATCACGCCCAGCAGGGTGCGGGCATTCATCACCGGCAGGTAGCGTGCATGCTTTTCCAGCATGATGCGGCGCACCTCGTTGACTTCGGTGTCCGGGGTGACCGTGATCGGGCTGTCGTCCATGACCTTGCGCACGGTGCCGTTGCCGAGCGCCCCGCCCTGGGCATGCAGTTCCTTGATCACTTCGCGGAAGGTCAGCATGCCGACCAGGTCGCCGTATTCCATGACGACCAGCGAGCCGATGTCCTTTTCCGCCATGGTCGCAGCCGCCTGTAGCAGGGGCATGTCCGGCGTGACGGTATAGAGGATTTCGCCCTTCACCTGCAGGATCTCGGAGACTTTCATGGTGGCCACCCCGTCCGGTTGGTTTGTGAGTGCAGCAATATTTGTATAACGCATAACGCCGACTGTAGCCGATGCCCGGCAAAAAATCCAGCATTGCCCCCATCCCGTGCGGCGCAATGTTGCGAAAGCATAAATTGAGGCGCTGTCCGCGTTAACGATGGATGAGGCCTGAACTGCTGAGCCCCTCCTTGGTGACAGCGCCCGAATTAATGCTAGGATCGCGGCCATCGCGCCCGCATGGCGCATTTCGTGAAGCAGTCAAGAAGATGAGCGGTCCACACTATCCCGGCTTCGACACACTGGCCCTGCACGCCGGCAGCGCCCCCGACCCGGCCACCGGCGCACGCGCCACGCCGATCCATTTCACCTCCTCGTTCGCGTTCCGCGATTCGGACCATGCGGCGGCGCTGTTCAACATGGAGCGCGCCGGCCACGTCTATTCGCGCATCTCGAATCCGACCAACGCGGTGCTGGAGGAGCGCATCGCCGCGCTGGAAGGCGGGGTGGCGGGCATCGCCACCGCCAGCGGCCAGGCCGCGATGCACCTGGGCCTGGCCACCATCGCCGGCGCGGGCAGCCACATCGTCGCCTCCAGCGCGCTGTACGGCGGCGCCCACAACCTGCTGCACTACACCCTGAGCCGCTTCGGCATCGAGACCACGTTCGTCAACCCGCGCGAGCTCGACGCCTGGCGCGCCGCGATCCGCCCGAACACCAAGCTGCTGTTCGGCGAGACCCTCGGCAACCCGGGCCTGGACGTCCTGGATATCCCGCGCATCGCCGCCCTCGCGCACGAGCACGACCTGCCGCTGATGGTCGACGCCACCTTCACCACACCCTGGCTGCAGCGCCCCTTCGATCTCGGCGCCGACCTGCTGTTCCACTCGGCCACCAAGTTCCTGTGCGGTCACGGCACCGCGATCGGCGGCCTGCTGGTCGACGGCGGCACCTTCGACTGGGACGCCGCGCACGCGCGCAGCGGCCGCTTCCCGGAACTGTGCGAGCCCTACGAGGGCTTCCACGGCATGGTGTTCGCCGAAGAGTCGACCGTGGCCCCGTTCGCGCTGCGCGCGCGCCGCGAAGGCCTGCGCGATTTCGGCGCGGCGATGAGCCCGCACAATGCCTTCGCCATCCTGCAGGGCATCGAGACCCTCGGCCTGCGCATGGAGCGCCATGTCGCCAACACCCGGCGCGTGGTCGACTTCCTGGTGGCGCACCCGGCGGTCGAATCGGTGTCCTATCCCGAACTCGACACGCACCCCGACCACCTGCTCGCGCGCGCACTGCTGCCGAAGGGCTGCGGCGCCGTGTTCACCTTTACCCTGAAGGGCGACCGCGCCGCCGGCCGCCGCTTCGCCGACAGCCTGCAGGTGTTCTCGCACCTGGCCAACGTGGGCGATGCGAAGTCGCTGGTGATCCATCCGGCCTCGACGACGCATTTCCGCGTGCCCGCCGAGCAGCTGGCCGCGTCCGGCATCGGCGAAGGAACGATGCGCCTGTCGGTCGGACTGGAGGATCCGGACGACCTGATCGACGACCTGAAGCGCGGGCTCAAGATTGCCCTGAAAGGAGCCTGAGATGCAGTTCACTATCAACGGCGACAGCGCCTACGCCTACACCGGCGGCAAGCGCGTCGACCCGCGCCTGCCGGCGATCGTGCTGATCCATGGCGCGCAGAACGACCATTCGGTCTGGGCCCTGCAAAGCCGCTACCTGGCGCACCACGGCCACGCCGTGCTGGCGCTCGACCTGCCCGGTCATGGACGCAGCGGCGGCCCGGCCCTGGCCAGCGTGGAAGAGATGGCGGACTGGGTCCTGGCGGTGCTGGCGGCGGCCGGCGTGCGCCATGCCGTCCTGGCCGGCCACAGCATGGGGTCGCTGATCGCGCTCGAGGCCAGCCGGCGCGCCCCCGACACGGTCGCCGGCCTGGCCCTGCTCGGCACCACCTACCCGATGAAGGTGTCGGACGCCCTGCTCGAGACCGCGCGCAGCGACGAACAGGCCGCGATCGACATGGTCAACATCTGGTCGCACTCCTCGATCGCGCACAAGCCCTCCTGCCCCGGCCCGGGCTTTTCGGTGATGGGCGGCGCGCGGCGCCTGATGCAACGGATTTCGGCGCGCAACCCGGCGCAGCTGTTCCACACCGACTTCACCGCCTGCAACAGCTATGCGAACGGCGAAGTGGCCGCGCGCGCGGTGCGCTGCCCCACCCTGTTCGTGCTCGGCAGGCACGACATGATGACGCCGCCCCGTTCGACGAAACTGCTGCAGGGCGCCATCGGGCATGCCGAGATCGTCCACGTCGACGCCGGCCACCAGATGATGGCCGAGGCGCCCGACGCGGTGCTGGACGCCCTTGCCGCCTTCGCCGCATCGATTCCCCATCCGGCCGTCCAGGAGACGCCATGACGACCCGGTTCGCCAGCTTCGCGGAGTTCTATCCCTACTACCTGTCCCAGCACGCCGACCGGCGCTGCCGCCGCGCGCACTTCATCGGCACCTCGTCGGCGATCGCGGCGATCGCCCAGTACATCGACAGCCTGAACGCCTGGTGGCTGCTGTTCGCCCTCGTCAGCGGCTACGGCGGCGCCTGGATCGGGCACTTTTTCTACGAGAAGAACAGGCCGACCTCGTTCTCCCGGCCCTGGTGGTCGTTCCGCGCCGACTGGATCATGTACTGGCAGATGCTGACCGGCAAGCTCAGCTGGTAAGACCGGCTCTCAACGCGGCGCAGTCCCGGGCGCCGCCTCGCGGTCGTGACCCGATTCCATTGCCCGGGTCGACGCAGCGCTGGCGAAATGCTCGGCCAGGGTCTGCCCCAGCCCGCCTTCGACGGCGGCTTCGACCTGCCGCGCCAGCGTCGCGGCGTCGAGCGCGAGCGGGGTGGCCGGCGCCGCCTCGCCGGCCGCGCCGGCATCGAACACGAACAAGCGGTACACGTCGGCCAGTGTGAGCCTGCCGGGATCGGCCAGCAGCACCCAGTTCTCCCCGCTGCCGCGCCCGCCACGGCCCCAACGCGCCCGCGCCGGCAGCTCATCCTGCACCATCCCCGCCCAGCCGGCCGCCACCATTTTCTCGAGCAGCATCGTCATTTCGTCATGGCCGATGCGCGTATGCGCCTGGATCGCCGCCGAGGGGACCAGGGCCGACCCGGTCAGCTGCATGCTGTCATGCAGCACCTTCAGCACCCCCATCGCATCCACGAACGCGCTGCCCGGCGTCGGCTGGTGCTTCCAGCGCTCGTACTTCACCACCGGCAGCGCGGCGGTCAGCACGGCGCCCATCAGCGTGATCAGCCAGGACAGGTAGGTCCAGAGCAGGAACAGCGGCAGCGCGGCCAGGGCCCCGTAGATCATGGAGTAGGTCGGGAACTGGCGGATGTACAGGGCGAAGCCGCGTTTGGCGATCTCGAAGGCGACCGCCGCCGCCATTCCGCCCCACAGCGCGTCGCGCCAGTGGACGCGGCGGTTCGGCACCGCCATGTAGAGCATGGTATAGGCGCCCGTGGTCAGCGCGACCGACACCAGCGTGTAGAACAGCGCGCCGAAGAAGGGCAGCGATTCGGCCAGGCCGCCGGTGGCGCTGAACAGTTCGGTGGTGGCGCTGAGCGACAGGCCGAACAGGATCGGCCCGAGCGTGATCAGGGCCCAGTAGACCAGTACCCGCTGCGCCCAGGGGCGTGGGCGGCGCACGCCCCAGATCTGGTTGAAGGCGCGCTCGATCATGACCATCATGGTGGTGGTGGTCATCAAGAGCACCACGCCGCCCAGTGCCGACAAGCCCTTGGCCTTGCTGGCGAACTGGTTCAGGTTGGCGCTGATCGTATTGGCGATGGCCTTCGGCATCAGGGTCTGCACGAACCAGATGTCGAGCGTCGTGCGCAGCTGGTCGAACACCGGAAAGACGGTCAGGACCGCCAGCACGATGGTCAGCAAGGGCACCACGGCCAGGGTCGTGGTGAAGGTCAGGCTGCCCGCCACCTGCGGCAGCCTGACCTCGCGCAGGCGGCGGCGCGCGAAGCGCAGCAGATCGCCGGCTTCGTCCGGCGTCAGGCCGCGGGCGCGGTCCACGCCGGTAGCCAGCATGTCGCCCGCACTGCGCGACAGGGAATGTACGGTTCTGGAGAGCATGCGAGAGTACGATTCGCCCCATCAAAGGGCATGTCATTTGAGCAAAGCGCCCTATAATACCAACGATGAAGCCGACCCTGACTCTTCTTGTGTTGTACTACTCGCGCCACGGCGCCACCCGCAAACTGGCCGAACTGGTCGCCCAGGGCATCGAGAGCGTGCCCGGGACCGAGGCGCGCCTGCGCACCGTGCCCGCAGTCTCCACCGTCGCCGAGGCCACCGCGCCGGACATTCCGACCGAAGGCGCCCCCTACGTCGAACTGGACGACCTGCGCGAATGCACCGGCCTGGCGCTGGGCTCCCCTACCCGTTTCGGCAACATGGCGGCGAGCGTCAAGTACTTCCTCGACGGCACCGCCGCCGACTGGGTCAACGGCACGCTGTCGGGCAAGCCGGCGGTGGTGTTCACCTCCACCGGCAGCCTGCACGGCGGCCAGGAATCGACCTTGCTGTCGATGATGCTCCCATTATTACACCATGGCATGCTCGTGATGGGCTTGCCCTACTCGCACCCCGAACTCATGAACACCGCCAGCGGCGGCAGCCCCTACGGCGCCTCGCACTGGGCCGGCGCCGACGGCAAGCGCGGCCTCAGCGAGGACGAGCGCGTGCTCGCCGTCGCGCTGGGCAAACGCCTGGCGCTGGCGGCGCTCAAACTGCACGGAATGCAATGATGGATACCGCAAAAGTCTTTCATGCCGGCGCGATCGCGAGCCTGATCTGGCTGATCGGCTGGCTCGTGGCCTGGGAAGTGTTCGTGGCGCCGCTGCACCCGGGCGGCTCGCTGCTCGCGCTCAAGGCCTTGCCACTGCTGCTGCCGCTGCGCGGCGTGATAAAGCGCGACCTGTACACACTGCAATGGTCGTCGATGGTGATCCTGGTCTATTTTGCCGAGGGCGTGGTGCGGGCCTGGGCCGACACGGTCGAAGCCTCGCGCATCATGGCGCTCGGCGAAGTGGTGCTGGTGGTGGTCTACTACGCCTGCGCACTGCTGTTCCTGCATCCGTACAAGAAAGAAGCCAAGCGCCTGGCCAAGGAACTGCTCGACAAGGTCAAAGTGCCGCATGACTGAGCTGCCGTCCTCCGGCGACCTGCTGGCCCGGCTCGGCGCCATCGTCGGGCCGGGCCACCTGGTCACGGACGGCGCCGAGATGGCGCCCTTTCTTACCGACTGGCGCGGCCGCTTCACCGGGCGCGCGCGCGCCGTGGTGCTGCCCGCCGACGCGCCGGAAGTGGCGCGCGTGGTCGAGGCCTGCGCCGCGGCGCGCGTGCCCATCGTGCCGCAGGGCGGCCGCACCGGCCTGGTGCTCGGCAGCGTGCCGGATGCCAGCGGCGCCGCCGTCGTGCTGTCGCTGCGGCGCCTGAACCGCATCCGCCAGATCGATCCCGCCAACCGCACCATGACCGTCGACGCCGGCTGCATCCTGGCCGACGTCCAGCAGGCGGCCCTGGAAGCCGGCATGCTGTTCCCGCTCGCGCTGGCCAGCGAGGGCAGTTGCACCATTGGCGGCAATCTCGCCAGCAATGCCGGCGGCACCGCCGTGCTGCGCTACGGAAACGCACGCGAGCTTTGCCTGGGCCTGGAAGTGGTGACCGCCCAGGGCAAGCTGTGGGACGGCTTGCGCGGGCTGCGCAAGGACAACACGGGCTACGCCCTGCGCGAGCTGTTCATCGGCGCCGAAGGCACGCTCGGGGTCATCACCGCCGCCGTGCTCCAGCTCTACCCGCAGCCCAGGGCGGTCCTGACCGCGCTGGCGGCGCTGGACTCGCCGCAGGGCGCGCTGGCGCTGCTGGGGCTGATGCAGGAGCGCTGCGGCGCGGCCCTCACCGGCTTCGAGCTGATGTCCGACTTCTGCCTGCGCCTGGTCAACAGCCACTTTCCCGAGGTGCCGCGCCCGTTTGCCGCGCGCTACCCCCAGTATGCGCTGATCGAAGTGTCGAGCAATGAATCCGAAGACCATGCCGCCGACCTGGTCGAGTCCGCCATTGGCGCGGCGCTGGACGCCGGCATCGCGCTCGACGCCGTGCTGGCCAGCTCCGCAAGCCAGTCGATCGGCCTGTGGAAATTGCGCGAGCACATTCCGCTGGCGCAGGCCGCGGCCGGCAAGAACATCAAGCACGACATCTCGCTGCCGGTTTCGCACATTCCCGAATTCATCGAGCGCACCGATGCGGCGCTGCAGGCGGCTTTCCCCGGCTGCCAGGTCGTGTGCTTCGGGCATCTGGGCGATGGCAATTTGCACTACAACATCGCGCCACCGGAGAGCATTGCGCACGACAGTTTCCTGGCGCACCAGGACGCGGTGAACCGCATCGTGCACGACAGCGTCGCCTCCCTGCGCGGCTCGATCTCGGCCGAACACGGCATCGGCGCCCTCAAGCGCGACGAACTGGCGCGCTACAAGGACGCCGTCGAACTGGACATGATGCGTGCCCTCAAGGCCGCGCTGGACCCGCTCGGCATTATGAACCCTGGCAAAATTCTATGAACAGGGAGACAACATGCTGAAACAGATTTCCGTGATCCTGCTCTGCCTCGCGGGCCTTGGCCCCCTTGCCTGCCGGAGCGCAGCGGCGCAGACGGTCTACAAGTGCACCGAGGACGGCAAGATCAGCTACCACGACCGGCCCTGCGGCCCGCACGCGATACCGCTGGCGGTGCAGCCGCGCGACGTGGCCCCGGCCGAGGCGGTGGCGCGCCTGGAGCGCGAACGCGCGCTGCTGCAGGAAATCGAAGACGCGCGCACCGACCAGGACCGGCGCGACGCACGCCAGGCGCGCGAGAACGAACGTGCGCAGCGCGCCGCCGCCGCCCGGCAGCGCCGCTGCGACAAGCTGCGCCTGCAGCAGAAGTGGCTCGACGAAGACGCCGCGCGCGCAGGACGCGGTGGTGGCGACGCTGGCGACGGCGGCGCGCGGGCACGTACCAAGGCGAGGCGCCAGGCCGAGGTGCTGGCGGTGGAATGCCCGGCCTGAAGCCCGACTCCCCTGCGCGCTTCCCCACGCTGGCCCGCTGGCTGCTGTTCGGCGAGTGGCGCGCCCATCCGGTGCGCGCGCTGCTGGCGATCGCCGCCATCGCGGTCGGCGTCGCCATGGGCTTCGCCATCCACCTGATCAATGCCGCCGCCTTCAACGAATTCTCGGCGGCCGTCAAGAGCCTGTCGGGCCAGGCCGACCTGCAGGTCGCCGGACGCGAGCCCCTGTTCGACGAATCCGTTTACGGTCGCCTGGCGGCGCTGCCAGAGGTGGCGGTGGCGGCGCCGGTGCTGGAACTCTCGGCCGGCCTGGCGGACGACCGGGGCGCGCTGCGCATCGTCGGCATCGACGCCTTCCGCGCCGGCTTCATCTCGCCCGACCTGACCGGCGCGCCGCAAGAAGGCCGCCTGATGGACGTGCTGGCCGACGACGCGATCTTCCTGTCGCCGGCCGCGCAAAGCTGGCTCGGCAAGCGTGCGGGCGACAGCGTGGCGCTGCGCGCCGGCACCGGCGAGCTGCTGCTGCGCGTGGCCGGCCCGGTCCAGCGCGCCCGGGCCGGCCAGCGCATCGCCGTGATGGACATCGGCGCCATGCAGTGGCGCTTCCGGCAACTGGGGCGCCTCTCGCGCGTCGACCTGAAGCTGCGCGACGGCGTCGACCGCGCGGCCTTCCGGCGCTCGCTGACGGCGGACCTGGAGCGCGCCTTCCCGGGCCGCTTCACGGTGCGCCAGCCGGACGACGGCGACCAGGAACAACGCAACGCCAACCTGAGCCGGGCCTACCGCGTCAACCTGACCGTGCTGGCCCTGGTGGCCCTGTTCACCGGCGCCTTCCTGGTGTTCTCGACCCAGGCCTTGTCCGTGATGCGACGGCGCAGCCAGTTCGCGCTGCTGCGCGTGCTCGGGCTGGAGCGCGGCCACCTGCTGCGCCAGGTGCTGCTCGAGGGCGCCAGCCTGGGCCTGGCGGGCTCGCTGCTCGGGATCGTGGGCGGCTATGCGCTGGCCGCGCTGGCGCTGCGCTACTTCGGCGGCGACCTCGGCGCCGGCTACTTCCCGGGCATCCGCCCGCAGGTCCAGTTCACGCCGCTGGCCGCCGGCGTGTTCTTCGTGCTCGGCCTGGGGGTGGCGCTGCTCGGCTGCCTGGTCCCGGCCCTGGAGGCGGCGCGCGCGCGCCCGGCGGTGGCGATCAAGTCCGGCGCCGACGAAGCCGCGCTGGCGCGCCTGGCGCGAATATGGCCCTCGCTATCGTGCCTGGCGCTGGCGGGCATGCTGGCCTTCGCCCCGCCGCTATTCGAGCTGCCGCTGCTCGGCTACTGCTCGATCGCGCTGCTCCTGATCGGCGGCATCGGCCTGATGCCGCGCCTGGCGGCGGAATCGTTCCGGCGCATGGAGCGCGCGCTGCTGCGCCGGCGCCGGGTCCATCCCGTGCTCACGCTGGCCCTGGCGCGGCTGGCCAATGCGCCGGGCCAGGCCTCGATCGCGCTGGGCGGCGTGCTGGCCAGCTTCAGCCTGATGGTCGCGATGGGCATCATGGTGGCCAGCTTCCGGGTGTCGGTGGACGACTGGATGGGCCACATCCTGCCGGCCGACCTGTACGTCCGGACCACAAGCGGCGGCAACACCGGATTCCTCACTCCCGAGCAGCAGACCGCACTGCGCGCGCTGCCGGGCGTGGCCCAGGCCCACTTCCTGCGCACGCGCCCGGTATCGCTCCTGCCATCGCGCCCGAACGTGGTCGTGATCGCGCGCGATATCGACCCGCGCGACCCGGGCCGCTTGCTCTACCTGGTCGGCGACAGTGCGCCGGTCCCGTCCGGCGCCCGCCCCGCCTGGGTCTCGGAAGCACTGCTCGACCTGTATGGCGCGCGGGTCGGCGCCACGATCACGCTGCCGCTGGGCGGCGCCCGGACGCCCTTCTTCGTCGCCGGCGTGTGGCGCGACTACGCCAACCAGGCCGGTTCGGTCGTGATCCGCCTGCAGGACTACCGCGCCATCACCGGCGAGGCCGAGGTCACCGATGCCGCCCTGTTCGCGGCCCGCGGCAGCAGTGCGCAGCAGCTCGAGCAAGCCGTGCGCGCCCTTCCCTTCGGCAAGGCACTGCGGACCATGTCGGCCGGCGAGATCCGCGCCATGAGCCTGAAGATCTTCGACCGCAGCTTCGCGGTCACCTATCTGCTGGAGGCGATCGCCATCGCGATCGGCCTGTCGGGCGTGGCCGCCAGCTTTTCGGCGCAGACGCTGGCGCGCGCCAGGGAATTCGGCATGCTGCGCCACGTCGGCGTCACGCGCGGCCAGGTGCTGGGCATCCTCGCCTTCGAAGGCGGCTTGCTTACCCTGCTCGGCGTGGCCTGCGGCTTCGCGCTGGGGCTGGTCATCAGCCTGATCCTGGTTTATGTTGTGAATCCCCAGTCCTTCCACTGGACGATGCAACTGCATCTGCCCTGGACGCTGCTGGGGAGCGTCGCTTGCGTGCTGGTCGCCGCTTCGGTGGCGACCGCGCTGGTGTCGGGACGCTATGCGCTATCGGGTGGTCCGGTACGCGCGGTCAGGGAGGATTGGTAATGCGCGCTGCGCGATCGTGTCTGTGTTTGCTGTTCTTGCTGTCGTTGCTGTTGTGCCGGTCGGTCCATGCCGAACCGCCCGAGTTCGCCCCGGTGGTGCCCGGCACGACGCTGTCGTTCCCACGCGATTTCGGCGCCCATCCGGAGTTTCGCACCGAGTGGTGGTACGTCACCGGCTGGGTCGAGACGCCGGACGGCAAGCCGCTCGGCTTCCAGGTGACGTTTTTCCGCAGTCGCACCGAGCACGACCCGCGCAACCCGAGCGCCTTTGCGCCGCGCCAGCTGGTGATCGGCCACGCCGCCCTGTCCGACCCGGCGCTCGGACGCCTGGTGCACGACCAGCGCAGCGCGCGCGAAGGCTTCGGCCTGGCCTGGGCCCGCACCGGCAACACCGACCTGAAGCTGGACGACTGGCGCATGGTGCGCGAGGCCGCGGGCAAGGACGAAGGCAGCTACCGCGTGACGATCCGCTCGAGCGAACTGACGCTGGAACTGCGCCTGCAGCCAACCCAGGCGGTGCTGGTGCAGGGCGAAGGCGGCTATTCGCGCAAGGGCGGCAGCCCGCAGCATGCCAGCCACTATTACAGCGAACCGCAGCTCAAGGTGAGCGGCAAGGTGGGCCGCGCCGGCAGCACCCCGGTCGCCGTCACCGGCAGCGCCTGGCTCGATCACGAATGGTCGAGCGAAGCGCTGGAGCCGGACGCCACGGGCTGGGACTGGATCGGCGTGAACCTCGACGACGGCGGCGCGCTGATGGCTTTCCAGGTCCGCAGCAAGCAAGGTGGTAAACTATGGGCGCACGCGACCTTGCGCGACGCGGCGGGCAAGGTGACCCGCTACCCGCCCGACCAGGTCGGTTTCACGCCCACCGCGCGCTGGCGGTCGCCGCGCACCGGCGCCGAATATCCGGTGGCGACGACCGTCACCACGGGTGCGCAGCGCTGGCAGCTGACGCCGCTGCAGCAAGACCAGGAACTCGACTCGCGGCGCTCGACCGGCGCGGTGTACTGGGAAGGCGCGGTGACGGTCAGCCGCGCCGGCAAGCGGCTGGGCCGCGGCTACCTGGAAATGACCGGCTACGTGCGCCCGATGAAGCTTTGAATACCCAAGAAACAGCAATAAGAACCCCAACCGAGACGATGACCTCCCGCTCCACCGGCACCCCCGACACCGCCCCTACCGCAGACACCAAGCCATCCCGCCAAGGCAGCCTGGCGGCCCTGAAGGGCTTGCTCCCCTTCCTGCGGCCCTACCGCCGCCAGTTCGTCTTCGCCGGCATCGCCCTGCTGTTCGCAGCCGGCGCGACCCTGGCGATCCCGGCGGCCTTCAAGCAGATGATCGACCACGGTTTCGGGGGCGGCGCCGGCAGCCAGAGCATCCAGAACGTGAACGCCACCTTCCTGGCCCTGTTCGGCGTGGCCGCGGTGCTGGCCGTGGCCACCGCGGCGCGCTTCTTCATGGTGTCCTGGCTGGGCGAGCGCGTCACCGCCGACATCCGCGCCGCGGTCTATCGCCACGTGGTGCACCAGAGTCCCGAGTTCTTCGAGACCACCCGCACCGGCGAAGTACTGTCGCGCCTGACCACCGACACCACCCTGATCCAGAGCGTGGTGGGCACCAGCATCTCGCTGGCCCTGCGCAATACCCTGCTGTTCGCCGGCGGCCTGGTGATGCTGTTCGTGACCAGCCCCAAGCTCACCGCCATCATCCTCGGCCTGCTGGTGCTGGTGGTGCTGCCGATCGTGATGTTCGGGCGGCGCGTGCGCCAGCTCTCGCGCGACTCGCAGGACCGCATCGCCGACGCCTCGGCGCTGGCCGGCGAAATCCTCAACGCCATGCCCACCGTGCAGGCCTTCACCCACGAAGGAATCGAAGCCGGCCGCTTCCAGCACTCGGTCGACGGCGCCTTCCAGACCGCGATCCGGCGCATCCGGGCGCGCGCCACCCTGACCATGCTGGCCATCGTGCTGGTGTTCGGCGCCATCGTATTCGTGCTCTGGCTCGGCGCCCATGCGGTGCTTCGCGGGACCATGAGCGGCGGCGACCTCGGACAATTCATCCTGTACGCGGCGATCGTGGCCGGTTCGATCGGCGCGCTGTCGGAAGTGATGGGCGAAGCCCAGCGCGCCGCCGGCGCCACCGAACGCCTGCTGGAACTGCTGGCGGCCCGCTCCGACATCCAGGACCCGGCGCGTCCGCAGCCGCTCCCGCCACGCACCGGCAACGGCGCCCGCGTCAGCCTGCAGGACGTCAGCTTCAGCTACCCTTCGCGGCTCGATAGCGCGGCGCTGGCGCACCTCAAGCTCGACATCGCGGCCGGCGAAACCGTGGCCCTGGTCGGCCCCTCCGGCGCCGGCAAGACCACCCTGTTCCAGCTGCTGCTGCGCTTCTACGACCCGCAGGCCGGCAGCATCCGCCTGGAGGGCATCGACATCCGCGACCTGGCCCTGCACACGCTGCGCGACGCGATCGGCATCGTGCCCCAGGACACCATCATCTTCTCGAGCAGCGCGCTGGAGAACATCCGCTATGGCCGCCCCGAGGCCAGCGACGACGAAGTGATTGCGGCCGCGAAGATGGCCGCCGCCCACGAGTTCATCGAGCGCCTGCCGCAGGGCTACGGCTCGTTCCTGGGCGAGCGCGGCGTGCGCCTGTCGGGCGGCCAGCGCCAGCGCATCGCGATCGCCCGCGCCCTGCTCAAGAACCCGCCCCTGCTGCTGCTCGACGAAGCCACCAGCGCGCTGGACGCCGAGTCGGAGCGCCTGGTGCAGCGCGCGCTGGAGGCGGCGCTGGTGGGGCGCACCACCATCATCATCGCCCACCGCCTGGCCACCGTGCAGCGCGCCGACCGCATCGTCGTGCTGGACGATGGACGCGTGGCGGAGTCCGGCACGCACGCCTCGCTGGTGGCGCAGGGCGGCGTCTACGCCAAGCTGGCGGCCTTGCAGTTCCAGGCGCCGGTGCCGCTCGAGCAGCTATCCTGACCGGACCCATGCCGCGCGCGGCACGGCCTTGGTGTTGTGGCAACGCATCAAATTCGACAAATTTTTGACAACAGTTGTTGCCACAATGAAATAGTGAACGGTATGATCGGCTCCCCTCGACCCGTCACTATTTCATGAACAATAACAATCGCAAGGCCGCCGGCTGGACCCTCGGCACCCGCATCAGCGCCATCACCTTCGCCCTGATGGGCGCCACGATTGCCGCCCTGCTGGTGGTGATCACGATGGCGATTTCCTCGATGCTCGAAGAACGCGCCGCCCAGAGCGTGTCCAAGGAGCTGCGCAGCGTCGCCAACACGGTCGAGATGTACAACCGGGGTGCGAGCGCGCAGGCCCTCGGTTTCGGCAAAATCCTCAAGTCGGCGCTGAGCGGCAGCCTGGCGCTGGACCCGGCCGCGCCGGTCGAGATCGACGGCAAGGCCACGCCCGCTCTCCTGCTCGACGGCAGGCTGCTGAACCTCGATGCGGACGTGCCCGACCGCTTCAGCGCGCAGACCGGCGGGCTCGCCACCATTTTCGTCGCCGACGGCGACGATTTCACGAGCGTGAGCAGTTCGGTGAAGAAGGAGGGCGGCGCACGCGCCGTCGGCGCCGCCCTCGACCGCGCCAGCCCGGCCTACGCCGCCCTGCGCGCCGGGCGCGACTGGACCGGCCCGGCCTCCCTGTCCGGCAGGCAGACCATCGCCCATTACCAACTGCTGTCCGACGGCGCCGGCAAGGTGGTGGGGGCGCTGCAGGCGGCGGTCGACATCGGCGCCGACCTGGCCGTGCTGAAGGACCGCATCCGCGCCATGAGCGTGGGCGACACCGGCTACTTCTACGTGCTCGACGCAACGCCCGGCAAGGCGGCGGGCACGCTGATCGTGCACCCGGCCAAGGAGGGCAGCAACATCGCCGAGAGCAAGGACGCCGGCGGCCGCTTCTTCATCAAGGAGATCCTCGCGAAAAAGGACGGCAGCATCCGCTACGACTGGCAGAACCCGGGCGAAGCCGCGCCGCGCGAGAAGTTCGTGGTCTATACCCACATCGCGGACTGGAACTGGATCGTCGCCGGCGGCACCTACCTGGACGAGATCACGGCGGCTGCAAGCAGCCTGCGCAACCGCTTCATCGGCTTCGGCCTGCTGGCGCTGGGCGTGCTGGCCGGCGTGCTGTACGCAACCATGCGCGTCAAGGTCTCGCGTCCGCTGGCCGAAGTACGCGACGTGGCCCGGCGGATCGCCGAGGGCGACCTGAGCGCGAAGGTGGCGAGCACCCGCCGCGACGAGATCGGCCTGCTGAACGAGGCCATCAATACCATCGGCGCCGGCCTGTCCGCGGTGGTGGGCAAGGTGCGCGAAGGCGCCGAGCAGATCGCCAACGCCTCGCAGGAAATTTCGGCCGGCAACCTCGACCTGTGCCAGCGTACCGAGGAACAGGCCGCCAGCCTGGCCGGCACGGCCTCCATGATGGACCAGCTCACCGCCACCGTGCGCCGGAATGCCGACCATGCGCGCCAGGCCAACCAGCTCGCGCTCGGCGCCTCGACCGTCGCCGAGAAGAGCGGCGCCACCGTGGCCCAGGTGATCGAGCGCATGGACGCCATCACCCAGTCCTCGCGCAAGATCTCCGACATCACCGGCGTCATCGACGGCATCGCCTTCCAGACCAATATCCTGGCGCTGAACGCGGCCGTCGAAGCGGCGCGCGCCGGCGAACAGGGGCGCGGCTTCGCCGTCGTCGCCAGCGAGGTGCGCGGCCTGGCCCAGCGCTGCGCTGCGGCGGCCAGGGAAATCAAGGTCCTGATCGCCACCTCCAACGACGAGGTGGACGCCGGCAGCAAGCTGGTGGCCGAAGCGGGCCTGACCATGAACGAGGTGCTCTCCAGCGTGGCGCGCGTGACCGATATCATGTCCGACATCACCGCCGCCAGCCAGGAGCAGAGCAGCGGCATCGAGCACGTCAACCGCTCGGTCGGCGAGATGGACGAGGCGACCCAGCAGAACGCCGCCCTGGTCGAGCAGGCCAGCGCCGCCGCGCAGGCGATGCAGGACCAGGCCGCCGCGCTGGCGCGTGCCGTGCGCCTGTTCCGACTGGCCGATGCCGGCACCGCGATCGCGGCGCCGCAGGCGCCGGCGAGCCGCCTGGCGCTGGGCGCGCCCTGATGCTCGGGGCCTGGCTCGCACGGCAGGGGGTTTGGTGTACAGTGGCGGGCTTGCACGGGAGCCCCACTTGAACGACACCGCCTTGCAGCGCAGCTGCCACACCGTATTTCCCGGCCACCGCGCCCGGCCGCCGGCCGAACTGTTTGCCGCCATGGCGGCATGGTGCGAGGCGCGCGGCGTCGAGCACGACGTCTACTGCAGCGGCGCCCTGCTGCAGGAATTCGAGGCCAAGGTCGCGCGCCTGCTGGGCATGGAGGCCGCGGTGTTCTGCATCAGCGGCACCATGGCCCAGGTCACGGCCCTGCGCCTGGCCTGCCAGGACCGCGCACGCGACCTGGTCGCCCTGCATCCGACCTCGCACATCTTCGTGCACGAGCGCTCCAATTACCAGTTGCTGGGCCACTTCAAGGCGCTCCGGGCGGGCGACCCCTACCGTCCGTGGAGCGTGGCCGACCTGGCCGCGATTCCCGACCGCCTGGGCGCGGTGGGCCTGGAGCTGCCGCTGCGCGAGATCGGCGGCCAGCTGTCGCCCTGGGACGAGCTGGAAGCGATCAAGGCCCACTGCCGGGCGCGCGGCGCCCACCTGCACATGGACGGTGCGCGCCTGTGGGAAGCCGCCACCGGCTACGGCAAGCCGCTGCACGAGGTGGCGGCCGGCTTCGATTCGGTCTACGTCTCGCTCTACAAGGGCATCGGCGGCCTGGGCGGCGCCATGCTGGCCGGCACGCGCGAATTCGTGGACCGCGCGGCCGAGTGGTTCCGGCGCGAAGGCGGCAACGTGATCCACCGCTCGCCCTACGCGGTCGCGGCCGCGATGCAGTTCGACGCGCGCCTTGCGGCGATGCCGGACTACCTGCGCCGTACCCGGTTCCTGTACCAGGCGCTGGCCGCGCATCCGATCATCCGCGTCAACCCGGGCGCGCCGCAGGCCAATATGCTGCACCTGCACCTGCCGGTGACGCCGGAACGCGCGCTGGCGATCCGCCGCGCGCTGGCCGAGCAGCACGGCATCTGGATCTTCAACCGCATCGCCAGTGCCGCCCTCCCCGGCACCAGTTACTTCGAGCTGTACGTGGGAGACAACCTGGTGCGTGCGACGGACAAGCAGGTGCACGCGGCGCTCGCGCTGTTCGCGCGGGCCCTGGCCGCGCCGGGCGACCAGGGCCTGTCCGACTAATTTCCGCTCGCGACAAGGACATGCTCGTCATGGCCCGGTCGGCATCCCGTGCCCGCTGCAAGTCAGACCGCCCCTAGCCGGCGGCATCCGGCGGCAGGGCCGCGTACCACGCGGCGTAGGGCGTATTCTTCGCCATCCGCCGGTTGAAGTCGGGCGCGCCGTCGGTCCACCACACCGGGCCGCGCTCGCCCAGCCCCCGCTTGGCGGCATCGACCGCCGCGCGCGCGGCGCGCTCCGCGTCGGGGTCGCCCGCACGCCGGGCGGCGCCGACCTGCCGGCGCGCCGCCATCAGCGCGTCCACCAGCGCCTGCCGCTGCTGCGGCGCGAGCGCCGGATTACTGGTGCGCCAGAGGCGGCCGGCGACGACGAAGTAGCGGCCGTCCGGCGTGGCCGGATATGTCGTGGAAGTCGTCATGGGCCGACTATACCCGAGCACCGGGCGCGCCATCGCACGCCTGTGCCGGCGAACCGGCATGGCCGCTGCCCATCGGCGCGCTCTCGGTTACAATGTCAGACTGTCACCCATTGTCATTCGTAATGCGCCAATACCTCGATTTCATGCGCCATGTGCAAGAACATGGCGCGGTCAAGACCGACCGCACCGGTACCGGCACCCTGTCGGTGTTCGGCCACCAGATGCGTTTCGACCTGCAGCAGGGCTTCCCCCTGCTCACCACCAAGAAGGTCCATCTGAGGTCCATCATCCATGAGCTGATCTGGTTCCTGCAAGGCTCGACCAATATCGCCTACCTGAAGCAGAACGGGGTCAGCATCTGGGACGAATGGGCCGATGCCGACGGCAATCTCGGTCCGATCTACGGCTACCAGTGGCGCAGCTGGCCGACGCCCGATGGCGGCCATATCGACCAGATCACGCAGGTGCTGGACCAGATCCGCAACACGCCGGACTCGCGCCGCATGGTGGTATCAAGCTGGAACGTGGCCGACCTGCCCGACATGAAGCTGCCGCCCTGCCATGCCCTGTTCCAGTTCTACGTGGCCGACGGCAAGCTGTCCTGCCAGCTGTACCAGCGCAGCGCCGACATCTTCCTGGGCGTGCCCTTCAATATCGCCTCGTACGCGATCCTGACCCACATGATGGCGCAGCAGGCCGGGCTGGAAGTAGGAGAATTCATCTGGACCGGCGGCGACTGCCACCTGTACAGCAACCACCTGGAGCAGGTCGCGCTGCAGCTCTCGCGCACGCCGAAGGCGCTGCCGCGGCTGCGCATCAAGCGCAAGCCGGATTCGCTGTTCGACTACCGCTTCGAGGATTTCGAGGTGGTCGGCTACGATCCGGAACCCGCGATCAAGGCGCCGGTGGCCGTTTGAATGCTCTGCAAAAGCGCATATCGCTTGACATTGCGCTTACGAAGCGACAACATTTCGGATCGAGAATCATAAGCTCCACAGGATGGACAAACTAATGCGCCCCCACAACACTGAATTCGTCTGTTACATGGTGGCCCGTTGAAGCCGCAACTAACTCTGGTAGTAGCGTTCGACGCACAACGTGGTATTGGCATCAACAATCAGATGCCGTGGTATCTCCCGGAAGACTTAGCACACTTCAAACGCGTAACGATCGACCGCCCCATTTTGATGGGGCGAAGAACCTTCGATTCGCTAGGCAAACCATTGCCTAAGCGCCGAAACATCGTTATTACGAGAAATCCACATTGGTCACACGAGGGCGCAGAGGCAGCAGGCTCGTTAGAAGCAGCCTTCGAGATGCTCAATGGTCAAGATGCTAGCATCATCGGCGGCGGACAAATATTTGCCGAATCGATGGCGATTGCGGATCGGATGATCGTGACTGAGATTGACCATGTTTATGAATGCGACACATTTTTCCCAAAAATCGATCCGAATGAGTGGACCGAAACTGCCCGGGATCCCCATTTCTCCGAAAAGAACGGCTACAAGTACACTTTCGTGACCTATATCCGTAAGGAGCGCTGACCCGATGACGGACCAGGCGATTCGCACCCCCGGCACCCGGGGCGGGGACGGCTTCGCCGGCAAGGTGGCGGTGCTGATCGCCATCCTGGCCACGCTCGGCACCATGTTCGGCTTCATCGGCAGCGCCGCCCACAACAATGCCGCCCTGTACAAGAGTAATGCGGCGATCGACAAGACCAGCGCCGCCAATGCCTGGGGCCATTACCAGGCCAAGACCAGCCGCCAGAACCTGGCCGAGCTCGGCGCCAGCCTGCCGGGCGTGGACCAGACCCACTACCGCGAGGAAATCCAGCGCTACGGCATCGAGAAGGAAACGATCCGCAAGGAGGCCGAGCGCTTCGAGGCCGCCTCGGCCGAATGGAATGCCCGGTCCGAGCGGGAGCTGCACCGGCACCGCCAGTGGGCGGCCGCTTCGGTCGCCCAACAGGTCGCCATCTCGCTGGCCGCGATCACCCTGCTGGCGCGCCGCACCTGGCTGCTGACCCTGACCAGCGCCGTGGCCGCGTTCGGCATCACGCTCGCCTTTTTCGCGGCGATCCAGGCCGATCCGATGCCGTTCTCGGCCGGCCCCCTGGCGGCGGCAGTCGGTGCCGCTGCCCTGACCGAGGCCTTCCGGCGGGTCGGCCGCCGGCTGGGCAAGTAGCTGCGCCGGCGGGAGGGCGCCAGCTAGAGTGCGCCAACAATTGCGCGCACTGGTTACCCTTCGGATAGGGCTTGCGAATAAAGCCTTAAAAAAACTGCACCGGCGCGCGTAATTTCTGCGAAAATCCGTTTCCTCTTTTTCCCGGTGCCGTGGCCGGCGCACAAGCCCATCCGGGCTGCGCGCTTCCGCGGCGCTTCGCTTTGGAGCTGTCCATGAAATTTCGTTTCCCCATCGTCATCATCGACGAGGACTTCCGTTCCGAGAACACCTCCGGTCTCGGCATTCGCGCGCTTGCGGCCGCGATGGAGCAGGAAGGCATGGAGGTGCTCGGCCTGACCAGCTACGGCGACCTGTCCCAGTTCGCCCAGCAGCAGTCGCGCGCCTCCGCGTTCGTCCTGTCCATCGACGACGAGGAATTCGGCGGCGGCTCGGCCGAGGAAACCGATTTCGCGCTGACCCGCCTGCGCGCCTTCGTGCAGGAGATCCGTCACAAGAACGCGAACATCCCGATCTACATCTACGGCGAGACCCGCACCAGCCGCCATATCCCGAACGACATCCTGAAGGAGCTGCACGGCTTCATCCACATGTTCGAGGACACCCCGGAGTTCGTGGCGCGCCACATCATCCGCGAAGCGAAGGCCTACCTGGACAGCCTGGCGCCGCCCTTCTTCCGCGCGCTGGTCAACTACGCCTATGACGGCTCCTACTCGTGGCACTGCCCGGGCCACTCGGGCGGTGTCGCCTTTTTGAAGAGCCCGGTGGGCCAGATGTTCCACCAGTTCTTCGGCGAGAACATGTTGCGCGCCGACGTCTGCAACGCGGTCGAGGAACTCGGCCAGCTGCTCGACCACACCGGCCCGGTGGCCAAGTCCGAGCGCAACGCCGCCCGTATCTACAACGCCGACCACTGCTATTTCGTGACCAACGGCACCTCGACCTCGAACAAGATGGTCTGGCACAGCACAGTGGCGCCGGGCGACATCGTGGTGGTCGACCGCAACTGTCACAAGTCGATCCTGCACTCGATCATCATGTGCGGCGCGATTCCCGTATTCCTGATGCCGACCCGGAACAACCTCGGCATCATCGGCCCGATTCCGCTGGAAGAGTTCACCCCGGAGTCGATCGCCCGCAAGATCGAAGCCAATCCGTTCGCGCGCGAAGCCGTGAACAAGAAGCCGCGCATCCTCACCATCACCCAGTCGACCTACGACGGCGTGGTGTACAACGTCGAGACCCTGCGCGAAATGCTGGACGGTAAGATCGACACCCTGCACTTCGACGAAGCCTGGCTGCCGCACGCTGCCTTCCACAGCTTCTACCAGAACATGCACGCGATCGGCGAGAACCGCCCGCGCGCCAAGCAGTCGATGATCTTCTCGACCCAGTCGACCCACAAGTTGCTGGCCGGCCTGTCACAGGCCTCGCAGGTGCTGGTGCGCGAATCCGAGACCGTCAAGCTGGACCAGGACGCCTTCAACGAGGCCTACCTGATGCACACCTCGACCTCGCCCCAGTACTCGATCATCGCGTCCTGCGACGTCGCCGCCGCCATGATGGAAGCGCCGGGCGGCACCGCCCTGGTCGAGGAGTCGATCCTGGAAGCGCTGGACTTCCGCCGCGCCATGAAGAAGGTCGACGCCGAGTTCGGCGACGACTGGTGGTTCAAGGTCTGGGGCCCGGACGTGCCGTCGGAAGAAGGCATCGGCGAGCAGAAGGACTGGATGATCCATGCCGAGGACGACTGGCACGGCTTCGGCAAGCTGGCGCCGGGCTTCAACATGCTCGACCCGATCAAGTCGACCATCGTGACCCCGGGCCTGTCGCTGGACGGCCAGTTCGGCGAGACCGGCATCCCGGCCTCGATCGTCACCAAGTACCTGGCCGAGCACGGCGTGATCATCGAGAAGTGCGGCCTGTACTCCTTCTTCATCATGTTCACGATCGGCATCACCAAGGGCCGCTGGAACACCCTGGTGACGGCGCTGCAGCAGTTCAAGGACGACTACGACCGCAACAAGCCGATGTGGCAGGTGATGCCGCAGTTCGCCTCGGCCAACCCGCGCTACGAGACCCGCGGCCTGCGCGACCTGTGCACCGAGATCCACCGCTTCTACAAGCAGTACGACGTGGCGCGCCTGACCACCGAGATGTACCTGTCGGACATGGTCCCGGCCATGAAGCCGTCGGACGCCTTCGCCAAGATGGCGCACCGCCAGATCGAGCGCGTCGCCATCGACGAGCTGGAAGGCCGCATCACCGCGATCCTCTTGACGCCTTACCCGCCGGGCATCCCGCTCCTGATCCCGGGCGAGCGCTTCAACCGGACCATCGTCGACTACCTGCGCTTCGCACGCGACTTCAACGAGCGCTTCCCGGGCTTCGAGACCGACGTGCACGGGCTGGTCAAGCGCGAGGTGGACGGCAAGCGTGGCTACTTCGTGGATTGCGTGATGCAGGACGCGTAACCGGACGGCTTGAAGCACGAAAAAAAGGGGCGCAAGCCCCTTTTTTTACGTCCGATGCTAGCGGCGCTTGAGTTCGACCGGGGCCGGTGCTGCCGACGCGCGCGCGTCACGCAGCTCGCGCCGCGCATGGGTGATGACGCTGCAGGCGGCCGACAGCCCGAGCAGGCCCATGACGGTGGCCACCGCCAGGTCCGGCAGGCCGCTGCCGGTCTGGAACACGGCAAGCGCGGCCAGCATCACGGCCAGGTTGCCGATCGCATCGTTGCGGGTGCACAGCCACACCGAGCGCATGTTGGCGTCGCCCTTGCGGTAGGCGAACAGCAGCGCGGCGACGACGCAGTTGGCCGCCAGGGCCGAGAAGCCGATCCAGCCCATCGTATGCGCCTGCGGCACGGTGCCGGTGCGCAGGTGCCAGAAGGCGCTGGCGAGCACGAACAGCCCATAGCCGCCCATGGTCCCTCCCTTGACCAGTGCGGTGCGCGAGCGCCAGACCGGCGCCAGGGCCAGCACGAACAGGGAAATGCCGTAGTTGGCCGCGTCGCCCAGGAAGTCGACCGCGTCGGCCAGCAGCGAGACCGAACCCGCGCCAAGTCCGCCGACGATCTCGACGCAGAACATCAGCGCGTTGACCCACAGCGCGATCCACAGGATGCGCCGGTAACGGGGATCGACGGGCGGCTTACCGGAAGCGCAGCCGCCGCCGCAGCAGTCAGACATGGTTTAGCCTATCAACATGATTCATTTTTGACAGGCTAGCACGAAAAACTGAATCAGGTCTTTGGCAGCGTGACGCCAACCTGGCCCTGGTACTTGCCGCCGCGGTCCTTGTAGGAGGTCTCGCAGACTTCGTCGGATTCGAAAAACAGCACCTGGGCGCAGCCCTCGCCGGCGTAGATCTTGGCCGGCAGCGGGGTGGTGTTCGAGAACTCGAGGGTCACGTAGCCTTCCCATTCCGGCTCGAAGGGGGTGACGTTGACGATGATGCCGCAGCGTGCATAGGTCGACTTGCCGAGGCAGACGGTCAGCACGTTGCGCGGGATGCGGAAGTATTCGATGGTGCGGGCCAGCGCGAACGAATTCGGCGGAATGATGCAGACATCGCTCTTCACGTCGACGAAGGAATTCGAATCGAAGTTCTTGGGATCGACGATGGTGCTGTTAATGTTGGTGAACACCTTGAACTCGTCGGCACAGCGAATATCGTAACCGTACGACGAAGTACCGAAGGAAATGATTCGGCGACCATCCGATTCGCGCACCTGCTGCGGCGAGAAAGGTTCGATCATTCCGTGCTGTTCCGCCATGCGGCGGATCCATTTGTCGCTCTTGATAGCCATCGTGGACATTCCAAAAAATCAATCCTGCGATTTTACGCTAAACGGTGGCCGCCGGCACCGTCTCGAGATGGGGAAGCAGACGCCCGATCATGGCGTGGGTCAGCCGCGCGGTTTCCTCGGGCTTTTCCAGCGGATACAGGTGGCCGCCCTCGATCATCACCAGGTTCTCTCCGACCAGCCGGCGGGTGGCGTCCAGGCCGGCCTGGCGCAGCTCTTCCGAGGTGGTGCCGGCGATGAAGCCGATCGGCAGCGGAAAGGGCTCGCGCAGGATCGCGCCCATGTGGTGCGGCAGCGTGTTGTAGATGCGGGTTTCGACCTCGCGGTCGAAACGCAGCTGCACGCCCTCGGGGTGCGGGTGCAGGCCGTGCTCGAGGTAATCGTCGAGCGCGCCCGGCGCCCAGGCCTGGAACATCGGCTTGGCGATGAAGTGCTGGTAGGCCGCGGCCCGGTCCGGCCAGACGTTGCGGCGCCGCTCGGAAAACCGCGCCGGCGAAAAGCGCGATCCCAGGCCGCGCCGCTTCACCAGCTTCCACAGGAAGGCGCGCCAGCCGGCCACCACCGGCGAATCGAGCATCACCACGCAGCGCGCCAGGTCGGGGCGCTGCTTGGCCGCCATCATGCTCAGCATCCCGCCCAGCGAGTGTCCCACCAGGATCGGCGGCTCCGGGTACGCTTCCAGATGGTGGATGAGTTCATCCACCAGGGCGTGCCAGCCGTCGCCCACCGGGAAACGCGGATCGTGGCCGAACATGTCGTGGGCGCGCACCTCGTAGTGCTCGCCCAGGGCGTGCAGCAGACGCTTGTAGGTCCCGCCGGGGTAACTGTTCCCGTGGGAGAAATGCAGCAGGGGTTTGCTCATGGGCGCAGAATGACTGATGGCTTGAATGGCGAGGCCCCATTGTAATGAAATGGAAGCGCTGCGCGCCCTGTTTAGAGGGGAATGCCTACACCACCTGCGCCAGCCGCGCCTGCGGGCCGTCCACGGCGCGGCGCGGCCGGTGTAAAGTCAGGTAAATCCCGGCCCCGCCCGCCAGCCACGCGGGCCACGGTTTGCTATCCTGCGTGCCATGAACCATGTTTTGCTGATCGACGACGACGTCGAACTCGTCGGAATGTTTTCCGAATACCTCGAACGCGAAGGATTTCGCACCACCTGCGTCCACAACGGCCTCGACGGCGCCCGCGAGGCGCTGCGCGGCGACTACGCGATCGCCGTGCTGGATGTGATGATGCCGCGCACGA
This sequence comes from Massilia sp. UMI-21, assembly GCA_015277795.1. Taxonomy (NCBI): domain Bacteria; kingdom Pseudomonadati; phylum Pseudomonadota; class Betaproteobacteria; order Burkholderiales; family Oxalobacteraceae; genus Massilia; species Massilia sp. UMI-21. Next base: position 2,660,952 of record CP063848.1, on the reverse strand, counting down.
ACGGCATCGACGCCCTGCGCCAGATCCGCGCGGACAGCCGCATCCCGGTCCTGATGCTGACCGCGCGCGGCGACGACGCCGACCGCATCCTGGGCCTGGAACTGGGCGCCGACGACTACGTCGCCAAGCCCTGCACGCCGCGCGAGCTGACCGCCCGCGTGCGCGCCATCCTGCGCCGCACCCAGGCCCCTGCAGGCGCCGGCCCTGCGGCCGTGCTCGCAATCGGCAAGCTCGGCATGTACCCGGAACAGCGCCGCGCGACCTGGGACGGCGCGCCGCTGGAACTGACCAGCACCGAATTCAACCTGCTCGAGGTGCTGGCCCGTCACGCCGGACGCGCCGTCAGCAAGAACGCGCTGTCGGAACAGGGCCTGGGCCGGCCGCTGGCGCGCTTCGACCGCAACATCGACGTTCACCTGAGCAGCCTGCGCCAGAAGCTCGGCCTGCTCGCGGACGGCCGCTCGCCGCTGCAGACGATCTACCGGCAGGGTTACCAGCTGATCCGGGAGTAGCATGGGTCGCCTGTTCTGGAAGTTCTTCCTGTGCATCCTGCTGGCCCAGCTGGCCGCCACCATCGGTATCGGCGGCGCCTTCTGGCTGCGCGACCGTGCCCGCAGCCAGGCGGCCGAACTCGATACCGGCCCGCCGGCCTACATCGCACTGGACGCCGCCGCGGCCACCCTCGAATACGGCGGCCTGGCCGCCCTGCGCGGCATGCTGGGCAAGCTGCAACGCCCCCAGGTCTTCGTCCAGGACAGCCAGGGCCGCGAACTGCTGGGCCGCCCGGTACCGGCCGAACTGCTGGCCGAAGTACGGCGCCAGCAGGCCTCCGGCGAAGCGCGCCGCGGGATGCGCGAGCTTGCCGGCCCCGGCGGCGAAACCTATACCGCCTTCGTACGCCGTCCTTCGCGCGGCATAGCGCCCGGCGCCGGCCCCGGCGGACAAGCCGGCACCGACCGCGCCGGCGCGCCCCCTCCCGGCGCGGGCCGCGGCAGGCGGGTCGGCCAGGCGGCCGGCATCGTGGCGGCCACGCTCGCCAGCCTGCTGTTCGCCGCCCTGCTGGCCTGGTACTTCTCGCGTCCGATCCGCGCGCTGCGCGGCGCCTTCGAGGCGGCGGCGGCCGGCGACCTGGCGCCGCGCTTCGCCGCGGCGGGCCGCGCCGGCGACGAGCTGAGCGACCTGGGACGCGATTTCGACCGCATGAGCGCGCAGCTGCGCGCCCTGATGGACGGCCAGCGCCGCCTGCTGCACGACGTCTCGCACGAGCTGCGCTCGCCGCTGGCGCGCCTGCAGGCAGCGGTTGGCCTGGCGCACCAGCAACCGGAGAAAATCGGCTCCTCGCTCGACCGCATCGAGCGCGAGAGCATACGCATGGACAAACTGGTGGGCGAACTGCTGACGCTGTCGCGCCTTGAAGCCGCGCGCCCACTGGGCCGGCGCGAGCAGCTCGACCTGAGCGAACTGGCCGACGAGATTGCCGCCGATGCGCGCTTTGAGGCCGGACCCGCGGCCGGACCCGCGGCCGGTCCCGAGGCCGGACCGGATGCGCCCCGCATCAGCGTCGAGGCGCCGGGCGCGATCTACGTGCAGGGCGACCCCGACCTGCTCTGGAGCGCGCTGGAGAATGTGGTGCGCAACGCGGTGCGCCACGGCGGCAGCGGCGGCGCGGTGCGGATCGTGCTGCATGCGGACGCCGAATGGGCCCACGTCGACGTGCTCGACCGCGGCCCCGGCATCGCGCCCGCCGACCTGGGCGCGGTATTCCAGCCCTTCTACCGCGCCAACGCCGGCAATGTCGACGGCCAGGGCCTGGGACTGGCGATCGCCCAGCGCGTGCTGGCGGCGCACGGCGGCAGCATCGCGGCAAGCAACCGCGACGAAGGCGGCCTGCAGGTGAGGCTCAGCCTGCCCCGGCACGCCTGAGCCCTAGCGGCCGTGCCAGTAGCGGCGCTGCTCGACGCGGTATTCGCTCAGCGCCAGCCCGGGGCCGAAGCGCAGCGTGACCGCGCCGGCCTGGTCGGTGCGCAGGCGGCGGATGCCCAGGCTGCCATAGCGCGCATAGACCTCCTGCTTCGGGTGGCGATAGCGGTTGCGATGGCCCACCTGGAAGATGCCGACCGTGGGCTCGACCGCCGCCAGGAAGGCTGCCGTGGACGAGGTGCCGCTGCCGTGGTGCGGCGCCAGCAGGACATCGGCGCGCAGGCGGCCGGCCGCCCGTTCCAGCAGTTGCGCCTCCTGCGCCGCTTCGATGTCGGCCGCCAGCAGCATGGCACGGCCGGCGGCGCTCACGCGCAGCACGCAACTGCGTGCATTCGCCTTCAGGCCCACCTCGGCATACGATTGCGCCGGCGGCCCCAGCATCTCGAAGCGCACGCCGTCCCAGCGCCAGGCCTGCCCCGCCGCGCAGCGGCTGTGGCGCCGCGCGGCGCGCACCGCCGGGTGGCCGCCGGGTAGCGAGGAATGCAGCTGCGCGACCTCGACGCCGGCCAGCACGGTGCGCGCGCCGCCGGCATGATCGACGTCGCTGTGCGAGATCACCAGGCCATCGAGCGCGCCGATACCGCGCCCGCGCAGGTAGGGCAGCAGGATGCGCCCGGCCGCGTCGGCGCCCGGCCCATATTGCGGCCCGGCGTCGTACAGCAGCCGGTGGCGCTGCGTCTCGACCAGCAGGGCCATGCCCTGCCCCACGTCGAAGGCGGTGACGGTGAAGCCGCCGGCCGCGGGCGCGCCGGGCAGCTGGGTCAGCATCGGCGCCCACGCCGCCAGGCCGGCCCAGCGCCGCGGCCAACCGCGCGGCGCCAGCATCCAGGCGGTGCCGGCCAGCGCCAGCGCGAACACCCAGGGCTGCGGCGCCGGCGCATGCAGGACCGCGAGCGGGCTGGCGGCCAGCACCGTCAGGCCCGCGGCCAGCCACTCGATCCCCAGGTGGGCCAGGCCCAGCACCCACCCGGCCAGCGGCGCCGGCAGCAAGGCGCCCAGCAGGGCCAGCGGCGTCACCACCAGGCTGACCACGGGAATCGCGACCGCATTCGCAAGCGGGCTGGCCAGCGATACCTGCGCGAACAGGAACATCGTCAGCGGGACCAGGCCGACGGTCACGGCGTACTGCGTGTGCGCCGCCGTCCCCAGGCTGCGGCGCCAGCCGGCCGGCCCCGGTATCCGTCCCATGTTCGCATACAGGATCACCGCCACCGCGCCGAAGGACAGCCAGAAACCGGCGCCCAGCACCGCCCAGGGATCGATCAGCAGCACGACCAGCAACGCCAGGCACAGCATGTGCGACAGCGTCACGACCCGCCCGCACCAGAGCGCGGCCGCCACCACCGCCAGCATGTAGAAGGTGCGCTGGGCCGGCACGCCGAAGCCGGCCAGCAGCACGTACAGCAAGCCCACCAGCGCACCGCCCAGGGCCGCCGCCTTCTGGGCCGGCAGGCGCAGCGGCAAGGCGGCGCCGTCGACGAAGCAGGAGCGGCGCCACAGGAAGGACACTCCCCACGCCGCCAGGCCCGCCAGCATCGTGATGTGCAGGCCCGAGATCGAGACCAGGTGGCTGATGCCGGTGCGGTTGAAGACGTCCCAATCCGACTGCGGGATGCCGCGCTGGTCGCCGATCACCAGCGCCACGATCACCCCGGCATAGCGCTTGCCCGCGAGCTGCGCGAACATGTGGCGGCGCAAGCCGGCCCGGGCCCGTTCGACCACGTGCGTGAAGCGCGGCACGAAGGCGTCGAGACGGCGGTTGCGCGCCCCGGCCGGCCGCACGTAGCCGGTGGCGCGCACGCCCTGCTCGAGCAGCCAGGCCTCGTGGTCGAAGCCGTAGGGGTTGGCATTGCCGTGCGGCCGCTGCAGGCGCACCAGCAGCTGCCAGCGTTCGCCGGGCTGCACGGCTTGCGCCGTCTCCTTGCCGCTGCCACGGCCGCCGTACCACGAGAGCGCAATGCGCCGCGGAACGGCGGCATCGGGCGTCAGTATGCTCTCGACGCGCAGGTTGAAGCGCGTGCCGCCCTCGAATTCGTGCGGCAGGCTGTCGACCGTGCCGACGATGGCGACGTCCTTGCCTTCCTGCTCGCGCGGCAGCGCGTCGGCCAGCGCCAGCTGCGCCATCCAGGCCGCCCACACCGCGCCGAGGATGGCGGCAGCGATCACGACCGCGATGTGGCGGCGCAGCGCGCACAGCGCCAGCGCGAGCACCAGCGCGCCAGCCAGCATGTGCGGCGCCGGCAAGTCCGCGCGCGTCTGCAGCCAGCATATCCCGGCAAGGAAAGCGAGGATGGCGCAGCGCATGGTGGCGGCGCTGGGCTACGCCGGCTGCGCGTCGCTGACGATCTGGCAGTCGCTGGACTGGTCGGCAATCAGGCGGGCCGGCGGCGAGCAGGCGCAGATGCACAGGTCCTCGCTCAGCGCACACTCCTTGCCTTCGGACTGCTCAAACAGGCGCGGCATGACGCACCCGATCACGCCCTCTTCGCCACATGCGCGACAATCGACCGGATCGCCCTCGCGCGCGAGCGCCACGCCATCAAGGCTGGTGAAGCTGCTGGAAGCCCTGACGATGCCGTCGGCGGTGGTCCTGGCGCCGTCGCGGATGGTATAGCGCTTGTGGCTCACGCGTGCTCTCCTTCAAGGGCAAGGGAAAGCTGGAATGTAGCTGAGCTGGGCTGGCTGGGTTTGCGGCTGCGCAGATCAATGAACATGAACTCGACATCCGGGTGACGTGGCAACCGGGCGAACATCATGATTTGCTCGCGCTGCTTCGCGCGAAGTGGATCGCGGACATAGACGCGATCCATGCAGAATCCCGGCTCGGTAGGAGTATGGTTTGCTGGGTTCGCTACAAGCTGATTAACCAGCGCGTGCAGGTCCTCGATGAAGTCGGGATCCCTGTCTTCAAAGAACAAGTCGATGCTGATGCCATGGCCGTGCACGAGGGCTTCCGTCGTGATGCCTTCATAGCGATAGCGCTCCACCCCACCCAGACCGTTGCCCTGAGTTCCTTCTTCCACCGTCCGGCTATGTATGAAGATCTTTCCAACGAGACCACTGCTGGTCTTGACCTCCCTTACTGCCTCCAGGTTTTTACTGCCACCGAGGTAGTCTGGCTTAGCCTTGATCTGCAGCTCACGGTCTGCAACACGCTTCAAAAAATCCTGCGCGGTTTCGCTGAACGGCGCGATATCGAAGCCATCGATGCGCGCCTGTCTCAGTTCAATCTCCGCCTCGTCCGGCACGTCAATCAAGAACCTGCCGACGCAAACTGTTTTCAGTTTGTTGGTGAGACGGGTTACCGCTTGCTTGTCGCGTTCGACGCCAATGCTCCACGCTCTCGCGAAACTCGCGATAACAACTAAGAATAGCGCTGTCACCAATCCGATCTTGAGCAAGGGTCTCCTGCTGACTCGTCAATGCTAAGTTGCAGACGACAGGAATTTTCCTGCGGCTGGCATAACTGAGACTTCACGTCTGTCGGGCTGGCGGCGAAAGATCGAGGGGACTAACGGCGCTGTCATGCTCTGTTCCACCAGGCGCGTCGGCGAGCCGTACCAGCCGCCATGTACTACGACGTTGAATTGCCTGCGGGGCATTTGATGAATGGCCAAAAATTCCCGGAGCGACAGTGAAAGTGGCCGGCGGAAGCAAGCTACCCTGGGCAAACCAGCGCGTTCCGTCTAGTGCATGAGATTCCTCACAACGCCACCACCCGCTGGCCGGACATGGGACGCCAGTAGAGGAAAAGCTGCCAATCGCGAGTCCATTATCATGACCGCTGTCGGACATAGCAATCGAGGCCGTCGTGCCATAAGCTGCCGATGCTTTCGCCAGTGGCAAAGGCGACGCCTGCCTTTTGCGCGCGCGGTGGTCGACCAATTTCCAGGCCGTCGGCGTCTTTGACTCGAAACTGGGCTGGAGGCCTCGCATCTTGTCCCATAAGGTCCGAGGAGGTAGCAACAACGCCTGCGGCATACGGTCCCCCTTCTTGAAGTATTGCCGACGCCCACCCATGATCCCGATGTTCTCGCGCCCGTCCATGCACTCCCACCAACCGCTCTCTGGACACGTATCTCTCGCAAGCGCTTGGCTTCCAATAGGAGTTCTCTTCGTATCGACCGACTGAACCGCCAAGCGCTCTGCGGGGCGTAAGCGAAAACTGGAAAGGACGGTATCCCAGAGGCAGGTTGCTGCATTCTCGGAAAGGGACGATGGCACTGGGCCGTGCTCGTTGTAACCGGTGTCCATTCTGAACACAATGTGTGGGGCCAACACATTATTCTCCGTCCCATTCACTTCCCACCAAAAGCTGTACACGACGGCATCGTTGTTCTCAACGAATCGCTCGACCAGTTCTTCTCCCTCGATGCCACCGATGGTCCGCTTGTCAGCACGCAAACGGGCTACACGGTTCTTTTCCTCAACGCTGAGCCGCGTATCCGACTCGGCCCCTCGCTCGAGAAGCCCTTGCCGGTCCGGCTCAGTGCCGGCTGCCAGCATGATTTTAAAAACAACATCCGGGCGATCCGGGAGCCACGCTGCCATCATGATTTCTTCGCGCTGTTCCGCACCTAGCGGATCGAGAAAATAAGCGCGGTCGATACAAAATCCTGGCTCGGCAGGAACCCGGTCATCCGGATTTGGAACCAACTGTGCGATCAATTTCGCAAGCTTGTCAATGGTCTCCGGATCATGATTGGGCGCAGAAAAATCAATGCTGATTCCATTGCCATGAACCAGCGCCTCAACCGAAACGCTTTCGTAACGGTAGCGCTCTACAGTCAAACCGTCTGAAGACTGTCCCTCACTCACATCCCTGCTGTGAACAAAAACTTGGCCCTTCATTCCATGATCGTTCTGCACCTCCCTGAATGATTCCAAGTTTTTATGACCGCCTGGTCTGTCTGGAGCGGCTTCCAGCTGCGTCTTACGCGCTACGACTCTCTTCTGAAACTCATCCTCGGTCTCGTCAAAGACGGCAATGTCAAATCCACCAACGCGCGGCTGGTGAAAAGCGTACTGTGCCTCTGCCGGCACATCGAGCAAAAACCTCCCGACGCAAACGGTCTTCATCTTCTCGGTCATTTTCGCCACCTCATGCTTGTCCCGTCTGGCGCCTGTGTCCCAGGTGCTCGCCAAACCCGCGATAACAACCCCGGCCAGCATAACTGCCAGCCCGGTCCGAAACAGGCGCCTCACGACGTCTCCTGGACAATCTTCGCGATCAGGCGAAGCGTCAACACAAGTATGTCGTTATTCTTATACGACTCTTGGTGGTCGAATCCCTGTGCTGCAAAAGCTTGTTTGACCTTTCCGGTGGGGCCGGCGCCGGACTGATGTGGCACAGTCCCGTCACCGCGTGTATCCTGCACATCTGGTTCAAACTTTAGCTCTGTCTTACCCTCGAGCATGACGCGTCGGCTCTTGCCGAAAGGCTGTTCAAGCATCTGCGCAGTAGAAATATTCGAGGTAGTGAGTGCCGTAGCCGAGTTGCCCCATTGCCGCGCAACCCATCGTACCTGCCCGAAAGACAACTTTCCGCGGTCGTCTCCATAGAAGACATAGGTGTTTGGATGATAGTAATCCCCGAGAGACCGGTGGAATTTCTCAGCCACGTCAATCGCATCCGTGATTGCTTTTAGCGCTAGCTTCTGCGTTTGGTATTTCTTCGCGGGGTCAGCGAAACGTGGGTCGATGAGCCGGTACCAGCGCCGCATATCACGGTACAAATCGTATGGGTTCGGTGCAATTGAATTTGGTAGCTTAAGGTAATCGGTCGCTACCTCTTCATGGGGCTTGATCAGCCCTTTCGCGTCATGATTTGGCGGATGTACTGGTCCATGCACTTTGACTACACGAACGTGGAGCCATGGCCCAGGATATAAATGGTTTGGAAGCAGTTCGAGTGCGCCAGGGGAAGTTGCGAGAACAGGCGTTGTCTTTTCAGGGGTATCACCGAGAATCTTTGCAGTGACATAGCCCTTAATGTCTTCCTGCACACCATTGCTCGGGCTAAATGACTCAGTTCCGCACGCCATCCTGCGGTATGCCGCCGGTGCGCCAAAGGCAGGCATCACACCATGGATCACTCCGGCAACTTTTTCAGGAATTCTTTTCGCGCAGGCTCTCGCGACTAGCCCACCCATCGAATGCGTCACAAGAATGACTTTCTCACACTGCCTCTTCGACTTGCGCCATGAGTCAATGATTTCTGTAATGCGTTGCTCAAGCAATTTCGACGAAATTTCGCAGTCGTCCAACCAGTTATATCCGACGCAATACACTGGATAGTATCGCTTCGCATGCTTCTCCAAATGCGCAACGGTCAGCGGTGACATATCGCGAACACCCCACTTGCGTGGGTCGTACCGCATGGCCTCTTTCCAGTGCGATTTGACGAAACGACGATCCGTCTTTTCATCGGTTTCAAAGGTCTGATTCAGCTGGGTTTGTAGTACGGATAGCAGTAGCCCATAGGACCCGGCGTGGACCTCGCCCCAACCACGTCCGCGCAGTTCGGCTTCAGTCAAGATATAGCCGTCTTCGCTTTCTGGTACGGTGATGAGGCCGCGCTCATCCACTTCCAAGGAAGCACGATCGAACAATTTTTGACGATCCCGCGGCGACAGCTTGTCCCAATTTTTTAATTCGCGCAGTGCGGATGGATTATCGTTTGGTGGACGCCATGCGATCGCTCCTGGAGACAAAATCTCGTTCCGCTCATCGTTCAGTCTTCCTAAACGGGGTTTGAGTTTGGCACGCAGATTGGTGCCCATTACACCGGGCACGACAATGACAGGAATGACAGAATTGGGGGGAATAAGCCCGAGGCCGCGAATCGTATATTCCGCGGAAGACATATAGGACTGCACCTCCCAACCACCATGCGGCAGGGGGACGAGCGAAGGCAAAGGCCTGGTCGGTTCACGCATGACGGTTCCCGACAGCTTAGTTAGACGATGGAAGAAGCTCGAATCGCACCGGGCCCAGCGTATCGCTCAGCACGAGCGCAGTACGGCCGTGTTCGTCGCTGACGCCCTCGACCGTCCTCCCATCGCTGAGGTGGGCAATATAATTCTGGAATGGAATTGGTTCCCGCGTTTGGAGATGGCGCAGGACAAGTCTTTCCGTTGTCTTCAGGGAGCTCCTGGCAAAGTCCGGCGCGCTCGGGTCGCCGCTGCCAGGTCCGCCGCGGGTGAGGCTGCTGGCCTTGATGACGTGGGCACCGGCGCTTTGCTGCGTGATCGTGTCATGCGCCCAGTCTGTCTTCGCGCCCTGCGAGATGATCCGGACCGTGGGCGCCTCGATGTGGATCGCTTCCGCCGAGATCAGGCTGATCTTGCCCGAGGACTTGATCTCGACGGCGCCCTGGTGGGCCTCGAGCAGGATATTGCCTTTCCCGGCCACGAGCTTGATGCCCAGGGCCTGGGCGAAGGCGCTGATGCCGCGCGCGGCGCGCAGGAAGATGTTGCGGCCCGCCGAGGTACGCGCGTCGCCCCCGCTGACCACGTCGACCTGGCTTTCGGAACCGAGCGCCACATTGTCCCCGCTGGCCAGCACGATGCCGGCCGGGGCGGTCACGGCCACCATCGGGTCGCCGCCCTTCTCGCCCGGGGCCACGTTGCTGCCCCCATCCCAGCGCCGCAGCTTGTCCGACAGGTCGGCCAGGCGTTTGCCGCTCGGTTCGTCCTCGGTATGCTGTTCCGCCAGCCTGGCGATTTCGTCCGCGATGCTCTGCATCAGTTCGGCCAAGCCGACCAGGCCGGCGCGCGCCAGATGGTTTCCCTGCGCCGCCGGCGCGGCTTCGGCGCTCAGGAGCACGCCTTCCTTGCCGCGGATCGCCACGCTGTGGTCGCTGCGCAGCTCGGCCCCCTCCCCGCGCGGCGCGGCCGTGCCATTCGCCTTGGGTTGCGTCAGCCAGCCCAGGTTGAGCTGTGCGGCGCCGTGGTCGCTCGCCAGCTGGGCGCTGATCTCGCCGCGGGTGTCGTCGAAGCACAGCTGGTTGCCGCGCGCGCCGCCGATCTCGCGGGTGCGGGTGCCGGACAGGTAACGATTGCCCGGCAGGGCGCCGGCGCTGCTCAGGGCGGGCGGCTCTCCGCGCTGGTTGAACACCTGCGCCAGGACCACCGGGCGGTCGGGGTCGCCGCCGAGAAAGGCCACCAGGACTTCGCTGCCGACGCGCGGCAGCGAGAGCGTGCCGCACTGCTGGTTGGCGCCGGGACCGGCCCCGGCCCAGTTGGAAGCCACCCGCACCCAGGCCGAATCGGCCGGGGTGTCCGAGGCTCCGGCGCCGTGCGCATGTTTGTGGTCGGCCGGCCGCATGCCCGGAAAGCGGATCTTCACCCGGCCCAGCGCGTCGCAATGCACCTCTTCGCCCGGCGGGCCGGTGACGATCGCGCTTTGCAGCTGCGGATGCGGCAGGTCGCTGCGCGGATCGAATGCCGGCACCAGCGGGATGCCGCGCCGTACCGCATCGAAGCGCATCTTGACGCGCACGCCGTCGCCGCCCACCGGGTGCGCGTTCGGCGCCAGCAGCGCGTCCTGCGGAAGGTAAGGTCCCATGAGGCGGCGCACCCGCGCCGACAGGTCGGCCGGCAGGTTGTTTTCCGCTTCCAGCCAGACGGCGGTGACGACGAAATCGCGCTCGGCTTCCGGGTGGCTGTCGATTTCGGGATGGCCTTCGAGGGTGAAGTATTCGCCGGCGCACAGGTCGCGCACGCTGCCTTCGCCGTGGAAGCACTTGGTGTCGAATTCGTGCCGGTTCATGCGCACCTGGCCGAGCCGCCAGTGATCTTCGACATCGTTGCCGGCGTGCGGCATCTCGACCAGGTAGTCGTCCAGCGTGGCGGCCAGCGCGTTGCCGCTGCGGCCCTGGTCGGCCATGCTGCGCGCGGTGGTGCTCATGAACTGGCTGCCCGACGGGTTGCGATAGTCCCAGCTGTGGCGCGTGATGCTGCCCGGCTGCAGGCGGCGCGCCGCGCACCAGGAAACGACCGTGTCGCGCTCTTCGGTGGCGTCATCGCGGTGGTAGCGCACGCATCCTGCGGCACTGCGCGGCAGGCAGGCCGGATCGGAGAACAGCACCAGCGTGTGCACCGGCGTATCGTCCGGCTCCTGTTCGGCGGCCCCGGCGCGGGCGCGGCCCGGCCGGAAATGCCAGGCGATGCCACGCCGCTTGAGCAGGCGGCGCACGAAGGCGGCGTCGGACTCGTTGTATTGCATGGTCTGCTCGCGCGGCGGGTACAGGCGCATGTCGAACAGCGGGTCGAGCTCGTAGTCGAAGGCGCTGGCCATGACGCCGTTGGCGTGGCGCCATTCGTCGAACAGCACCTGGACGATCTCGAGTTCGTTCTGGTAGCGGAACACGCGGCTGTTGACCCGCTTCTCCATCACGGACAGGGCATCGCGCAGCACCACCTGGTAGACCGCCAGGCCGCCGTCGTGGTCGCCGGCGCGCGCTTCGGCGACGATGCCGCAGATGCTGCGCAGCTGGCCACGATCGGTCACCAGCTGGAGTTCGGCCGGGAGGGCGATGAGTTCCTTGAGCGGGAGGCGCGGGGTATCGGCGACGCAGGTGACCAGGTATTCGAAACCGCCACAGACCGATTCGTGCCCCTGCACCCGCTGCGGCAGCAGCAGTTCGTCGGCCAGGTGGTCGGCATGGCCCAGGCGCAGCCGGATCGGCCGGTGGGCGGTCGTCAGCGATTTCTCGTGCCGCAGCATCTGCAGGAATTCGCTCGCGCTATCCATTCACTCTCCGTGGTATCGATGCTGCGATCGCAGCGAAGAATGCATATTGGCAGAAGGGTTTGCGCGCGGCATTGCGGCCCGTCACGGGGTCCCTGTTGAACTTCGCGCTACCGCCACGGTCACGAGCAGGCACCCCGGCCGCCGCGCCCGGGGCTTAGCAAGCAAACAAGCCAGGAAACCACCAAGCCGAGCGCTTTAGTGGCAATCCACTAACTGGCGGACTAGTTCGCTTACCGGCTAAGCCAGCGCATGGCCCGCCAGGCGCGGAATCGCCGCCAGCGTATTCCGGTGCACGGCCGCCCTCACCTCGTCCACGCCGATTCCGCGCAGTTCGGCCAGGGCGGCGCCGATTGCCGGCAGCTGCTCGGGCGTATTGCGCCCCGGGTGGATCCACGCGGGTGCGATGTCGGGCGAATCGGTCTCCAGCACGATGGCGTCCAGCGGCAGCCCGGTGGCCAGGCGCCGGATCTGCAGTGCCCGGGTGAAGGTCATGGCGCCGCCAAAACCCAGGTGGAAACCCAGGTCGATGAAGTTCTGCGCCTGCTGGAAGCTGCCGTTGAAGGCGTGTGCGATGCCGGCCGGTGGACGAATCTGGCGCAGGTGTTTCAGCACCTGGTCCTGCGAGCGGCGCACGTGCAGCATCACGGGCAGCCCGAAGTCGCGGGCGATGCGCAGCTGGGCGCGCAGGAAGCGTTCCTGCTTCTCGCGCATCGCCGGCTCGCACAGCATGGGAATGAAGAAATCGAGGCCGATCTCGCCGACCCCGACGAAGTTCGGGTCGCCCAGCGCCGCCTCCACCGCGGCGCGCAGTACTTCCAGGTCTTCGTCGCGCGCCTGCGGCACGCAGATCGGGTGGATGCCGAGCGCATACACCACGTTCGGCGCCTGCGCCGCCAGCTCGGCCACGGCCCCGAAATTGCCGCGTTCGACCGCCATCGCCACGATCTGCGACACGCCTGCCCGGCCGGCCTGCGCGGCGACCGTCAGCGACTGGCTCCCGAACTCATGGGCGTCGAGGTGGCAATGGGTATCGATCCACATACCGGGACTAGGCCTGCACCGCCTGCAAGCCGTGCTCGGTGAGGCGGAACACGCGGTCGCAGCGGCGCGCCAGTTCCATGTCGTGGGTGACGATGACGAACGCCGTGCCGAGGGTGCGCGACAGTTCCAGCATCAGGTCGAAGATCGACTGCGCGGTGCTGTGGTCGAGGTTCCCGGTCGGTTCGTCGGCCAGCACGCAGGCCGGTTCGGTGACCAGGGCACGCGCCAGCGCCACCCGCTGGCGTTCGCCGCCGGACAGTTCACCGGGACGGTGCACCACGCGCTTGCCCAGGCCGACGCGGCCCAGGATCGCCTCGGCCTTCTTCAATGCCGAATCGCGCGCCTCGCGCCGGATCATCAGCGGCATCAGGACATTGTCGAGCGCCGAGAATTCGGGCAGCAGGTGGTGGAACTGGTAGACGAAGCCGAGCGACGAGTTGCGCAGTTCGCCGCGCCGGGTTTCGGACAGGGTGGCGAAATCCTCGCCCAGCAGGGTCACGGCGCCGGTCGAGGGCGTATCCAGCCCGCCCAGCAGGTGCAGCAGCGTCGACTTGCCCGAGCCCGATGCGCCGACGATCGCCACCCGCTCGCCTCGGTAGATGGCGAAGTCGACGCCGTCCAGGACCTGGACGCTGTAGTCGCCCTGCTTGAAGGTCTTGCCCAGGCCGCGGCAGGACAGCACCGGCGCGCCGGACGTGTTGAGTGGTTTATTCATAACGCAGCGCCTCCGCAGGTTTTACGCGCGACGCCGCCCAGCTCGGGTACAGGGTCGCAGCAAACGCCAGCAGCACGGACACGCCGCCGATCTTGAAAACGTCCGGCCAGCGCAGGTCGGACGGCACCGCGCTGATCAGGTAGATATCTTTCGACAAGAACTGCACTCCCAGCAAATGTTCGATAAAGGGGACGATGACGTCGATGTTCAGCGCCACCAGCACGCCGCCGCCGACGCCCAGGATGGTGCCGAGGATGCCGACCAGGGCGCCCTGCACCATGAAGATCTTTTGAATCGAGCGCGGCGAGGCGCCCAGGGTGCGCAGGATCGCGATGTCGGCCTGCTTGTCGGTCACCGTCATCACCAGCGTGGACACCAGGTTGAAGGCGGCCACCGCGATGATCAGGGTGAGGATGATGAACATCATCTTCTTCTCGGTCTGTACGGCGGCGAACCAGTTGGCGTTGAGCTTGGACCAGTCGCGCATCTCCAGGTCGCCCGACATCGACTGCTTGAGTTCCGCGGCCACGCCGGGGGCCTGGTGCATGTCGGCGATGCGCAGGCGCAAGCCCATCGGCGCGCTCAGGCGCTCCATGCGCTCGGCATCTTCCACGTGGATGAAGGACAAGGCCGCGTCGAAGTCCATGTGGCCGGCCTCGAAGATGCCGGTCACCGTGAAGCTGCGGCTGCGCGGCAGCAGGCCGGCCGGGGTGATCTGCCCTTTCGCCAGCAGCATGGTGACCTTGTCGCCGATGCCCACGTTCAGCGCGCGCGCCAGCGCATGGCCCAGCACGATGTTGAAGGAGCCCGGCTTGAGCGAGTCCAGGCTGCCCTGGTGGATCTGCCTGGCGATGTCGGACACCTTCGGCTCCTCGGACGGCAGGATGCCGCGAATGACCGAAGGGCGCATCACGCCCTGGCCCTCGAGCAGGCCCTGGGTCTCGACGAAGGGCGCGACGCCGCGCACCGCCGGGTTGGCCAAGGCCTGCCGGCCGGCCGCGCGCCAGTCGGGCATGCTGCCGCTCTCGTCGAATACCTCGATGTGGGCCAGCACCGACAGCATGCGGTCGGTGACTTCCTTCTGGAAGCCGTTCATCACCGACAGGACGATGATCAGGGCGGCCACGCCGAGCGCGATGCCGGACACCGAGATCAGCGAGATGAAGGAAATGAAGCTGTTGCGGCCGCTGCGCTTGCCGGCGCGCGTATAGCGCAGGCCGACCAGCCATTCGTACGGCAAATTCCGGGTAAGTCTCATGCGCGTTGTCGTTGTTGCACGAGGCCGCAGTGTGCCATACCAGGCGCATCCGCGGCGACGAAGTTGGAAATGGGTTGGTCCATACGCCTCATTCGTACCTGAGCGCCTCGGCCGGCTTCACGCGCGCGGCCGACCAGCTCGGGTACAGGGTCGCCAGGAAGGCCAGCAGAACGGCCACGCCGCCGATCCAGCCGACGTCGCCCCAGCGCAGTTGCGACGGGATCTCGCTGATCAGGTACACCTCCTGCGACAGGAACTGTACCTGGAAGCTGCGCTCGATGAAGGGCACGATGACATCGATGTTGAGCGCCACCGCCACCCCCAGGCCCACGCCCAGCACGGCGCCGAGCACGCCGACCAGCGTGCCCTGCACCATGAAGATGGTCATGACCGAACGCGGCGAGGCGCCCAGGGTGCGCAGGATGGCGATGTCCGACTGCTTGTCGCGCACCGTCATGACCAGGGTCGACACCAGGTTGAAGGCCGCCACCGCCACGATCATGGTCAGGATGATGAACATCATGCGCTTCTGCGATTCCACGGCCGCGAACCAGATCGCGTTGACCTTCGACCAGTCGCGGACGTAGAGCTCGCCCGACATGCTGCGCTGCAGCTCGGCGGCTACCTGCGGGGCCCGTTGCATGTCGGCCAGGCGCAGCCGGATGCCGGCGGGCGCACCGACGCCGGCCAGCTGCTCGGCGTCCTGGATGTTGGCAAAGGCCAGGGTCGAGTCGAATTCGAAGTGCCCGGCCTCGAAGATGCCGGCCACGGTCAGTGGGCGGGTACGCGGCAGGGCGCCGCTGCCGCCGGACGCCATCTGCCCCGGCGCCTGTCCCTGCGGCGGAATCGAGGCCATCAGCAGCGTCACGCGGTCGCCCACCCCCACGTCGAGCGACTTGGCCAGCGCGCGCCCGATCACCACTTTGTAGGAGCCGGGCTGCAGGGCGTCGAAACGTCCTTCGCGCATCTGTTCGGCCACGCTCGATACCTTGACCTCCTGGGCCGGATCGATGCCGCGCAACAGCACCGGCTTCATGACGCCGTCGCTCAGCAGCATGGCCTGGGTCTCGGCGAAGGGTGCGGCGGCGCGCACTTCGGGGTTGCGCAAGGCTTCCTGGGCGGCATTGCGCCAGCCGGGCATCTCGCCGCGCACGTCGAACACCTCGACATGGGCCAGCACCGACAGCATGCGCGCGGTCACCTCTTTCTGGAACCCGTTCATCACCGACAGCACCACGATCAGGGCCGCGACGCCGAGCGCGATGCCCGCCACCGAGGCCATCGAGATGAAGGAGATGAAGCTGTTGCGCCCGCTGCGCTTGCCGGCGCGGGTGTAGCGCAGTCCGACCTGCCATTCGTAGGGCAGCTTGTGGGTGATGCTCATGAAATCAGTAAATGTGCATTATTGGTTTGCCAACTCGACAGTTTGCCAGACATCGGACTTTTATGGCGCAAAAGAAAGCAAGCCGCGCGCGGCGATGCTCGGGCACGGGGTCGGGCAAGGGGTCGGGCACGCTTGGGGCAAACACCGGGCGAACACCGGGCGAACCGGGTGCACGACCGTTCGCTCACTCCGGATTTGCCCTAGAATAGCGGTATGTCGCACATTACGCTTGTCCTGCCCCACCTGCTGCCGCTCCCCGAATTCGCGCCCGACCTGGTCCGCGCCCTGCAGGCTCCGGGGCTGGCCTCCCTGACCACCCGTACCAGTGCGCACGCGCGCAGCGCGGCGGTCGATACCAGCCACGCCCTGCCGCACGAGCAATGGCTGGTGCGCAGCCTCGGGCTGGCGCCGGATGGGCGGCCGGCCTTCGCGGCGGCCGCCATGCGCGGCTTCGGGCTCGATCCGGCCGACGGCACCTGGTTCATCGTCAACCCGGCCCACATCCAGATCGCGCGCAGCCATTCGATGATGGCCGACCTGCGCCATCTGGGCTTGCGCGCCGATGAAGGGCGCGCCCTGTACGAGGCCGCGCGCCCGCTGTGCGAGGAAGTCGGCCACCCGCTGCTGTATGGCGACGCCCAGACCTGGTTCCTGCGCGCCGACGACTGGACCGGCATCGAACCGGCCACCCCGGACGCCGTGGCCGGCATGGACCTGAGCGACTTCGTCCCGCGCGGCAAGCAGGCCTTGCCCTTGCGGCGGCTGCAGAACGAGGTGCAGATGCTGTGGCACAGCCACCCGGTGAATGCCGCGCGCGAAGAACACCGCCTGCCGGCCGTGAACACGTTCTGGCTGTGGGGCGCCGCCGGCGCTGCGCCGCGCGCCGCCGCGGCGCTGACCGGCATCGGGGTGCCGGGCTGGGTGCGCGGCCTGTCCAGCCGCACGCTCGATTCGCTCGAAGGTATCGACGCCGTGCTCGCGCAGGATGGCATCGTCATGGTCGGCAGCCTGGCCGAAGCGGCGATCGCCGCCGACTGGGGCACCTGGGTGCAGGGGGTCCAGCAACTGGAACACCAGCTGTTCGCGCCGCTGCACGCGGCGCTGGTGCAGGGACGCATCAAGGAGCTCAAGCTGGTGCTGAGCAGCCGCGAGGCCCTTGCCGAATTCACCACGACCGCCATGGCGCAGCGCAAGTTCTGGCGCCGGCCGACACTCGAACGACTTACCTGAATACGACCTTGAGCACCACCAATCACACCAAGACGCGCATCACCACCCGCCCCTGCCCCTGGCGCACCTCCGAGATGCTGCGACAGGGCGGCGTGCATCCGGTGCTGGCGCGCATCTACGCGGCGCGCGGCCTACTCGACGTGCGCGAGCTCTCGAGCGAGCTGGCGGCCCTGGTGCCGCCCAGCGGCCTGAAACACATCGACAGCGCCGCCGTATTCCTGGCCGACGCCATCGCGGCCGGCAAGCGCATGACCATCGTCGCCGACTACGACTGCGACGGCGCCACCGCCTGCGCGGTCGCGCTGCGCGGCCTGCGCATGATGGGGGCCGGCGTCGACTACATCGTGCCGAACCGCTTCGAATATGGCTATGGCCTCACGCCCGAGATCGTCGAACTGACCGCGCGGGAAAAATCGCCCGACATCATCATCACGGTCGACAACGGCATCGCCAGCATCGACGGCGTGCTGGAAGCCAACCGGCGCGGCATCGACGTGGTGGTCACCGACCACCACTTGCCGGGCGACGCGCTGCCGCCGGCGCGCGTGATCGTCAACCCGAACCAGCCCGAGTGCGGCTTCCCGAGCAAGCACCTGGCCGGCGTCGGCGTGGTGTTCTACGTGCTGCTGGCGCTGCGCGCCGAGCTGCGCCGGCGCGGCGTGTTCGACGCCCAGACCCAGCCCAAGCTCGACAGCCTGCTCGACCTGGTGGCGCTGGGCACGGTGGCCGACGTGGTGCGCCTGGATGCCAATAACCGGATCCTGGTCGCCCAGGGCATCAAGCGCATGCGCGCGGGCCGCATGCATGCCGGCGTGGCCGCCCTGTTCCGGGTGGCCGGCCGCGAGGCGCGCTCGGCTTCTCCGTTCGACCTCGGCTTCGCGCTGGGTCCGCGCCTGAACGCCGCCGGGCGCCTGGAAGACATGTCGCTCGGCATCGAATGCCTGGTGACCGACGACGTCGGCCGCGCCTGGGCGATCGCCCAGCAGCTCAACGAGATCAACCTCAAGCGGCGCGAGATCGAGGCCGAGATGCAGGACACCGCCCTGCTTCACCTGGACAGCTTCGAGCCCTCGGACGCAAGCACCATCAGCGTGTTCGACGCGGGCTGGCACCAGGGCGTGATCGGCATCGTCGCCTCGCGCCTGAAAGAAAAGTTCTACCGCCCGACGATCACTTTCGCGCCGGGCAGCGAAGGCTGGATCAAGGGCTCGGGCCGCTCGATCCCGGGCTTTCACCTGCGCGACGCGCTCGACCTGGTGTCCAAGCGCGTGCCGGGCCTGATCGACAAGTTCGGCGGCCACGCCATGGCGGCCGGCCTGAGCATCCGCGCCGAGCACTTCGACAGTTTCCAGCAGGCCTTCGAGGCGGTCGGCCAGGCCTGGCTGACCGAAGCGCAACTGGAGCGCATCATCGAGACCGACGGCCCGCTCGAGGACGAGTACTACTCGACCCAGTTCATCGAGCAGATGGACGGCCAGGTCTGGGGCCAGGGTTTCGCGCCGCCGGTGTTCTGCGACGAGTTCCGCGTGGTGAGCCAGCGCATTTTGAAGGAGCGCCACCTCAAGCTGTTATTGGAAAAGAACGGGCGCCGCTATGATGCGATCTGGTTCGGGCACACCGATAGCCTGCCGGAGCGGGCGCGCGTGGCCTTCCGGCTCGACGCCAACGAGTACAACGGCGTGACCAAGGTGCAGTTACTCGTCGAGCACGCAGAACCAGTCTAGGGTGGGCGGGTGGTGCCGAGCGATGCTCGGAACTGTCTCTACTTTTTCGGCTGTGGCGGCACGAAATCCGAGCCGCGGTCGAACACCACTTCCCACTGCCCCGGCGCCTTCAGGCGCCAGATCGAATTGAAGCGGCCGATGCGCTGGCCGGCTGCGTTGTAGACCGGCCCGCCGCTATAGGCCAGCGTGCCCGACTCCACCACTTCCACCTGTTCCGGCTCCCACGAGAACGGCGCCTGCGGCTTGTCGTAGAACTGGCGCCAGCCCCTGGCGATGGCCTGCTTGCCGCGCAGCGGGCCGTCGACCCCGAAGAAGATCGCCTCGTCCGCGATGAAGCGCGTGAAACCCTCGAAGTCGCGCGCCTTCATGGTGGCGGCGAAGGCGCGCTCGGATGCCATCACCTGCTGCTTCAACTCGCTGTTGGAATCGCGGGCAAGCGTCCCCGAACCGGCTGCCGTGGCGGCCAGCATCAGGCATGCGGAAATGAGAGAAAGCGAACGCAGACGCATCGTGAAAGCTCCCTGGGTGTTTTCTGTATGGCAAGACTGCGAATTCTGTCACGGGTCCACACCGCTGACAACCGGTCCTTGCAATCAATCCGAAATCGGAGTATAACGACTCCAGTTACGGAGATTCGCCATGAGCCTCGCCTACGCCTACCCAAAGAGCCGATTCGAACCGGCAGTACTGGTCGACCTGAATTCCCGGGCCGAGCGCGAGCGCCTGTCGCGCTCGGCCCTGCTCGGTTTTTTCAAGCTGGCAGCGAGCTGGGGCGTACGCGACGACGATGCGCGCGAACTGCTCGGCGGCCTGTCCTCATCCACCTGGTACGACTGGAAGAAGCATCCCGACCGGGTGCTGGAGGTCGACCGCATCACGCGCGTGTCCTACCTGCTCGGCATCTACAAGGCCCTGCACATCCTGTACGGCGACAAGCTCGCCGACCAATGGGTGCATCTTCCCAACACCAATCCGGTCTTCGCCGGCCGCACGCCGCTGGCCTATATGCTGGCCGGCGGCCTGATCGCCATGCAGACGGTACGCAAGCTCCTGGATGCGCGCCGCGGAGGTCTCTGACCTTGCCCCTGCACACCATCACCCTGTTGCGCCAGTACGATACCTGCCGCCTGATTCCCTCCCGCTTCGCCGACGTCGAGGATTCCGTGCTCGCCCCGCTGGCCGAGAACAATGAGGTCTTGCGCGACCTGTTCGACCTCGACAACGCGACCAACGAGCGCCTGCGCGGCGAATCCGGCATGCTGCCGGGCATCGGCATGGACGAACTGGTGTTCGGCGTACCCAACTTCCGCATCATCAATGCGGCCTACACCTATGCGCGCCCGGAAGGCAGCCGCTTCAACGACGGCGAACGCGGCGCCTGGTACTGCGCCTTCGCGGCCGAGACCGCGCTCAGCGAGGTCATCTTCCACAAGACCGTCGAATATGCCGAGATCCAGCGTTTCGACGACAGCGTGAGCTACCAGATGCTGCTGGCCGATTTCAGCGCCGGCTTTCACGACCTGCGCGGCCACGATGCCTACCAGTCCTGCCTCGATCCGGACAGCTACATCGCCTCGCAGGCCTTGGCGGCCGAGCTGCTGGAGCAGGGCTCGATGGGCGTCATCTACCCGAGCGTGCGCGATCCGAACGGCACCTGCCTGGCCTGCTTCCGTCCGGCACTGGTGGGCAATGTGCGCAAGGCCCAGACCTATCGGTTAACATGGGCGGGCTCGCCGCAACCGGCGGTCGAGATCCTCTAGATTTGTATAGCGTATGAAAACCAATCCCGAAAAAGACACCGAACTGCACGACAAGATCAACCGCGAAACCGGCCGCATCCAATGGAGCGAGCTGGCCCGCCATTTCGCCAGCGGTTCGGTGATCTACGTGAGCGAGGAACTCGACCTGATCGACGTCGCCCTGCGCGTCGCGCACGACGACAAGGAGCGCATCGCGCAGTGGATGGCGGCGGGCAGCGTCGCCAAGGTCAGCGACGTGCAGGCGGCAAGCTGGCTGGCAAGCGACGCGACCCTGTGGGCGTCGGTGGTGAGCCCCTTCGTGCTGGTGCAGCCGGAGAAGAAGCAGCTGCACTGAGCCCTGGCCCGGGCTAATCGGGCGCCCCGCTTCAAGAACCGGTCCTATAATTTCCCCGGGTTGAATTCTCAAGGGAGACTTGCTTCCCGCCTAGACGACCGGCACCGATTCCCGCAGCGCTATCGGAGGCGCCGCCCGTCTGGCGACCAGCGCTGGATTCGACTCACGGCGCCCGCAGCTGCCAGGCTGCTGATCACGAAGCGCGTCGATCGTTGAGGAGCTTACCTGCATGGCACGAGGATTCCATGGTGTGGCACGGCTGGCGCTGACGTGCGCGGCGCTGACCGGATTCGGTGTGGCGCTGTTCAATTATTTCACGCCGATGACCGGCGTCACCGGAACGATTGGCGCCCTGGTGGTCGTTGTGTCGACCCTGTTGCTGGCCTTGCTCGGCTTCGTCCTGATGCGCAGGCCTACCGGCAGCCCGCGGCCCGTGCTCATCCTCGCCCTGTTGATCGCGCTCGGCACGCTCGCGGCAGCCTGGCTGCTGCATGAATTCTGGTTGCTTGCCGCCATGGCGGTCGCCCTGCTGGCGCTGGCGGTCGATCTGGCGAGTGGCTCAGGCAGGCATCCGGTCAAGACCGTCGCCTCGCTGTTGCTCGTGCCGACCCTGTGCCTCGGCCTCTCCCTCGCCGCCATCGGCCGCCTGCCCGCTGCGACGGCGCAGGAGGACGTGGCCCGCGATCATGCTCACGACTCGCCGCGGCAACAGGCATTGGCACCGGCCAAGCCGGTCTGGAACAGCTTCCACGGCCAATCGGGCGCGCAGAAATACTCACCGCTGTCGCAGATCGACAGCGCGAACGTCGGCCGGCTGGCGCTGGCCTGGCAGTACCGTACCGGGGATGTCTCCGACGGCAGCGGTGACAAGCCGCCGACCGTCTGGTCGGCCACGCCTGTCTACGCCAACGAGACCCTGTACATCGGCACGCCCTTCTACCGGATCATCGCCCTCGATCCGGCGACCGGCAAGGAGCGTTGGCGCTTCGACACCCACTCGACCCTGAAGGCGCTCACGCAGCCCGCGCTGAAGACCCGCGGCGTCGCCTACTGGGAAGCCCGGCATCCGGTCGCAGGCCAGGCCTGCCAGAAGACCGTCTATGTCGGCTCGATGGATGCGAGGCTGTTTGCCGTCGATGCCGACACCGGAAAGCCCTGCCCCGACTTTGCCGACCACGGCGTGCTCAACGTCAACAAATGGAACGGCATCCATGATGCCTGGCCGCTGTCGGTGCTCCAGCCGCCCACCGTGGCGGGCGACCACCTGATCATCGGCTGGGCCGGCAAGGACTGGGCGCTGGCCGAGGCGCCGCCGGGCAGGGTCTTCTCGGTCAATGCGCGCACCGGCAAACTGGAGTGGGTGCTGAACCTCCTGCCCGACGATATCGTCAAGCACAGCGGCACTGCCAACGTCTGGACCGCGATGTCGGTCGACGAGCAGCTTGGGCTGGTCTACCTGCCGGTGTCGTCGCCGTCGCCCAACTACTGGGGTGGCAATCGCGCCGGACCCGCCCCGCTGGCGACCTCCACCACCGCTGTCGACATCGACACCGGCAAGGTGGTGTGGTCGCGCCAATGGGTACACCACGACCTGTGGGACTACGACATCAATTCGGCGCCGACGCTGATGGACATCACGGTCGACGGCAAGACCATCCCGGCCCTGATGCAGGCCACCAAGATGGGCTACCTGTTCGTCGTCGACCGCAAGACCGGCCAGGATGTCTGGCCGATCGAGGAGCGCCCGGTCCCAAGGGGCAAGGTGCCAGGCGAGGTGTACGCCGGCACCCAGCCAGTCCCTACCCGACCCGCGCCGCTGCTGGACCAGTCCCACAAGCCGAAGGTCTGGTGGCTTGCCGACATGGTCGGCTTCGGCCAGTGTTCGCGCCTGTTCGACGCGATGCGATACGACGGCATGTACACGCCGCCGACCGTCGGGGATGGGGGCACGCTGGGCTACCCGTTCAGCGCCGGCGCCGTTCAGTGGGGCGGCGTCGCTTTCGATCCGCGCAGCCAGACCGCGATCGTCAACACCTCGCATCTCGTGCAGCAACTCAAGCTGCTGCCGCGCGACACCTACGAGAACGTGGCCAAGGGCTCCGGCGCCGAGCAGGGCTACTATCCGCAGAAGGGTGCACCGTTCGGCGTCATGCTGAAAAACGCGGTCAACTGGCTCGGCATGCCATGCTGGGAACCACCCTACGGCGAACTTGTGTCGATCGACATGAAGACCGGCTCGATCAACTGGCGCCATCCCGTCGGCGCGTCCCAGCAGTACGGCTTCTACATGCCGGAGAGCTG
This sequence comes from Massilia sp. UMI-21, assembly GCA_015277795.1. Lineage (NCBI taxonomy): Bacteria > Pseudomonadati > Pseudomonadota > Betaproteobacteria > Burkholderiales > Oxalobacteraceae > Massilia > Massilia sp. UMI-21. Next base: position 2,637,469 of record CP063848.1, on the reverse strand, counting down.
GGGCTCGCCGACCATCGGCGGCCCGGCCGTCACCGCGGGTGGCCTGATCTTCATCGGTGCCTCGATGGATGCGAAGGTGCGGGCCTATTCGCTGGCGACGGGCAAGGAGTTGTGGTCCGACCTGGTCGCGGCGCCAGTGGTAGCGAATCCGGCGGTGTACGAACACAAGGGCCGTCAGTACGTCGCCTTCGTGGCCGGCGGCAATCCGATCATCAAGGACCAGGTGGGCGACCAGCTGGCGGTGTATGCACTGCCGGATTGAGCGCCAGCTCGCCGCACCACGCTGTTGCGCTCTTGCGCAATCGCTAGCGCTAGCGCATGCCCTGACCCCGGTGCGTCAACGCGTGCGCCGCCCTGCGAAAGTACTGCGCGGCCTGCGCCGGATCCTGCTCCATCATGCCCAGCTGCTGCCAGGCCTCCGGGTAATCCATCTGCGCCGCCTGCTCCAGCCAGCGGCGCGCGGCCGCCTCGTCCTTCGGCACGCCCTCGCCCTCCAGCAGCATGCTCGCCAGCAGGAACATCGCCTCCGGCGTCCCGCGCGCGGCGGCCACGCCCAGCCAGTGCGCGGCGAGCGGGGCGTCGCCGTTGGCCCGGTAGCTCTGGGCGCGGCGCAGGGCCACATCGCCCTCGTCGCCGTGCTGGGCCAGCGCCGGCTGGACCATCATGAGCGCGGCCAGCGCCGCCGCAAGCAGGCGCTTCATTGCGACAGGTCGATCGCGTACAGGGCCATGCCCTTGCCGCGTCCGTCGTCCGGCGCGAGCTGGCGCACATTGTGCAGCCCGGCCTCGTGCGCCAGGTCGATCATGCCGGGCGCCGACGAGAACACCACTGGACCGGCGGTCTTGACGGGCGCGAAGCGCCAGCTGCGCGCCGAGGCGTTGGCGGCGCGGGTCAGGCGCCTGGCGTCGCGAATGTAGCCGATCATCACCTCGCGGTTGTTGTCCGGCGAAGCGATCACGGTCTTGCTGCCGTCCAGGCCCGGGAAGTGGCCGCCGCCGCTGGCGCGGTAGTTGTTGGTCGCGACCAGGAATTCCTGCGCAGGCAGAACCGGCTGGCCGCGCCAGCTCAGCTTGCTGACGCGTTCGCCCGGCGCACGGGTGAGGTCGATCTGGTACGACACCTCGGGCGAGGTCACGGTGTCGAAGTTGTAGCTGGCCACCGCCAGGTTGACCAGCTGCTGCGGCTCGGTCTTGGCCGGGTCGATGGTGTTGAAGCGCTGCGCCGCCTTCTCCAGCCAGGCCTTCAGTTCGGCGCCGTTCACCTTCACCGCGTACAGCGCGTTCGGGTACAGGTACAGGTCGGCGGCATTGTTCAGCGCCAGGTCGCCCGCCTTCACGTCGGTATAGTCGGCCGGGCCGGCGATGCCGCTCTTGAACGGCGCCGTCACCGACAGCACCGGCAAGTCCTTGTACTGCGGCAGGTTGGCGGCCACGAAACGGCGCACGTACGCGGTCTGGGCCTGGTTGACCAGCTGCAGGGCCGAGATGTCGCCGACGTCGGCGAAATAGCTCGACATGCGGAACTCGGTCGCGCCGACCGGCGTCTTCACATAGCGGATGGTCGCTTCATGTTCTTCCTTCACCAGCGCCATCACGCCCGGGTCGGCGTCGACATACGACTTGGCGCCAGTCTGGGCGGCGCGCGCCTCGACCCGGGTCTTGTCCTGTTCCACGGTCCAGCGCTTGCCGTCGTGCTTCAGGTGCAGCTGGACGACGCCCAGGTGCTTGCCCCACAGGTTGGCCATCACCGTGGGCACTCCGTGCACCAGGCCCCTGGCCTTGTCGACACCCGGCAGATTGAACTGGGGCGCGCTGCTGTCCGCACTCGGGAACAACTGGTGCGCGTGGCCCAGCAGCATGGCGTCGATGCCGGCCACCTTGGCCAGGTGCCAGTTGGCGTTTTCCATCGCCGGCGAGTACGGCGCGCCATCGAGGCCGCCATGCGAGATCGCGATCACCAGGTCGGCGCCCTTGCGCTTCATCTCCGGCACGTACTTTTGCGCGGCCTCCACCACGCCGGTGGTGAACACGCGCCCTTCCAGCCAGCGCTTGTCCCATTCCATGATGGTCGGCGGCGTGAAGCCGATGATCCCGACCCGCACGGTCGCCTTCACCGCCTTGCCGGTGGCGTCGCGCGCCTCGACCTGCTTGTCGATGATGGCGTAGGGGCTGAACAGCGGTTGCTTCGTTCTGGCGCTGTAGACGTTGGCCAGCACCATCGGGAAGGCCGGGCCGGCGCAGCGCTTCGGCTGCTCGGTGCCGGCGCCGCGGAAGCGGCTGCCGGTGACCTGGCCGAGGTAGTCCAGGCCGTAGTTGAATTCGTGGTTGCCGATCCCGGCGCCGTCGTAGCGCAGCCGGTTCATGATCTTGTAGATGCCGAGCGTCTGCCCGCAGTCCACGCGCCTGACCTGGGCCTGGTAGTCGGCCAGCGCCGTGCCCTGGATGGTGTCGCCATTGTCGAGCAGGAGCGTGTTCGGGAATTCCTGGCGCGCCTGCCGAATGAGCGTGGCGGTGCGGTCCAGGCCGTGCGAGGGTTCGGGCGCCAGCTTGTAGTAGTCGTAGCCGACCAGGTTCGAATGCAGGTCGGTCGTCTCCAGCACGGCCAGCAGGGCGGTGGTGCCGGCGGCAGGCGGCTTGGCCGCGAAGGACGGCGCGGTGAACAGCGCCGGGGCGAGCGCGATGCAAATTTGGTAACGCAAGTGGATGGCCATGGGCGAGGAAGGGAACGGAACCGGGGGATGATATGCCAGCCCGGGGCGCCGGAGCAAGAACTGGACGCTGAAGGCGCGGCCCGGACGCCGGCACGCGCCGGCCTGGGGTATAATCGAAGGTTCGATTCAACCTATCAAGAGACTGCCCAGACCATGGAAGCTGAACGCATCAACGCCATCTCCGCCCTGCTGAACGACCTGACCAGCCGTGAAGCCGAACTTCGGAGGTATCTTTGACTTCGATCGCAAGTCGGAGAAACTAGAACAGGTCAACCAGGAACTCGAAGACCCCGCCGTCTGGAACGACCAGAAGCGGGCGCAGGACCTCGGCAAGGAAAAGAAGGCGCTGGAAGCGGTCGTGCTGACGCTCGAGAAAGCGAAGTCCGACCTGCTTGATTCCACCGACCTGTTCGAGATGGCCAAGGAAGAAGGCGACCACGGCACCCTGGAGTCGATCGGCAGCGACGCCGAAGCGATCCAGAAGACCATCGAGGCGATGGAATTCCGCCGGATGTTCAGCAACCCGATGGACCACGCCAACTGCTTCATCGACATCCAGGCCGGCGCCGGCGGCACCGAAGCCCAGGACTGGGCCTCGATGCTGCTGCGCCAGTACCTGCGCTATTGCGAACGCAAGGGCTTCAAGGCCGAGATCCTGGAACAGTCCGAGGGCGAGGTCGCGGGCATCAAGACCGCCACCATCAAGGTCGACGGCGAATACGCCTATGGCCACCTGCGCACCGAGACCGGCGTGCACCGCCTGGTGCGCAAGTCGCCGTTCGACTCGGCCAACGGGCGCCATACCTCGTTCACCTCGCTGTTCGTGTACCCGGAAGTGGACGATTCGATCGAGATCGAGATCAACCCGGCCGACGTGCGCATCGATACCTACCGCGCATCCGGCGCCGGCGGCCAGCACATCAACAAGACCGACTCCGCGGTGCGCCTGACGCACGGCCCGTCGGGCATCGTGGTGCAGTGCCAGAACGACCGCTCGCAGCATCGCAACAAGGCCGAGGCATGGGACATGCTGCGCGCCAAGCTGTACGAGCTCGAGCTGCGCAACCGCATGAGCGAGCAGCAGAAGCTCGAAGACTCCAAGACCGACGTCGGCTGGGGCCACCAGATCCGCTCGTACGTGCTGGACCAGTCGCGCATCAAGGACCTGCGTACCGGCTTCGAGACCGGCAACACCAAGAACGTGCTGGACGGCGACCTGGACGACTTCATCTCGGCTTCGCTGAAGCAGGGCGTATAAATGACGCGTGCCCAACAGGCCTTCGTGTTCGACATGGACGGCACCATCGTCGACAACATGGCCTTCCACACGGATTCGTGGATCACCTTCTTCGCGCGCCGCGGCCAGTCACTCGACCCGGACGAATTCTTCCGGGCCACGGCCGGCCGCCAGGGTGGCGAGATCATGCGCGCCTACCTGGGCGAGGGGCTCGGCGATGAGGAAGTCGCCCAGCTCAACCACGAGAAGGAATCGGTCTACCGCGAGCTGTACGGGCCGCACCGCAAGCCGGTCGACGGCTTCGAGGAACTGCTCGCACAGGCCAAGGCGCACGGCGTGAAGCTGGCGGTCGGCACCGCGGCGCCGCCGGCCAACGTCGCGTTCACCCTCGACGGCCTGGATTTGCGCCGCCATTTCGATGCGATCGTCGGCGCCGGCGATGTCGCGCGCGGCAAGCCGCACCCGGACGTGTTCCTGAAGGCGGCGCAGCTGTGTGGCGCGGCGCCTGCCGACTGCATCGTGTTCGAGGACGCGCCGTTGGGCGTGGAAGCGGCGCGCCGCGCCGGCATGCGCTGCATCGTCCTGACCACCACCCTGCCCGCTGCCGCGTTTGCCGAATTCGACAACGTCATCGCCATCGTGCGCGACTTCTCGGAACTCAAGGCCGAACTGCTGTTCGCCTGAGCTCATCAAAACAAGCCAACAAGAACTGCCTATCCAATCATGACTACGGAAAATCAAGACCAGTCGCCCGTCGCGGCGCATGACGAAAACAAGATCATGGCCGAGCGCCGCGCCAAGCTGGCCGCGCTGCGCCAGCAGGGCAACCCCTTCCCGAACGACTTCGTCCCGCAGCACAAGGCGGCCGACCTGGTCGAGACCTACGGCGGCAAGAGCCGCGAGGAGCTGGAAGCCGAACCGGTGAACGTGGTGCTGGCCGGGCGCATGATGCTGCGCCGCGAAGCCGGCAAGAAGGCCGCCTTTGCCACCCTGCAGGACAGCTCGGGCCCGGCGGCGTCGGGCCGCATCCAGATCTACGTCACGCTCGACAATGCCGGCCTGGAAGCGATGGAAGCCCTGCACCACTACGACCTGGGCGACATCCTGGGCGTCGAAGGCGTTCTTTTCAAGACCAAGACCGATGAATTGACGGTCAAGGTCAGCAAGCTGCGCCTGATCGCGAAATCGCTGCGCCCGCTGCCGGACAAGTTCCACGGCCTGGCCGACCAGGAGACCAAGTACCGCCAGCGCTACGTCGACCTGATCATGAACGAAGAGACGCGCCGCACCTTCAAGGCGCGTACCGCCGCGATGTCCTCGATGCGCCGCTTCATGGAAGAACACGGCTTCATGGAAGTCGAGACCCCGATGCTGCACCCGATCCCGGGCGGCGCCGCGGCCAAGCCCTTCGTTACCCACCACAACGCGCTGGACATGGAAATGTACCTGCGCATCGCGCCCGAGCTGTACCTGAAGCGCCTGGTGGTGGGCGGCTTCGACCGCGTGTTCGAGATCAACCGCAACTTCCGCAACGAAGGCGTGTCGGTCCGTCACAACCCGGAATTCACGATGATGGAATTCTACGCGGCCTACACCGACTACAAGTGGATCATGGACTTCACCGAGGGGGTGATCCGCCAGGCCGCGGTCGACGCCCACGGCAGCGCCGTGTTGAGCTATGGCGGCCGCGAGCTGGACCTGTCCAAGCCCTTCCAGCGCCTGACCATCGTCGAAGCGATCGACAAGTACGCGCCGGGCTACACGCCCGAGCAGCTGAACTCGATGGACTTCCTGAAGCAGGAACTCCTGAAGTTCGGCGTCAAGCCTTTTGCCACCTCCGGCCTGGGCGCGCTGCAACTGGCCCTGTTCGAAGAGACCGCCGAAGCGCTGCTGTGGGAGCCGACCTTCATCATCGACTACCCGGTGGAAGTCTCGCCGCTGGCCCGCGCCTCGGACGCGCGCGAAGGCATCACCGAGCGCTTCGAACTGTTCATGGTCGGCCGCGAGATCGCCAACGGCTTCTCGGAGCTGAACGATCCGGAAGACCAGGCTGCGCGCTTCCTGTCGCAGGTGGCCGCCAAGGACGCGGGTGACGACGAGGCGATGTTCTACGACGCCGACTACATCCGCGCGCTGGAATACGGCATGCCACCGGCCGGCGGCTGCGGCATCGGCATCGACCGCCTGATGATGCTGATCACCGATTCGCCCAACATCCGCGACGTGCTGCTGTTCCCGCACCTGCGCAAGGAAGACTGAGCGTTGACATGCTCGAGAAAAAAGCGGCCTCGGCCGCTTTTTTTGTAGGGTGGTCGGCTTCGCCGACCGCGCGTTCAACGCATGTTCGAATAAACGCGCTGTCACATCGCACGCAAGATCTGGACGCGCGGACGGCAGAGCCGTCCACCCTACGGATTCATTGAACGATGGTGTAGCAAGGCGTATAGGCCTTGCCCGGCAACTTCATGCGGCTATGCTCCACGAACGAGGCCAGCAGCGCATCCATCGGCTCCATGATCGCGCTCTCGCCCTGGATCTCGTACTTGCCGTATTGCTCGATCGCGCGGATCCCCTCTTCCTTCACGTTGCCGGCCACGATGCCCGAGAAGGCCCGGCGCAGGTGCGCCGCCAGCATGTGCGATTCCTGGCCGCGGTGCAGTTTCAGGTTGCGCATGTTCTCGTGGGTCGGACGGAAGGGCTTCTGGAATTCCGGGTCGATCTTGAGGCGCCAGTTGAAGTAGTAGGCGTCGCTGTGCGCCTTGCGGAATTCGCGCACTTCCTTGATGCCCGCATACATTTCCTTGGCCACCGCTTCCGGATCGTCGATGATGATCTTGTAGCGCTTCTGGGCTTGCGCTCCCAGGGTCAGGCCGATGAACTGGTCGATCTGCTCGAAATAGGCGCGCGCCGTGGCCGGGCCGGTGAAGATCAGCGGGAACGGCACTTCGGCGTTCTCGGGATGCAGCAGGATACCCAGGATGTACAGGATTTCCTCGGCGGTGCCGGCGCCGCCCGGGAACACGATGATGCCGTGGCCGGTGCGCACGAAGGCTTCCAGGCGCTTCTCGATGTCCGGCATGATCACCAGGTCGCTGACGATCGGGTTGGGCGACTCGGCCGCGATGATGCCCGGCTCCGAAATGCCGAGATAGCGCCCGCCGGCGATGCGCTGCTTGGAATGGCCGATCGCGGCGCCCTTCATCGGGCCCTTCATCGCGCCCGGTCCGCAGCCGGTGCAGATGTCCAGCTCGCGCAGGCCGAGCGCGTAGCCGACTTCCTTGGTGTAGGTGTACTCGACCCGGTTGATCGAGTGCCCGCCCCAGCACACGACCAGGTTCGGATTGCGCTGCGCCTGCAGCACGTTGGCGTTGCGCAGGATATGGAACACCGCGTCGGTTATGCCTTCCGGGCGGTTCAAATCGAATTTGGGGTTGTCGGTGACTTCGAAATGCACGTAGACGATATCGCGCAGCACCGAGAACAGGTGCTCGTGGATACCGCGGATCATCTTGCCGTCGACGAAGGCAATCGCGGGGGCGCTGCGGATGTCGAGCTTGATGCCACGCTCGCGCTGCAGGATGCTGATCTCGAAATCGCGGTAGCGTTCCAGCAGTTCCTTGCCGTCGTCGATCGAGCTGCCGGTATTGAGCACGGCCAGCGCGCATTTACGGAATATGTCGTACAGGCCGCTCTTGCTGGTGTCGAGCAGCTTGGCGACTTCGGCTTTCGACAGGACTTCGAGGCGGCCTTCCGGAGAAATAAGGACATCGACAACTTCATGGGTCATGGTTTTGTTTTCCCTTTCAATCGGTAATACGTATTGGCCTGTTTGCCAATATACGCCAAAGTGCAACATTTTGCGCCCCGATTCGGGCATGCCACGCGCTGCCGCGCCGCTCGCGCCAACGTCAATACCACAAGCCGAAAAAGTTCGCTTGCGATGAGCGATTTACACTAAAATGCGTGCCTAATGGAATTTCCGGCATACAGATATTCCAATAAAAACCATCGATTCAAACACTATCTTCGGGAGGAACCGCATGAGCGGTGCAGCTACTTCAGCCAAGGGAGACGTTCCGGAATTCAGGCAGATCATGGGCCATCCAGCACCGCTGTGGATGCTCTTCATGACCGAATTCTGGGAGCGCTTCGCTTTCTACGGCATTCGTTGGGCCCTGGTGCTCTACATCGTCGCCCAGTTCTACGGCGGTGACGCGGTCGGCCAGGCGGACGCCAACCTGACCTACGGTTCCTACCTCGCACTGGTGTATGCCGGCGCAGTCTTCGGGGGCTACATCGCCGACCGCGTGATCGGCTACCAGCGCTCGATCCTGGTCGGCGCCGTCTTCATGGCGGCAGGCCTGTTCATGATCACGCTGCCCAACCAGGACATCTTCAAGCTCGGACTGGCGACCATCATCGTCGGCAACGGCATGTTCAAGCCGAACATCTCGGCCATGGTCGGCCAGCTGTATTCGCTGCACGACACGCGCCGCGATTCGGGCTTCACCATCTTCTACATGGGCATCAATGCCGGCGCATTCTTCGCGCCGATCGTGACCGGCGAACTGGCGCAGTGGCTCAGCGATGGCACCGTGCCCGCCTACAAGGCGGTGTTCTTCGCATCCGGCCTCGGCATGCTGTTCGCCCTGGTGTGGTTCTACATCGGCCGCAAGCAGCTCAAAGGCATCGGCGCGCCGGTCGGCGAGCTGGCCAGTCCGAAGCGCCTGATCGGCGTGGTGATCGGCTCGCTGCTGGTGATCCCCGGCGTCTACCTGCTGCTGCAGGCCGGCGCCGGCAGCCTGCAGGCGGTGCTGAGCGTCCTGTTCGTCGTCCTGGCCCTGATGCTGATCATCGAAGGCATCCGCGAAGGCAAGGTCGCGCGCGACAAGACCATCGCCATGATGATCATCTTCTTCTTCAACGTCCTGTTCTGGTGCTTCTTCGAACAGGCCGGCAGCTCGTTCACCTTCCTGGCCGACCAGATCGTGAACCGCAACATCCTCGGATGGGAGATGCCGGTCGCGTACTTCCAGTCCGTGAATTCGGTGGCGATCATCGTGTTCGCGCCGATCATCGCCGCGATCTGGGTCACCCTCGGCAAGCGCGACGCCAACCCATCGATCCCGCGCAAGTTCGGCCTCGGCATCATCTTCAACGGCCTGGCCTTCGGCCTGCTGATGTACGCGCTGTCGAACCTGATCGACCCGGTCGGCCAGATTCCGGCCTGGACCCTGCTAGCCGTGTACACCATCCAGTCGATCGGTGAACTGTGCCTGTCGCCGATCGGCCTGTCGATGGTCACCAAGCTGGCCCCGACCCGCCTGGTGGGCCTGGGCATGGGCGGCTGGTTCCTGTCGACCGGTATCGGCAACAACCTGTCCGGCATCTTCGCCTCGCACGTGTCGGGCGAGACCGGCATGTCGGTGACCTCGGCGCTGGACGGCTACACCTTCGGCTTCTGGATCCTGCTGGGCGGCGGCGTGCTGCTGTTCCTGCTGGCCCCGCTCATCCAGAAGCTGATGCACGGCGTGAAGTAAACGTCGAACCCTCAGCCTCGAACGCTTCATGTGCAACGGCGGCCCGCGGGCCGCCGTTTTCATTTGCAGGAACGGCTCAGCGCCGGTCCAGGGTCGACTCCATCTCGGCCATCTCCGCCACCATCCAGTCGCGAAAGCGCCGCACCTTGAGCATGTGCTCCTTGCGCGGGTTGGCCAGGAAGCGATAACCGCTTTCGAAACGCGCGCTGCGGCAGGCGATCTGGCGCAGCGCGCCGGCCTGGATATCCTCGAAGGCGATCCCGTAGGGCACCAGCGCCACGCCATGCCCCGCCACCGCCGCCTGCACCAGCACACCCCAGTGCGTGTACGCGCGCGAGAAGTCGTACTTGCCCTTCAGCGCCCGGTTCACGTTCAGCAACTGCAGCCAGGCTTCCGGCGACTGGACCACCAGCAGGTGATGCTGCGGCAGGTCCGCCAGGCCCAGGGCCTGCTGGTCCGGCGCCAGCAGTTCCGGGCTGTACACCGGCACCAGGCGTTCGCGGAACAGCACCGCCGGATCGCCGTCGGCGACCGGACCGTAGCGGATCGCGACGTCGGTGCTGTCGGCCTGCAGGTCCACCGGCGCGTCGTTGGAGTCGATCCGGATGTCCAGTTCCGGATACAGCTTGGTGAAGCGGTGCATGCGCGGCACCAGCCACTTGATCGCGAACGAGTGCGTGGTCGAGATGCGCAGCACCGCTTCCTCGTCGCCGCGCTGCAGTGCGGCGACCTTGGCCCGCAGCTCGGCCAGCATGCGGCCGGTGGCGACGGCCAGCTCCTGGCCCTTCTCGGTCAGCGAGATATGGCGCGGATGGCGCACGAACAGCGCGAAGCCGACATTCTCCTCGAGCTGCTTCACCTGCAGGCTCACCGCCGCCGGCGTCTTGTGCAGCTCGCGCGCGGCCAGCTTGAAGCTGCCCCAGCGCGCGGCGCACTCGAAGTCGATCAATCCGGACAGGCTGCGCAAGGGTTTCATGCCGCCTCCATGCGTAAGTTTTTCTTATTCAACGTCTGTACTTTTTCTCGGTTGATGGATTTTGCTGCTTTGCAGAAAATATACTCGATCCACTAAGGAAAAGTCATGGCAAAGAATGTGTTGGTGATCGGCGGAACCCGGTATTTCGGCAAACTCCTGGTCCAGCGCCTGCTGCGTGCAGGCCACCGCGTGAGCATTGCCACCCGGGGCTATGCGCCGGATCCTTTCGGCGAACGCTTCGGCGGGCGGTTCTCGCGCATCCGCGTCGACCGCCGCAACGAGCATGCGATGCGCAATGCATTTCGCGGCCAGGCGTTCGACCTCGTGTTCGACCAGATGTGCTATTCGCCGCTGGACGCCGCGATCTCGACCCGCGTCTTCGCCGGCAAGGTGGGGCGCTACGTGATGACCTCGACCATCGACGCCTACCGCCAGGTGGCGGCGCGCGCGCTAGCCTTGCGCGAAAGCGACCTGCCCGTGCAGGCGCAGCGCATCGATACCGCCTACCCCTGGCACGACCCGGCGCGCGCCGTCGAGTGCTACGTGGCGGGCAAGGTCCAGGCCGAGGCCTACCTGGAGCGTGACGGCAGCCTGCCGCTGGCGACCGTGCGCCTGGCCCACGTGCTGGGCGGCCCCGAGGATTTCACCGGGCGCCTGGCGCACTATGTCGACCTGGTGCGCATGCGCGGCACGCTGCGCTATGCGAACGCCGCCGCCCGGGTCTCGTTCATGGAAGCCCAGGAAGCGGCCGACTTCCTGCTGTGGGCCGGCATGCAGGATTTCCGCGGCCCGGTCAATGCGGCATCCGATGGCGCGCTGTCGGCGGTCGACCTGCACGCGCGCGTGGCCGCGGTGCTCGACGAGCCGCCGCGCAGCGCGAAAGTGCCGGCGCAAGCGCCGGGCGTGCTCTCGCCCTTCGACTTCGCCGCGCCCCTGGCGCTCGACACCGCGCGCGCCAAGGCGCTCGGCTACCGCTTCGGCCATACCGACGACTGGCTGGACGACGCGATCCGGCATCACGACCTGGCCTTCGTCTGAACCAGGATGGACAAGAAAATGGCCCGGAATCGCATTGAATCCCGGGCCATTCTGGTGTTACGCCTTCGTGCTTACTTCTTTATCTTCTCGCGCGCCACCCAGTACAGCAGCAGGACGATCGCGGCATACGGGATCAGGGTCAGCAGGTTCGAATCCGGCCCGGCGAAGAACGGGTTCGAGGCCTCGGCCCAGCGCGCCACGCGGGTGTCGAAGTCGGTCAGCACGCCGGCCGTGATGGCGATGATGATGCCGGCCAGCGCGCCGCCCGCGATGTAGCCCGAGGCCAGCAGCGTGCCCGAACTGCGGTCGCCGGCGGCCTGGCGCTCTTCCTCGTTCAGGTCCTGGTACTGGGGCAGCCGGTTGTTGCGGCGGTCCGCCACCCAGCGCACCATGCCGCCCACCGCGATCGGCAAGGTCGACACCAGCGGCAGGTAGACGCCCACCGAGAAGGCCAGCGCGTGCACGCCGGCCATCTCCAGCACCACCGAGATCATCACGCCGAACAGCACCAGGGTCCAGGGCAGCTGCTGGTCGAGGATGCCCTTGATGATGTAGGACATCAAGACCGCCTTGGGCGCGTCGTACTTCTTCACTTCGGTGCCGTCCGGGCGCAGCTTGTGGGTGCCGTTGATGCCCGGGTCGACCAGGTAGGCCAGCTGGCCGCCGTCGGCCACCAGGTACTTGCCGGCCGGGCCGCCGTCGAGGTCGGTCTTCTGCCATACCTTGTAGGTCTTGCCGTCGGTTTCCGCCTGCGGGCCCTGCAGCTGCGCGGTATCGGTCAGTTGCGCGTACTGTTGCGCGTCCAGGCGCAGGCCAGGGGCGACCTGGGCCGCCGGCACGTACACGGTGCCCGCTTCGTTCAGCTTGAGCAGGATCGGGCCGAGGATCAGGGCCGAGGCCAGGGCGCCGCACAGGATCGCGTACTGCTGCAGGCGCGGAGTCGAGCCGACCAGGTAGCCGGTCTTCAGGTCTTGCGAGGTGGTGCCGGCATTGCTGGCGGCGATGCAGACGATGGCGCCGACCGACAGCGCGGTGACGTAGTAGCGCCCCCCGGTCCAGCCCATCAGCAGGAAGATCAGGCAAGTGAACAGCAGCGTGGCCACCGCCATGCCCGAGATCGGGTTCGACGAGGAGCCGACTTCGCCGGTCAGGCGCGAAGACACGGTGGCGAACAGGAAACCGAACACCAGGATCAGCAGCGCGCCCAGCAGGTTCATGTGCAGGGGCGTGGCCACCGTGATCACCGCGATGATGGCCAGGCAGCCGATCATGACCCATTTGAGCGGAATGTCCTGCTCGGTGCGCGGGACCTTGCGCGCCGCGGCCTTGCCGTCCGCGCCTTTGCCGGCCGCACCCTTGCCGAAGCCCGACAGGCCGGCGCTGAGGCCCTTCCAGATGGTCGGCAACGAGCGCACCAGCGAGATCAGCCCGCCCGCAGCGACCGCGCCCGCGCCGATATAGAGCACGTAGGCGTTGCGGATGTCGTCCGGTCCCATGTCGCGGATCAGGGTGGTCGCCGGCGCCAGCGGCACCGTGAGCAGTTCGCCGAAGAAGCTGATCATCGGGATCAGGAGCAGGTAGGACAGCACCCCGCCGGCCGCCATCGTGAAGGCGATGCGCGGGCCGATGATGTAGCCGACGCCGAGCAGCTCGGGCGAGACTTCGGCGCCGGCCGAGCCGCCCTTGAGCGGATAGCCGAATTCGAAGTTCACGTAGTCGCGCCAGCCCTTGAGGGACACGCTCAGGGTCTTGTACAGCAGGCCGATGCCGAAGCCGCCGAAGATCAGCATGGCGCGCCGGCGCGCGTCGCGGGCGGCGTCGGAGCCGTCTTCGCGCGCTTCGCCGGCGGCGGCGCGCGAGGTCTCGGTGGCGGCGGCCTTGAGCACCTCGGCGCAGGCCGTGCCTTCCGGGTATTTCAGTTCGCGGTGGGCCTCGACGATCATGGTGCGGCGCATCGGGATCATCATCAGGATGCCCAGCAGGCCGCCCAGCACGCCCACCAGCATCACGCGCGAGATCTCCAGGTCGAAGCCGAGGATCATGATGGCCGGCATGGTCACGCCCAGGCCGAAGGCCAGCGATTCGCCGGCCGAACCGGCGGTCTGGGTGATGCTGTTCTCGAGGATGGTCGATTCGCGCGCCCCGAACTTCTTCGCGGTGTGGAACAGGGTGATGGCGATGACCGCCACCGGGATCGAGGCGCTGACGGTGAGGCCGACCTTCAGCACCAGGTACAGCGAGGAGGCGCCGAACACCATGCCCAGCACCGTGCCCATGATGAGGGCGCGCAGCGTCATTTCGGGCAATTCCGCGTTGGCGGGGATGTAGGGCTTGAAGCCGGTCGCGCTGGAATCGGCGGGCGAATCGTAAGGCATGGAGGGTCCTTTGAGATGCATACTTTGGCAGAGCTTAAGGCGAGACTATCGCATATGCCGAAATGGAAGGAAAGCAGTTTGGGGGGTTAGAATGCGCGGATACGATGCGCCGCATGCGCCGTCAATACCGCAATCCATCGAGAGTAAGGCAGTGACCCAGTCCAACCAGCCCGCCAAGCGCCCGCGCCGCCTGCGCATGTTCCTGTTCTTCACGCTCGCCGCACTGGTCGCCCTGGCGGCCGGCGTCGCCATCTACGCCATGACGGTGATCCTGCCGAACGTGCCCAGGATCGACGCCGTGCTCGACTACCAGCCCAAGATCCCGCTGCGCGTATATACGGCCGACCAGCACCTGATCGGCGAATTCGGCGTCGAGCGGCGCGACTTCGTCACCATCGACAAGATCCCCGACCGCATGAAGCAGGCCCTGCTCGCCATCGAGGATGCGCATTTCTACCAGCACCAGGGCATCGACTGGCGCGGCGCCGCGCGCGCGGTCGTCAACAACCTGCGCGAAGGCTTCGGCGCCGGCGGCGCCTCGACCATCACGATGCAGGTGGCGCGCAACTTCTTCCTGTCGAAGGACAAGGTCCTGTCGCGCAAGCTGACCGAGATCGCCCTCGCCTACCGCATCGAAGACGCCTTGAGCAAGGACCAGATCCTCGAGCTCTACATGAACCAGGTCTACCTCGGCAACCGCTCCTACGGTTTTTCGAGCGCCGCGCGCAGCTACTTCGGCAAGTCGCTCGACCAACTGACGCTGGCCGAGACCGCGATGTTGGCCGGCCTGCCGCAGAACCCGTCGCGCCACAACCCGATCGCCAACCCGAAACGCGCGCAGCAGCGCCAGCACACCGTGCTCAGGCGGCTCCACGAGCTCGGACAGATCGGCGAAGCGGAATACCGCCAGGCCCTGGCCGAACCGCTGCGCATCCGGCGCGGCGGCCAGGTCTTCGATACCAAGGCCGACTACGTGGCGGAACTGGCGCGCCAGGCCGTCTTTGCGCAGTTCGGCGAGCAGGCCTACGAACGCGGCATCGTGGTCACCACCACCATCCTCAAGGCGGAACAGGACGCCGCCTATGAATCGGTGCGCCGTAACGTGCTCGATTACGACCAGCGCCACGGCTACCGCGGTCCGGAAGCGCGCATCGCCCTGCCGCAGGACCCGGCCGAGCGCGACGAAGCCGTCATCGAAGCCCTGCAGAAGCGTCCCGCCAGCGAGGGCCTGGTGCCGGCCGTCGTGCTGGCCGCTTCGGCGCGACAGGTGCGCGTCGAGACGGCCGGCGGCGACGACATCACCATCGAGGGCGCCGGCCTGAAGTTCGCCGCGCGCGGCCTGGCGGCCAATGCGAAGGACGCCTTGCGCATCGCGCCCGGCGCCGTGGTGCGCATCAGCCGGCGCGGCACGGACGGACAGGACGGCTGGGCCATCGTCCAGCTGCCGCAGGTGGCGGCGGCCTTCGTGGCGATCGACGCCGACACCGGCGCCTACCACGCGCTGGTGGGCGGCTTCGACTACAACCTGCAGAAGTTCAACCACGTCACCCAGGCCTGGCGCCAGCCGGGATCCGCGATCAAGCCGTTCGTCTATTCGGCGGCGCTCGAGAAGGGATATTCGCCGGGCACCCGCATCCTCGACGAGCCGCTCGACATGCCGGGCGAAAACGCCGGCGCGACCTGGTCGCCCCAGAACGACGATGGCGCGTTCGACGGGCCGATCACGATGCGCTACTCGCTGGCGCACTCGAAGAACGTCACCACCGTGCGCCTGATCCGCGCCCTCGGCGTCGACTACGCCCACGACTACCTGGACCGCTTCGGCTTCGATCTGGCGCGCCATCCGAAGAACCTGACACTGGCGCTGGGCACGGGCGCGGTCACGCCGCTGCAGATGGCGGGCGCCTATGCGGTGTTCGCCAACGGCGGCTACCGCGTCAAGCCCTACCTGATCGCCCAGATCCGCGATGGCAACGGCGTCATCATCCAGGACAACAAACCGCCCGCGCGCCAGGACAGCGATCGCGTGCTGGACGCGCGCAACGCGTTCGTGCTCGATTCCATGCTGCGCGACGTCACCCGCTACGGCACCGGCGCGGCTTCGGTGAAGCAGCTCGGCCGCATCGACATCGCCGGCAAGACCGGCACCACCAGCGACGCCATCGACGGCTGGTTCGCCGGCTACGGCGGCAAGGTGGTGGCGGTGGCCTGGATGGGCTACGACGAACCGCGCTCTCTGGGCGGGCGCGAGTTCGGCGCCACGCTGGCGCTGCCGATCTGGATCGATTACATGCGGGTGGCGCTCGGCCCGGTGCCGCCGCAGGAAGAGCAGCTGGAGCCGGAAGGCGTCGTGCGCGAGTATGACGACTGGGTGTTCGAGGAGTACATGGACCGCCCCGACCTGCGCTTGATCGACATCGACCCCTGGCAGGACATGCCCCCGGTGCAGGTCGAACCGGTCGAGGGCGACCCGGCCTTGGCGCCGCCGCCACCGCCACCGCCGCCGCCGCCGCCTTCCTCGGTCTGGTTCTGATCCGGCAGGGCCTCAGTCGGCGCTGTCGATGATCCAGTCCGACAGCTTGCCGTTGGCCTGGCGCGGCAAGGCGGCGCCGAACGACCAGGCCATCGGCCGCTCGGGGGCCGGCAGGCGCTCGCCGATCCATGCACCCAGTTCCGCGCGCAGTGCCGCGGCCGCCGCGCCACCCTCGGCCGGCACGTCGCCGCGGGGCACCACGAAGGCCTTCAGGCGCACGCCTTCGTCGGGCCGCATGGGGCGCACCACGACATCCTCGACCTGCGGGTGGGTGCGCAGTACGTCCGCGACGTAGGCGGGGAAGACATTGACGCCGCCGACCTGCACCGCGTGGTCGATCCGGCCGGCAGGACGGAACCGGTCGGGGGCGCTCCAGGCCAGCCGGTCCTGCAAGGGATAGGCGGCGCGGCTGCCATCGGCGTGACGCCGCACCAGGCTGCAGGCTTGCGCGCCCGCTTCCCAGTACCGGAACAGCTGGTAGTCGGCCGCCGGGTCGTCGCGCCAGCCGACGCCGGCCGTTTCCGAGCTGCCGTAGACCTGCACCAGCCGCGCCACGCCGGCCGCGCGCACGGCGTGCGCCACCTCGTCCGGGCACGGCGCCGTCGAGCTGACGCCGGTCAGGTGCGCGGCCAGGCCGCCCGGCGCGCACGCCGCCAGCGGGGCGAAGGCGCGCCAGAAATCGGGGAACCCCACCACCAGGTCGCCCGGCTGAAGCCGGCCTGCCACCGCCCCGGGCGTCATGCCGCGCAGGTCGACCACCGCGTCGTGGCCAGGCCCGAACCCGAGCGCGTGCGGCAGCAAGACCGTGAACAGGAAGCCGTAAATATGGTGCGATGGAACCAGGCTGACGATCCGGCGCGTGCCGGGAACCAGGGCCGCCAGCGCCTCCGCCTCCTGCCACAGCGCGCCCAGCGCGTGGCTGCAGGTCTTGGGCGCACCCGAACTACCGGAGGTGCGGAAGCGCATCACGCCGCTGCCCTGGTCGAGCCCGGACGCCGCCGCCGCGAGCCAGGCGTTCAGGCGCGGGGCGGCCAGCACCCGTTCCTGGCCGATGCAGCCGATGCCGAGCACCTGTTCCATTGCGGTTGCCAGGCCCAGCAGTTCGAGCGAATCGGCGCCGAGCTCGGCCGCGAGATCGAGGCCGGGCGGCCATGGCAGCGGGCGGCGGGCCAGCCCGGGGCGCATCAGCGCCAGTTCGCCGGCGAGCAGGTCGGACAGGACACGCAACAGGGTCGGGCGGTGCGACCACCAGCGCAGGTCGCGGTCGGGTGCAAGAGTTGTACTGACAGTCATGAGGAGCATCGCGGAAACAGGCGCTGATGGTGCCGGTGCCGCCGGACGCTGTCAAGCCTGCGGAAAAAACATGCCGAATGTGCTATTCGACAACGCAAAGTGTCAAGGAATAAGCGCGCACAATTGACAAGCGTACTGGCGGCATGTCAACATCAATTTCCTCAAATCAACTTACGCGCATCGACGCCGGATCCCGTACCATGACCGCCCCTACCCTGTCGTTTTCGACCGCCGACCTGGCTTCGCATCTCGACGCCTGCTCCCCGGAGCAGCTCGACCAGCTCGACTTTGGTGTGATCGGTTTCGATACCGACAATAATGTGCAGCGCTACAACGCCTTCGAATCGCAGGCCGCCGGGCTGTCGCCGCAGCGCGTGCTCGGCCAGCCGCTGTTCACCAACGTGGCGCCCTGCCTGAACAACTTCATGGTTGCGCAGCGTTTCGAGGATGCGCTGGACGAAGGCGGCGCGCTGGACGACACCATCGATTATGTCCTGACCCTGCGCATGCGTCCGGTCAAGGTGGCCCTGCGCCTCCTGGCCAGCCCGAACGGCGCGAGCCGCTACGTGCTGGTCCAGCGCCAGCCGCGCTGAGCCCCGTGAGCGCGAAGGCCGACGTGAAGGCAAGCGAGCAGGTGGACGAGATCGGGCAACTGCGCGCCGAGCACGAAGCGCTGATGCAGTTCCTGTACCTGGCGCCGGTCGGCCTGGTGCAGGCCGACATCGACGGACGCATCGTGATGATGAATCCGATCTCGGCCCAGCTCCTGATGCCGCTGTCGCGCGACGCCAACCTGGACAACCTGTTCACCGCGCTCGAGAACGTGGCGCCCGAACTGCGTCACCTGTGCGGCGCCTACGCGCGCCCGTCCGGCAAGATCTGCGACGGTCTGCATGTGCACCTGAACGCCGGCGCCGCCGCCCGCAAGGCGCCGCAGATCCTGGCGCTCACCCTGCTCAAGCTCGACGCCCGCCGCATCATGGCGGTGATCGACGACGTCACCCTCCAGGTGCGGCGCGAGCGCCAGCTGCGCCAGAACGATGCGTGGTTCAACGCCATCCTGACCGGCATCACCGACTACGCCCTCGCCGGCCTGGACGCGCGCGGCACGATCACCGAGTGGAACCCGAGCATCGGCCGCGTCACCGGCTTCGGCCAGGAAGCCGTGGGCCAGCCGTATTCCATCTTCTACCCGCCGGACGCGATCACGCCCGAACACGTGCTGGACCGCCTGGGCGACGCCGAGCGCGACGGCTGGAGCCTGGACGAAGGCAAGCGCGTGCGCGCCGACGGCAGCGCTTTCTGGGGCAGCGTCCTGATCGCTCCGCTGAACGAACGGGCCGCCGAGGAAGCGCGCGGAGCGGCCGGCTGCGCCGAACCGGAAGGTCCGGCCTATTGCCTGATCCTGCGCGACATCACCGACAAGCGCGAAGCCAGCGATCGGCGCCGCCGCGAAGCCTTCGGCGACTACCTGACCGGCCTGGCCAACCGCCGCGCCTTCTTCGAAGCGGCCGAGCAGGAGCTGGGGCGCAGCAGGATGCTGCCGCGCCCGACCGCCGTCATCGCGTTCGACGCCGACCACTTCAAGGCCATCAACGATCGCCACGGTCACCCGGGCGGGGACGCCGTGCTGCAGCACCTGGCCGCGCTGCTGGGCGAGACCTTCCGCGAGGTCGACGTGGTCGCCCGCATAGGCGGCGAGGAGTTCGCGGTGCTGCTGCCGTCCACCGACCTGCCGCGCGCGGCGGTGGTGGCCGAACGCCTGCGCGCCGCGGTGGCATCGGAAGTCGTCCACTTCGACGGCGAACGGATCCGCTACACCGTCAGCGCCGGCGTGGCCAGCCTCGACGATGGCATGGGCGGCATCGACCTGCTGTTGCGGCACGCCGACCAGGCCCTGTACGCGGCCAAGCGCGCCGGCCGCAACCGCGTCGAACGCTGGCGTCCCGAACTGGCATCCAGCCCTGTCCACCAACCGGAAGCAAACGAAGGAGAACCCGATGTCGCCTGATCCAAGCGACGCCTACGAAGCGCTGGTGCAGTTCCTGTACCGCGCACCGATCGGGCTGGCCCAGATCGCATCCGACGGCACGGTCGACATGCTCAATCCGATGGCCTCGAACCTCCTGATGCCGGTGGCCCGCGGCGCCGGCCTGGACAACCTGTTCGACGTGCTGGCGCCGATCGCGCCGCAGTTGCCGCAGCTTGCCGCCGAGTTCGTCGAGACCTCGGGCGTCGTGTGCGAAGGGCTGCGCGCCACCCTGCCGCCGACGCTGACCGCGCCCGGCAGCCCGCAGGTGCTGGCCATCAGCCTGATGAAGCTCGACAGCGAGCGCCTGATGGCGGTGGTCACCGACGCCACGCTCGAGGTCCAGCGCGAGCAGGAAACCCTGCTGCGCCGGCTGCGCAACGCCGCCCGGACCGATGCGCTCACCCGCATGCCGAACCGCGAGGCGGTGCGCGAACAGCTCCAGCACCTGGTCGCGCGGCCGCTCTCGAGCGGTGAGTTTGCCGTGCTGTTCATGAATTGCGACCGCTTTCGCCGCATCAACGACACCCTGGGCCAGGCCGCCGGCGACGAGCTGCTGGTGCAGATCGCCGACCGCATCCGCGGTGCGCTGCGCCCGCCGAGCGACCACATCGACACCGTCGCGGCAAGCGGCCAGCTGGCCGCGCGCGTGGGTGGCGACGAATTCGTGGTGGTGCTGGACGGAATGCGCAAGCGCGACGACGCCGAGCGCGTCGCGGTCCGTATCCTCGACGCGCTGGCCCGGCCCTACCGGGTGCAGGGCCACGAAGTCGTGTGCGGCACCAGCCTGGGACTGGTGTGGGGCGCCGATGCCGTGCATGGCGGCGCGCGCGACGCCGACGAGATCCTGCGCGACGCCGGCATCGCCATGGTCGAGGCCAAGCGCGCCGGCGGCGCGCGCCAACTGGTGTTCGAGACCAGCATGCGCGAACGCGCGGCACGCCGTGCCGACATCGAAGCCGAGCTGCGCCAGGCGCTGATCGAGGAACAGCTGTTCGTCGTATACCAGCCGGTGGTCGGCCTGCTGCCCGACGGCGGCACCGACCACGCCGCCGGCGTCGAGGCGCTGGTGCGCTGGCGCCATCCGGTGCGCGGCATCGTGCCGCCGGTCGAATTCATTACCGTCGCCGAAGAGTGCGGTCTGATCGGCGCGCTCGGTGACTTCGTGCTCGAGCGTTCCTGCCGCGACTTCATGGAATGGCGCGCGCGGCTGGGAGACGGCGCGCCGCGCCTGATCGCGGTCAACCTGTCGCGCGCCCAGCTCGGCCAGCCCGGCTGGATCGACAGCGTGCGCCGCGTGCTGCAGCTCACCGGCATCCGCCCGGACCAGCTGCAGCTCGAAGTCACCGAAAGCCTGGCGGCACAGGACCAGGGCATCCAGCAGCGCCTGCACGAACTCAAGGCCATGGGCATCCAGCTTGCGCTCGACGATTTCGGCACCGGTTATTCTTCGCTGTCGAGCCTGCACCTGCTGCCGGTGGACACGGTCAAGATCGACCGCTCCTTCGTTTGCCAGGCAGATACCAGTCACCACCACCGCGTGCTGATCGAGGCCACCGTCAAGGTGGCGCAGAGCCTGGGCATGAAGACCGTCGCCGAAGGGATCGAGACCGAGTCGCAGGCCGACATCGTGCGCGCCCAGCACTGCGCCAAGGGCCAGGGTTACTTCTATAGCCGTCCTCTGCCGTCCGACGAGCTGCTGGCGTGGCTGGCAAGCCACGAACAGGTCACGACCTGAGCCGCTCGGCGGCAATCCCCCGCTTGCGCCGACGACGCCGCTTCCGTATGCGGTGGCCGGGCCGCGCGCGCGCCGCGCAGTATGTACGCACCCTCCTACACCGACTGACGCTTTGTTCCTATTTCACGCACGCCACGCACCTCGCATGATGATCCGACCCATCCACACCGAGGAGAATACGAATGAACAAGCTCAACACCGTTTTATTGGGCGGCATCATGGCGCTGTCGCTGGCAGCCTGCAACACCACCGGTACCGATACCGAGTCCAGCATGTCCGGCTCCAGCGCCGGCTCGTCGATGGACGCGGGCAGCATGGGCACCACCGGCACCGGCAGCTCGAGCGCTTCCGGCAACATCGGTACCAGCACCACCAGCGGCTCCGGCCAGAGCGGCATGAATACCGGCACCACCAATCCGCCGGCCACGACCACGCCGCCGCCCTCGGGCAACGGCCAGTAAGCGGCCCGCCCTCCGGCGCATGCCTTGCTGCGCGCCGCCAGCCTGATCCTGCCGACCATGCATGACTGGCTTGCGCGCCTGTTCGGCAATCGATCGCGTCCGCGGACCACGGCGCCTCTTCCCGCGTCGGATCAGGCAAGACCAGGCGTCGCCACCGCGGCCCCCGCCCCCGACCTGGAGCAGGACCCGGACCTGGATCTGGACCTGGCGTTCTATCGCTGGCTCGGGGGCGTCACCGCACATGCCGGCGCCGCACCCGAGCGATTGATCCTGGACGAACTGGCGCGGCTTGCGCGCCAGCCCGACGCCGCCGCCGAGCTGGTGCCGCGCGTGCCCGCCGTGATCCCGCAACTGCTGCGCAGCCTGCGCGACGACGCCATGTCGGCGACCGAACTCGCGCGCCAGGTCGCGCAGGACGTGACCCTGGTCGCCGAAGTCATCCGCGAGGTCAACAGCCCCTATTACCGGCCCAGCGCGCCGGTCCGCAACATCGAAGGCGCGCTGATGCTGCTCGGCCAGAACGGCTTGCGGATGCTGCTGGCGCGCGTGGCCTTCCGTCCGGTGATCAGCGCCCAGGCCGGCCGACTGGCGCGCCAGGCCGCGCCCCAGGTCTGGAGTCAGTCCGAGAAATGCGCCCTGGCCGCCGCGCTGGCGGCGCCGGCACTGGGAGCGAACCCGTTCGAAGCCTACCTCGCGGGACTCATGCAGAACGTCGGGCTGATCGTCGCCTTCCGCCTGGCCGACCAGGTCGCCGGTGCCGCCCCGCTGCCCTCGTCGGACGGCTTCGCGCAGGCGCTGCTCGACGGCGCCCGCACGCTGTCGGCGCGGATCGCGCTGCTGTGGGACTTGCCACCGGCGGTCGGCCAGGCTATTGAGCAGGCCGGCCAGGCGGATCCGACGCCGCTGGCGGCGGCGCTGCACGAGGGCGACCGGCTGGCCAAGCTGCGGGTGCTGGCCGACGCCGGCGCCGAAGACGCGCAGGCGCTGGCGGCGACGCTGGCCGGCAGCCGGCGGCGCATCTACGACCAGTTGCAGACCTGAGGGGCACCTGAGGGGCCACCCCGCCCGGGTCGGGAAAATGCCGCGTTGTCGATCGCACGCCTGGCCTGGCCGTTCGGGCGGCATGCGCGTGCGCGCCGCACACGACCGAGGCGTCCCGCCCGGCGTGGACATGGCCATTCGACTATAATTGGCAGTCACCGTTGCGAACGTCCCTGCGCGCTCAATGCCTTTCGATCTCAAGAAAAACCTCCCCAAGCCCGGTACCCGATTTTCCCTGCCGGCCATGCATGGTTCGGGCGACGCCTATGCGCTCGCCAGCGCCGCACTTGCCCTGAAGGCCAGGCAGCAGATGCTCACCGTCGTCGTGGCCAATGCCAGCGACGGCCAGCGCCTGCTCGACGAGATTCCCTGGTTCGCCGACGGCAAACTGGCCTGCCACCTGCTGCCGGACTGGGAGACCCTGCCCTACGACGCGTTCTCGCCGCACCAGGACCTGGTCTCGGAACGCCTGGCGACCCTGCACGAGATCCGCAACGGCCAGTGCGACGTGCTGCTGGTGCCGGCCACCACGGCACTGGTGCGGCTGG
The DNA here is from genome assembly GCA_015277795.1 of Massilia sp. UMI-21. Taxonomy (NCBI): domain Bacteria; kingdom Pseudomonadati; phylum Pseudomonadota; class Betaproteobacteria; order Burkholderiales; family Oxalobacteraceae; genus Massilia; species Massilia sp. UMI-21. The sequence continues at coordinate 2,613,950 of CP063848.1, read as the reverse complement.
CCCCGCCCTCGTTCCTGGCGGCCTACACCTTCTTCTTCCGGCAGGGCGAGCGCCTGGACGAAGGCAAGCTGAAGGCCCAGCTGACACTGGCCGGTTACACCCATGTGTCGCAGGTGATGTCGCCGGGCGAATACTCGGTGCGTGGCGGCCTGATCGACCTGTTCCCGATGGGCTCCGCCCTGCCTTACCGCCTCGACCTGTTCGGCGACGAGATCGAGTCGATCCGCACCTTCGACGCCGACACCCAGCGCTCGCTGTACCCGGTGAGAGAGGTGCGCCTGCTGCCGGGGCGCGAGTTCCCGATGGACGAGGCCGCGCGCACCGCCTTCCGCGGCCGCTGGCGCGAGCGCTTCGAGGGCGACCCGTCGCGCTCGCCCATCTACCGCGACATCGGCAACGGCATCGCCGCGGCCGGCATCGAGTACTACCTGCCGCTGTTCTTCGACGAGACGGCCACGCTGTTCGACTACCTGCCGCAAGACGCCGCCCTGGCCCTGGTGGGCGACATCGAAGCGGCCATCCAGCGCTTCTGGCTCGACACCGAATCGCGCTACAAATTCCTCAAGAGCGACCGCGAGCGTCCGATCCTCGAGCCGCGCGAACTGTTCCTCGGCGCCGAGGCTTTCTTCACCTGCGCCAAGCCGCACGGCCGCTGGACCATCGGCAGGGATCCGTCGCTACCGGCCTCCGAGCTGTCGGCGCCGATCCCGGACATCGCGGTCAACCGCCGCCTGGACGACCCGCTGACGAACCTGCGCGCCTACCTGGCGCACCAGGACGCGCGCGTGATGATCTGCGCCGATTCGGCCGGCCGCCGCGAAACCCTGCAGCAGTACTTCCACGAGTACCGGCTCGAGCCGGCGCCGGTGGAGGGCTTCGAAGGATTCCGCGCGAGCCCCGCCAGGCTGGCGCTCGGCGTGGCGCCGCTGCAGGCCGGGTTCGAACTGAGCGAGGACGGCGCCGGCCACCTGGTCTTCATCACCGAAACCGAGCTGTATGCGGGTTCGGGGCGCCGCGCAGGCAAAAAGAAGCAGGAAGCCACCAGCCAGGTCGAATCGATGGTGCGCGACCTGTCCGAGCTGAAGATCGGCGACCCGGTGGTCCACATCAACCATGGCATCGGCCGCTACATGGGCCTGGAGAGCCTCGACCTGGGCGAAGGCGAGACCGAGTTCCTGCACCTGGAATACGCCAAGGAGACCAAGCTGTATGTTCCCGTGTCCCAGTTGCACGTCATCTCGCGCTACTCCGGCACCTCGCCCGAGGACGCGCCGCTGCACGCGCTCGGTTCGGGACAGTGGGACAAGGCCAAGCGCAAGGCTGCCGAGCAGGTGCGCGACACCGCCGCCGAACTCCTCAACCTGTACGCGCGCCGTGCGGCGCGCCAGGGCCACGCCTTCGAATACTCCAGCATCGACTACGAGAACTTCGCCGGCAGCTTCGGCTTCGACGAGACCCCGGACCAGGCCGAGGCGATCCACAATGTCATCAAGGACATGACCTCGGGCCGCCCCATGGACCGCCTGGTGTGCGGCGACGTCGGCTTCGGCAAGACCGAGGTGGCCTTGCGCGCGGCCTTCATCGCGGTCATGGGCGGCAAGCAGGTCGCGATCCTGGCGCCCACCACACTGCTGGCCGAGCAGCACGCCCAGACCTTCGCCGACCGCTTCGCCGACTGGCCGGTGAAGATCGCCGAGCTGTCGCGCTTCCGGACCGGCAAGGAAATCAACAACGCCATCAAGGGCATGGCCGACGGCACGCTCGACATCGTGATCGGCACCCACAAGCTGCTCTCGCCGGACGTCAAGTTCACGCGCCTGGGCCTGGTGATCATCGACGAGGAGCACCGCTTCGGCGTGCGCCAGAAGGAAGCACTGAAGGCGCTGCGCGCCGAGGTCGACGTGCTGACCCTGACCGCGACCCCGATCCCGCGCACCCTCGGCATGGCGCTCGAGGGCCTGCGCGACTTCTCGATCATCGCCACCGCGCCGCAGAAACGCCTGGCGATCAAGACCTTTGTGCGCAGCGAGGACGCTTCCGTGATCCGCGAGGCCGTTCTCCGCGAACTGAAACGCGGCGGCCAGATCTACTTCCTGCACAACGAGGTCGAGACCATCGAGAACCGCCGCGCCATGCTGCAGGAGCTGTTGCCGGAAGCGCGCATCGGCGTGGCCCACGGCCAGATGCACGAGCGCGACCTTGAAAAAGTGATGCGCGACTTCGTGGCGCAGCGCTTCAACATCCTGCTGTGCACCACCATCATCGAGACCGGCATCGACGTGCCGACCGCGAACACCATCATCATGCACCGCGCCGACCGCTTCGGCCTGGCCCAGCTGCACCAGCTGCGCGGCCGCGTGGGCCGTTCGCACCACCAGGCCTATGCCTACCTCCTGGTGAGCGACGTCAGCGGCCTGACCAAGCAGGCGCAACGCCGCCTGGACGCGATCCAAGCGATGGAGGAATTGGGCAGCGGCTTCTACCTGGCCATGCACGACCTGGAAATCCGCGGCGCCGGCGAAGTGCTGGGCGAGAACCAGTCGGGCGAGATGCTCGAAGTCGGCTTCCAGCTGTATTCCGACATGCTCAATGAAGCGGTGCGTTCGCTCAAGGCCGGCAAGGAACCCGACCTGGCCGCGCCATTGTCGACCACCACCGAGATCAACCTGCACGTGCCGGCCCTGCTGCCCTCCGATTACTGCGGCGACGTGCACGAGCGCCTGTCGATCTACAAGCGCCTGGCCAACTGCGAAAGCCAGGACAAGATCGACGCCATGCAGGAAGAACTGATCGACCGCTTCGGCAAGCCCACCGAGCCGGTGAAGGCGCTGATCGAGACCCACCGCCTGCGCATTGCCGCCAAGTCGGTCGGCATCGTCAAGATCGACGCGCATGACGAGGCGGCCAACCTGCAGTTCATGGAAAAGCCGCCGATCGACCCGATCAAGATCATCACCCTGATCCAGAAGAACCGCCACATCAAGCTGGCCGGCCAGGACAAGCTGCGCATCAGCGCCAGCATGCCCGACCTGGCGGCGCGCGTGACGCAGCTGAAACAGACCATCAAACTACTGCTCGCTTGAGCCTTCACCCATGTCCATGAACCTGGTGCTCCAGGGGCCGCAGGCCTCGCTTGATTCGCTCGATCGACTCGCCGCGCTCGCCGGCGCCGCCCGCGTGGTGCGCCTCGGCCACCACGCCCTGCGCTGCGAGGATGTGCCGTTCTCGGCCGAACTGAAGGCCCGCATCGATGCCGCCGCTTTCGACGCGCAAGTCGATGCCTGCTTCATCGAGGCCGGCCGCACGCTGCGTGACTTCGGCCTGGTGGCGATGGACATGGACTCGACCCTGATCACCATCGAATGCATCGACGAGATCGCCGACATGCAGGGCCTGAAGCCCCAGGTGGCCGAGATCACCGAGGCCGCCATGCGCGGCGAACTCGATTTCGCCGCCAGCCTGACGCGCCGCGTGGCCCTGCTCGAAGGGCTCGACGCCGGCGCCCTGCAGCGCGTCTACGACGAACGCCTGCGCATCTCGCCGGGCGGCGAGGCGATGCTGCAAGCGGTGCAGGCGGCCGGCCTGAAGACGCTGCTGGTATCGGGCGGCTTCAGCTTCTTCACCGAGCGCCTGCAACAGCGCCTGTCGCTCGACGTCACCCACGCCAACCTGCTGGAAGTGGCGAACGGCAAGCTGACCGGCCGCGTGCTGGGCGGCATTGTCGACGCGGAAGAAAAGAGGCGCACCGTGGAGCGTGTGTGCGCGCAATTCGGCCTCGCACCGCGCCAGGCCATCGTGATGGGCGACGGCGCCAACGACCTGCGGATGATGGGCATCGCCGGCCTGTCGGTGGCCTTCCGCGCCAAGCCGGTGGTGCGCGCCCAGGCGTCGGTGGCGCTGAATTTCTCCGGCCTCGATGGCTTGCTCAATATCCTCCAGTAACTTGTTGCTGCGCCCGTGTTTGAAAGCACAATGCACAGCGCCGCGCCTGGATTGACGGGCGCTATGCGAAATTTGATGCTCGGGCGAACCATCAATTTTTCCCAAAGTTTCATCTGTTCCAAAAGTTCGGTGCTGAAGTGCGACGCAGCGCAAAAGCCGTGACACGCACGATTGGATGAGCAGCGCGGCTGGTCTATGGTTGATGCTGCGGCCGCGCCGCGGCTGCACCTCATCGACAGGAGCATGCCATGTCTATTCCGGCCTTCCGCACGTCGCACCCGCCCCTTTCCCCTTCTCATGATCTAACGAGCAAAGTCGCAGTACCCACCCGGGGTCGGCGGCGCTTCCTGCGCGGACTTCCCGCCCTCGCCGGCGCGCTCGCCCTGGCGCCGCACGCCGCCTCCGCCCAGTCATGGCGCGGCGAGGGCTGGTGCGCGACCTGGGGCTGCGCCCCGGCCGGGCCGCCGCCCGCGGCCGGCACCATGAGTTTGGGCGGACAGACGCTGCGCATGATCGTGCGTACCAGCATCGGCGGCAATCGCGTACGCGTGCGCCTGACCAACGAGATGGGCAGCACGCCGCTGGTCATCGGGTCGGCCCAGGTGGGCCTGCGCAGCAGCGGCCAGGCCGTCGTGGCCGGCTCCAGCCACGCGCTGAGCTTCGGCGGACGCAGTTCGGTCACGATCCAGCCAGGCTCGCCGACCGTGTCGGACCCGGTGTACTTCCAGGTGCCGCCCTTCGCCGACCTGGCGATCAGCCTGTATTTCCCGGGCACCGCCACGGCCACCACGATCCACCGCGATTCCTGGCAGACCAACTACGTGTCGACCTCGGGCAACTTCACGGCGAATACCACGTTCAGCCTGTCGCGCAGCATCGCCTCCTGGCCTTTCCTGAGCGAAGTGGACGTCGACGGTGGCGCGCCCTGCGTGGTCGTCATCGGCGACTCGCTCACCGACGGCCAGGGCAGCACCGGGAACCAGAACCGGCGCTGGCCGGACTATCTGGCGCGCCGGCTGCAGGCCGAACTGGGTACGGCTGGCCGCATCGGCGTCGTCAACCGCGGCATCGCCGGCAACCGTCTTCTGCTGGACGACGCCAATGCCCTGCTGGCCGGCCGCGACGTGCTGGAACGCTTCGACCGCGACGTGCTGGCGACGCCAGGCATCCGCGCCGTGATCGTGGCGATCGGCATCAACGACATCGTGTACGCGTCCGGCGCCACGCTGAGCGACATGCGCGACGACCTGGTGGCCGGCTACCGCCAGCTGATCGCGCGGGCGCATGGCCGCGGCATCCCGGTGCTGGGCGCGACGCTGCCGCCGATGGCGGGCTTCGTGTATTACACGGCGGCGCGCGAATCGGTCCGCCAGGCCACCAACAACTGGCTGCGCACCGCGGACGAGTTCGATGCGCTGATCGACTGGGACCGGGTGCTGCGCGACCCGGCCTCGCCGACGCGGATCAACCCGGCCTATAACAGCCGGGACTGGCTGCATCCGAACGATGCGGGTTACCAGGCGCTGGCGCAAGCGGTTCCGCTGGGAGAACTGAGCGCGCTGCTGGTCTAGGCGCCGGGTCGGCGAAGCTGCGCGACCCATATGTCTGACGGACTCTGAACCCCGGCAGGCCGCGATGGCCTGCCATGCCGCCTGGCAAAACCGAGTCGACGCTGCCTCTTTGAACTGGATCGTCGAGCCGGACTGGCGGCAGGGGGCAAGGCCCCCCCATGCGACGGTCGTGGCCAGGTTTGAACGACTCCACAGCCGCTTGGAACATCCGGAAACCGGATGCGCTTGCGCATTGCCGTGCGAGCGCGACACAGACGCCGCGCCAGAAGTCGGTTCCGCCAGAGACGTTTTCTCATTAAAATGCTCGGCTCTTCAGGAGAACTATGACACGGCATATTCCTTACCTAGACGGCTGGCGCGGACTGGCCATCGCCTGTCTGTTGGCCGGGCACTTTTTCCCGATTCCCGGCATGAATTTGGGGACGATCGGCGTTGCGCTGTTTTTCGTCCTGTCCGGACTATTGATGAGCCGAGTGCTGTTCCTTCAGAACATGAATATCGGCGTGTTTTATCGCAGACGCATCGCCCGGGTCTTCCCCTCGGTGGCCGTTTACCTGACTGCGGTGACAGGTCTGTATCTTGCAATGGGCCTGGAATTCGACGCTGCTGAGTTGCTGACGGCTCTCACTTTCACCAACAACTATTTCGTGACGGACCACTGGACCATGCCATTCGGGCACATCTGGTCCCTGAGTGTCGAAGAACACTCGTACGTGATCCTGTCCCTGGCAGCGCTTTGGTGCAGATCGAAAGGCGGCAGGGGAATTGCCGCTGTCGGGCTGATTCTTGCGTTCAGCCTTGCATCCATCGCCATCTATGCGATTTTCTTCGACGAGGGCTCGTCCCATTTCACCTTGAGAACGGAGGTAGCCTCGTTCGGCATATTCGCTTCAGGATTCCTGATGCTCTTGTCCGCGCACCGGCGCATCCGCCTCGAGAACGAATGGATTGCGCCGCTCGCCCTGGCCGTCGGTATCGGGTGTCACTGGTGGAGCATCCCCGCTGCGGTGAAAATCGGTATCGGGTGGGGAGCCCTGGCGATATCGATCAATACGATGCAGTATGCCGTGACCCGGTTCGCTCGCTTCTTCGAACTCGTGTGGCTGCGAAAACTGGGACTGTATTCGTTCTCCCTATATCTCTGGCAACAGCCGTTTTATCAGCTTTACCGCCATCATGGGTTGCACCCTGGCCTTGGACTGATGCTGTCCCTGGGCGCCGGATACGCCGCTTTTCACCTGGTCGAACATCCCTTGCGCAGCTACCTGAACACCCATTGGCGGGCGCAGCCCGCTACGGCTGTCACACCCGATTGTCGGATAGCTCGTCCAGACGGTGCCCGCGCGGATGGCGTCAAGGCCACGCATCCACGAGACCTGGGGCCTTGTCGGGCTGAAGGACTGTAACAAGCTGTAATACCCTGCGGCACGTGGACCAGGTTTTCTTATGATGCTTGAATCAGGAGGAGCGCCATGAAGAAACTTATCATTGTGACCGCATCGCTGGCCATGCTGGCCGGCTGCGCAGCGCCGGGGCCGAACTATTACGGCAGCCAGGCCTATCCCGGCTCGGGCGACCAGGGCCAGTGGCAGGTGGTATCGGTAACGCCGGTGCCGCTCGGTACCGGCGCGCGCGCCGCCGCCGACGGCTCGGCCGGCGCCACCACCTACAGCGCGGCGCCGGTGGTGGTGCAGCAACGCCCGGTATATGTGCAGCAGCCGGTGTATGGACCGCCACCGGTCTATGTGCAGGAACCGGTGTACCAGCCACGCTACTACTACCCGCCGGTCTCGATCGGGCTGGGCTTCAACTTCGGGCGCGGCTGGGGCCACCACCGCGGCTGGGGAGGCCATGTCGGCACACGCTTTCCGTATCGCCACCGTCGCTAGGCCGCCCGCGGCGAAAACGACGAGGCCGGCATCGCTGCCGGCCTTTTTTACACCCGTCGCCGGGCTGGCGCGGATCAGTGGCCGTGGTGCTGCTTCTCGTACTCGTCGGCCTCGGCCTTGGTGGCGTGGACGATGCCGTCCGGATGTTCCGGCGGGGTGTACAGGGTGTACAGGCGCATCGGCTCGGACTGCGAGGTATTGATGACGTTGTGCTCGGTGCCGGCCGGGATCACGACCGCGACCCCGTCTTCCAGCTTGTGTTCTTCGCCGTCCAGGATGGCCACGCCCTCGCCCGCTTCGACACGGATGAACTGGTCATGGCCTTCGTGGTGTTCCATGCCGATTTCCTCGCCCGGCTGCAGGGTCATGATGACGAGCTGGCTGCGGGCGGTGGTGTAAAGCACTTCGCGGAAATTGTTGCCCTCGAGGGTCTTCTGTTCGATGTTGATGCTGTAGCCGGACATTGCTGTTCTCCCGAAACGAAACACGCGGCTGTTGCCGCCTCGACCACATTGTATAAGAGTTAAGCGAAACGCGCGCGCAGTGCCGCCGTCTAGCGCGAACCGAACAGGTCGTGCGCGTCCAGCAGCGCATAGGCAATCTCGGGCCGCTCGCCCAGGCGGCGGCGCAGCGCGGCCGGCACCGACTGGCGCGCCTTCTTGCACAGGCCCGGTTTCTCTTCCAGCACCACGATGATGCCGCGCACCGTGCGCACCTCGTTCGGGCCCGGCTCGACGCGTAGTTCGGTGCCCAGGTTCTTGCGGATCAGCGCCTGCACGTGCCGCAGGTCTTCGTAGCTGTCGATGCGCGCGATGCGCTCGACCAGCTTCTGCTCCTGCTGGCGGGTCAGCGCGAGCGGCCGGTGGTCGGCCTGCGGGTCGGCCATGACACGCTCGCGCTCGCACACGCAGGCGCCCGGGGGGCACTCGGTGCGAATCGGAAAAGGAAACGGCGAAAGGGGTTCGCTCACGCTGTCACGCCAGGGAGTCAGGGGTCGGCGGCAATTCTACATCAGCCGGCGCAGCCGCCACGCCCTCCAGCATGGCGCACATGCGCGCATGGTGCGAGCCCTTCCAGTACACCCGGCCGCAGGCGTCGCAGGTGGTGAATGCGGTGTGGGTGGCGGCCACGCGCGGCGGCAGGCGCGCCAGCACCTCGGCTTTCGCAACCGGACGCAGCGGCAGGTTGCAGTGCAGGCACAGTGTGAACGGCCGCATCGCCGCGCCCAGGCGCAGGCGCGCGAACAGCTCGCGCAGTTGCTCGGCAGGGTCGATGGCATGCAGGTAGCAGCCCAGCTCGACGGTCCGGCGCTTGAGCAGCTCGCGGTCGCGGGTGAGCAGCACCCGCCCTTCCTGTTGCGCGATGCGGGCGATCTCGTCGTCGTGGTAATGGTTGGCGTACAGCGTGTCGTAGCCGGCCATGCGCAGCAGCCGCGCCAGCCCGCCCAGGTGGGCGTCGGCGACAAACCGGGCAGGTCCCGGCGGCCACGCGCGCAGGCGCTGCAGCGGGCGGACGTCGAGCAGGCCGAAGGCCGGATAGACCGCGACCCGGTCGTTCTCGCGCAGCAGATGTTCGAAGCCGCTCGAGGCGCCGTTCACCAGCACCAGCTCGACCTCGGTGTGGGGCACGCCCAGCGCCTCGATCATGTGCTTGACGCTCGCTGCGCGCGCGCAGGACATGCTGAACTCGCGGCCGCGCCGGGCGCGCGGCAGGAACTCGCCCAAGCCGTCGTAGAAGCGGAAGCTGGCCGTCACCATGGTGGCGCCAGTATCGCAGCTTCGTCGAGCGCGCGCGCGCCAGGACCGTGCAGCAGCTGCAGCGCGTTCGGCACCGCCTCGAACGCGGCCGTATTGTCGAAGATGCACCAGCAGTCGCGCCCGGCTGCGGTGGACTGCGCCAGTACCCGGCGCACCGATTCGACGTACTCCGGCGAGTAAGGCGAGTAGTAGATGCGTGGCGCGCCGTGCAAGCGCACGTAGACCGTCTCCAAGCTGGTCGGCACGTGCGGGCCCGGCTGGCCGGCGGCCGGGTCGGCGATCACGCGCGCGACCCGGCTTTCCGTCAACAGCGCGGTGGCGGCCTCCGAGAACCAGCTCGGATGGCGCGCCTCGAAGGCCAGCGCGCAGCCGAACACGTCATGCAGGCGGCCGAACAAGGCCCGCGCCGACGCATCGACGAAACCGAACTTCGGCGGCAGCTGCACCAGCACGCAGCCCAGCTTCGTGCCCAGCTCGCCGGCCTCGGCGGCAAACTGCAGCAAGTGCCCTTCCACGTTCTCCATGCGCGCATCGTGCGTGATGGCGCGCGGCAGCTTCACCGAGAAACGGAAATCGGCGGGCACGCAGGCCGCCCACTTGGCATAGGTTGCCGCCCGGTGCGGACGGTAGAAGGACGAGTTGATTTCCACCGCGGGGAACACGGCGGCGTAGCGCTCCAGGTGGCTGCCGGCGACGGGAAAGTGCGCGGCCTCGGCCTTCGGCAGGCTCCAGCCCGCGCACCCGACCAGCAGGCGGCCGGGTGCGCCGGGGAGATTGCCGGGGTGATTGCTAGCATCATCGCTCATCGGTCATCGGTCTGGCGAAAAGTACAATATCTTGATTCTACGGAATGCCCGCCGGCGGCGGCGCAGCACTGGGCCGCGCCTGCGGGTCGGCGCTGATCGGCTTACAATGGACGGGTACCCGTTGAATGGAGGAGAACCCGATGAGCGACCCGATCCACGTCGTCTGCCCGCACTGCGATGCCGTCAACCGGCTCGACCAGGCGCGCCTGCGCGACGCGCCGGTATGCGGCAAATGTTCGCAGGCCCTGTTCGCCGGCCGCCCGCTGGAGGTCGACAGCGCGCGTTTCAGCAAGCACGTGGCGCGCAACGACATCCCGGTGCTGGTCGATTTCTGGGCCGAGTGGTGCGGCCCCTGCAAGATGATGGCGCCCCACTTCGCGCAGGCGGCGCAGCGGCTCGAGCCGGCGGTGCGCCTGCTCAAGGTCGACACCGAACGCAGCCAGGACCTGGCGGCGCAATTCAGCATCCGCAGCATTCCGACCCTGGCCCTGTTCCGCGGCGGTCGGGAGATTGCACGCCAGGCCGGCGCCATGGATGCGGGCCGCCTGGTGGCCTGGGTCGAATCGCAGCTGGGACCGCGTTGACGAGCCGGACTTGAAGAACCCGGGTCCGGCCTCATGTTGACAATACGGCAGCACACGCTGCTACAATGCGTCGCGTACGGGGCGTTCCCGTGTTCTCATCGAGGAGAAAACTGATGTCGCAAGACCTGGTAATGGATCGCGGGACCGAAGACGCCAAGCAGTTCGCGCGCATCCTGTATGTCGCCCACGCCCTGACCTTCCTGTTCTCGGCCGGCATGCTGTCGATCCTGGTGCTGATCGTCAACTACGTGAAGCGTCCGGAGACCCAGGGCACCATCGTCTATTCGCACCACAGCTGGATGATCCGCTCGTTCTGGTGGTACCTGGCATGGTCGATCGTGGCGTGGGTGATCGCGGTCACCATCATCGGCATTCCGGTTGCCCTGCTGGTGTGGGGCGTGGCCTGGCTGTGGGCGGCCTACCGCATCATCCGCGGCTTCCTGGACCTGAACAGCAACCGGGCGATGCCGGGCTGAGGCCGGCGGGCGCGCCGCCCGTCCGCGTCGAGGCCAGGCAAGGCCAGCCAAGGCCAGCAAGGACAAAGGGACGTTCGCAGCGATGCGACCGTCCCTTTTGCCATACGGCGCGCGCCTTGCTACCTGATTCTTCAGCGGTTCATTCGCGTAGCCGTGGTGGACGCCGACCACGAACGCCCTGCCGTCGCCGGCCGGGCCGACCACACCACGGTTCACCCTAGAGCTTCGTGAGCGCCTGCTCGATGTCGGCGAGCAGGTCGGCCGTGTCTTCCAGGCCGATATTGAAGCGCACCAGCACGCCCTCTTCCTGCCAGTGGCTGCGGATCGCGCGGATCCGGTAAGGCATCACCAGGCTGTTCGGGCCGCCCCAGCTGTAGCCGATGCCGAACAGGCGCAGTGCATCGACGAAGCGGTCGGTCTGTTGTTCGGTATAACGTGGGTCGAACAGCACCGAGAACAGGCCGCCCGCGCCCTTGAAATCGCGTTTCCAATGGGCGTGGCCCGGGCAGTCCTCGAAGGCCGGGTGCAGCACCCTGGCGATTTCGGGGCGGGCCTTGAGCCAGGCCGCCACCGTGCGCGCGCCCGCGTCATGGGCCTCGAAACGCAGCTTCATGCTGGGCAGCCCGCGCATCACCAGGTAGGCGTCGTCGGCGCCCACGCCCAGGCCCAGGCGCATGTGGGCCTGCGCCAGCCGCTCGTTCAGTGCGCGATCCCGGGTGATCACGGCGCCCATCAACAGGTCGGCGCCGCCCGACTGGTACTTGGTCAGTGCGTGCATGACGATGTCGGCGCCGACATCGAAGCCGCGCAGCGCCAGGCCGGCCGACCAGGTGTTGTCGAGCGCGACCGGCACGCCCTTGTCCTTCGCCGCCTGGCAGATCGCGGGCAGGTCCGCCACTTCCATCGATACCGAACCGGGCGCCTCGGCCCAGACCAGCTTCGTGTTCGGCTGGATCAGCTCGGCAATGCCGCTACCGATCATCGGATCGTAGAAACGCGCGCTCACGCCGAAATCCCGCGCCAGCCAGCGGCCCAGTTCGCGGTTGGGGTTGTAGACGTTCTCGGGCAGCAGCACGTCGTCGCCGCTTGCCAGCAACGCGAAGTTGACCATCGCGATCGCCGCCAGGCCCGAGGGCGCGAGCAGGCAGTGCCGGCCGCCCTCGATCTGCGCCAGGCGCGCTTCCAGCGTGAAGGTGGTGGGGGTGCCGTGCAGTCCGTAGGTGTAGCCCGTCTTGTCCTTCCACTGCCCCGCGCGCATCGCGGCCACGTTCTCGAACAGGACCGTGGAGGCGCGGTGCACGGCCGGGGGAAAGGCATCGAAGCCGGCCGGCGCCTCGTAGTCGCTGTGGATCAGGGAGGTCTGGACCGTCTTCGTCATGTGCATGCGCTTTCTCGAAAAACTCAGGCCACGGTGGCCCACAGGTCGTGGGCGTCGGCCTTGGTGATCACCACGTCGATGAACTGGCCCACGGCCGGCTTGGCCTTGCCCGGCACCAGGGCGCGCCTGATGTGCACCACACCGTCGATTTCCGGGGCATCGGCCGCACTGCGCCCGATCGCCTCGCGCGGGCCGACCTCGTCGACCAGCACGCGCATGGTCTTGCCGACCTTGGCCTGCATGCGCTTGAGCGAAATCTCTTCCTGCAGCAGCATGACGCGCGCGCGGCGTTCCTCGCGGACGCTTTCCGGCACCGGGTTGTCCAGCGCGTTGGCGGTCGCGCCCTCGACCGGCGAATAGGCGAAGCAGCCCAGGCGGTCGATCTGCGCCTCGCGCAGGAAGTCCAGCAGGTATTCGAATTCTTCTTCGGTCTCGCCCGGGAAGCCGGCAATGAAGGTCGAGCGGATGGTCAGGTCCGGATTCATCTTGCGCCATGCCAGGATGCGGTCGAGGTTCTTCTCGCCGCTGGCCGGGCGCTTCATGCGCTTCAGGACATCCGGGTGCGCGTGCTGCATCGGGATGTCGAGGTAAGGCAGCACGTGGCCGTCGCCCATCAGCGGAATCACCGCGTCGACGTGCGGATACGGGTAGACGTAGTGCATGCGCACCCAGGCGTCGTACTGGCGCGCCATCTTGCCCAGTTCCTCGGTCAGCTGGGTCATGTGGGTCCGGACCGGGCGGCCGTTCCAGAACCCGAGGCGGAACTTGACGTCGACGCCGTAGGCGCTGGTGTCCTGCGAAATGACGAGCAGTTCCTTGACGCCGGCCTTGAACAGGTTCTCGGCTTCCTGCAGCACCTCGTGGATCGGGCGCGATACCAGGTCGCCGCGCATCGACGGGATGATGCAGAAGCTGCAGCGGTGGTTGCAGCCTTCCGAGATCTTCAGGTAGGCGTAGTGCTTCGGGGTCAGCTTGACGCCGTGGTCGGGCACCAGGTCGATGAAGGGATCGTGCGGCTTGGGCAGGTGCAGGTGGACCGATTCCATCACCTCGGTGACGGCGTGCGGGCCGGTCACGGCCAGCACCTTCGGGTGCACCTTGGTGATGATGTCGTCGCCCGCGGCATCCTTCTTGGCGCCCAGGCAGCCGGTGACGATGACCTTGCCGTTCTCGGCCAGCGCTTCGCCGATCGCGTCGAGCGATTCCTGCACCGCGGCGTCGATGAAGCCGCAGGTGTTGACGATCACGAGATCGGCGCCGTCATAGGAATTGGCGGTCTGGTAGCCCTCGGCGCGCAGCTGGGTCAGGATCTGCTCGGAATCGACCAGCGCCTTCGGACAGCCGAGCGACACGAAGCCGACTTTCGGCGCGACCAGGCCGGCGGCCGGGCTCGGAATGACGAGCGATGGGACGGGATCGGCGACGGCTGCGGCGGTATCGGCGGAGGCGACAGGAATACGGCGAAGTTCGGTCATGGGCGGACGACAAGGAATCTGGGCAATCCGCGATTGTACCCGAACCGGGTGTGCCGGTGGAACCGAGGGAGCGACTTGCCGGCCCGGGGCTGGGCCGGCGCGTGTCTCGGAAAAACGACTGCTTGCTTGAATGCTTACTTCTTGTCGGTCGGCGGGGTCATGCCCGGGAACGGGAAGGCGCCGAACATCGCCTTGCTCTGGCTCTGCATCTGCTCCTGCATCTGCAGGAACAGGTTCTTCGACTGGTCGATGTAGTTGTTCATCATGCCCTGCATCATCGGGCCCTGGACGTTCATGAACTGGGTCCACATCTCTGGACTGAACGGCTTGCCTTCGAGGGCGCCGGCCGCGTTACTGGTGAACTTGTTCTGGATATCGGTGAAGGCCTGCACGTTCTTTTCCAGGTAGGAGCCCATCATGCCCTGCATCGCATGGCCGTAGTAACGGATGATCTGGGCCAGCACCGAGCTGGAGAACATGGGAACGCCGTTGGCTTCTTCTTCCAGGATGATCTGGAGCAAAATGCTGCGGGTCAGGTCTTCGTTGCTCTTGGCGTCCACCACGGTAAATTCGTCGGCATCGAGCACCAACTGCTTCACGTCGGTCAGGGTGATGTAGGAACTGGTCTGGGTATCGTACAGACGGCGGTTCGGATATTTCTTGATCAGGCGTTCAGCACTCTTCTTTGCACTACTCATTTCATGTCTCATCGTTGTGCGTTGCGGCAGCGTCGGCCGCACGCTATTCTTCTTGATTGGTCACCAAAAAAACCGGCCGCTGGGCCGTTCCCTCCAGCAGTGCGATCGCATTGCCTTGCCTTGCCTTGCGGGACGGACAAGCCCACACCTTACCACGAGCCGCGCGCAGGTGCAGCAATTATTAGACTACAAACTTCCGTGGTGAATTTGATATGACCGGAGGGTAGAACCGGTAGGGTGGACAGGTTTTCTGCCCACGCGTTCAGCTGACGGATACTTTGCCGAAGTGCATCGACTGTCTGAACGCGTGGGCGGAACACCCGCCCACCCTACGGACGACGCGCGCGGCTTATTCCGCGCGCGCCTTGACGTAGCGGCCCGGCGCCGGCTCGATCGCACGGTACTTCCCGTTGCCGAACGCCGTCGGCGCCGGCTGGTCCGCCCCGCCGTTCTCGGCCAGGAAGCTGGCCCATTCCGGCCACCAGCTGCCCTTCTGTTCCAGCGCGCCGGCGAACCAGGCCTCGGCCGTCTTCGGGCGCGACTTGCCGCCCTTGTCGTTGGTCCAGTAGCTGCGCTTGTTCTTCGAGGTCGGGTTGATCACGCCCGCGATGTGGCCGGAGGCGCCCAGCACGTAGCGGTTGGCCTTCGGGTTCCCGGGGTTGAGCAGGTTCATCGAGGCGAACGCCGCTTCCCAGGGCACGATGTGGTCTTCCTTCGAGCCGTACAGGAAGACCGGGCAGTCGATCTTGCCCAGGTCCACCGGCACCCCGCACACGCTGAGCGCGCCCGGCACTTTCAGCTTGTTCTCCAGGTAGGTATTGCGCAGGTACCAGCAGAACATCGGGCCCGGCAGGTTGGTGCTGTCGGCGTTCCAGTACAGCAGGTCGAAGGCCGGCGGCTCCTTGCCCTTGAGGTAGTTCTGCTGCACGTAGTTCCACACCAGGTCGTTCGGGCGCAGGGCCGAGAAGGTGGTGGCCAGGTCGCGGCCCGGCATCAGCCCCCCGCCGCCGAGGCTCTGCTCGCGCAGCGCCACCTGGGTTTCGTCGACGAAGACCTCGAGCACGCCGGTGTCCTGGAAGTCGAGCAGCGTGGTCAGGAGCGACAGGCTGGCGGCCGGCTGCTGGCCGCGCGCCGCCAGCACCGCGAGCGCGGTGGCGGCGATGGTGCCGCCCACGCAGAAACCGAACACATGGCTCTTGTCCTGCCCGCTGATCTCGCGCACCACCTCGATCGCCTTGATCGCCCCGAGTTCGACGTAATCGTCCCAGCGCACATTGCCCATTGCGCGGTCGGGATTGCGCCAGGAAACCATGAACACGGTATTGCCCTGCTCCACCACGTAGCGCACCAGCGAGTTCTCCGGCTGCAGGTCGAGGATGTAGAACTTGTTGATGCAGGGCGGAATCATCAGGAGCGGCACCGCCTTCACGCTCGGGGTCGCCGGGGTGTACTGGATCAGCTGGAACAGCTCGTTCTCGAACACCACCTGGCCCGGCGTGCCGCCCACGTTGCGGCCGACTTCGAAGGCCGACTCGTCGGACTGCGAGATGCGGCCCTTCTGCAGATCGGCCAGCATGTTGGCCAGGCCCTTGGCCAGGCTTTCGCCCTTGGTCTCGATCAGCTTCTTCTGCGCTTCCGGGTTGGTGGCGAAGAAATTGGCCGGCGACATGGCATCGACCATCTGCTGGACCGCGAAGCGGATCTTCTGGCGCTCGCGCGGCGCCGCCTCGACGGCGTCGGCCAGGGCCAGCAGAAATTCGGCATTGAGCAGGTAGGACGCGGCCGAGAAGGCGGACATCGGGTTCTCGCGCCACTCGGTGCTGGAAAAGCGCCGGTCGTGGAGTTCCGGCGACTTGCCGCTGACGAAGTCCTGCCACAGCTGGCCGGCCTTCCTGAGGTAATCGCCGCGCAGGCTTTCCAGCCTGGCCGGGGCAATGCCGGCGCCGACGTCCTTGAGGATGCCGGCCAGGGGGTTGGCGCCGGCTTGCGGCATCATGGCCGGCATCGTCATCCAGCCCTGCCAGATGCTCGGGTCGGTGAACTGGGTCATCCAGGAGGCGGCAAAAGCTTGGGGGTCAGGCATGTTCATGTCAGCATCCGTTGTTTAGAATCGGGGTCTACAACCTTGGAGAAAAGCATGTGGATCGTCGCCGTTGCCTGGATTTACGTGGTCGCCCTGATGGCAGCGACCGAACCGACCATCGTGCACGGCCTGATGACGTTCATGTTCTATTGCGCCCTGCCATTATCCATTGTTTTCTATCTGACAGGGTCAAAACGGCGACGCGCGCGCCGCGCAGCGCAGGCGCGCAGCAAGGCTGCCGGGGCGCCCGCGGGGGAGCCCGCAGCGAAGCCGGCCCCGGGCGGCGATGGTGTGGAACAGCGGTGAAGCAACTCGGCATTGTGATCCGCCGCCACAGCGCTTATTTGATCCAGATCAGACTCGCCTGGCGGCCGGTGACCCGGTCGCGCCGGTACGAATAGAAGCGCTGGGGCGCCGAGAAGGTGCACATGCCGCCGCCATGCACGCGGGTGATCCCCTCGCGTGCCAGCATCAACCGCGCCAGCGCGAAGATATCGGCCCAAAATTTTACCGGTTGGTCAAATTTCGGTCTGAACGCGGCCAGGGTCGCCGCGCCCGGCAACGCGGCCATGAAGGCCGCGCGCACATCCTCGCCCACTTCGAAGGCGTCCGGCCCGATTGCCGGCCCCATCCAGGCCGTGATCTCGCCCGCGCCGGCGGCGCGCATGGCGCGCACGGTCTGGCCCAGCACGCCGCCGGCCAGTCCGCGCCAGCCGGCGTGGGCCGCGCCCACCACCTTGCCGTCGAGATCGGCAAACAGCACCGGCAGGCAGTCGGCCGTCAGGATCGCGCACACGGGGCCGGCCCGCGTGGCGATGCTGGCGTCGCCGGTACGCACCGGCTGGTCGGGGCCGACGCTGCCGGCATCGACCACATCGGCGCCATGCACCTGGGCGATCCAGGCCGGACGGCCCGGCAAATACGCCTGCAGGCGCGCGCGGTTGCGCCGCACGGCCTCGGGATCGTCGCCGCAATGCATGCCCAGGTTCAGGCCGCCACCACCCTTGCCGTCGTCGTAGGCCCCCTGACTACAGCCGCCATCGCGGCCGGTCGCCAGCGCGCCGACTTGCGCGGGCAGGTCCGGCCAGTCCGGCCATACCAGGGCGGCGGCGTCCATCATGCCGCGCTGCCGTCGCCGTCGTCGTCATCGCCGGGCTCGGCGATGCCGGCCCTGGCGATCAGCTCGGCGAAGTCGGCGGCCAGCGGCACCGTCCATTCGCAGGGCTCGCCCGTGCCCGGGTGCACCAGGCCGAGACGGCGGGCCTGCAGGGCCTGGCGGTGGAACACCGGCACCAGGTGCTGCTTGCCATAGACCGAATCGCCCACCAGCGCAAAGCCCAGGTGCTGCATGTGCACACGAATCTGGTGGGTGCGGCCGGTCTCCAGGCTGCAGCGCACCAGCGACACCGGGCGGCGGTCCAGGGTACCGACGGCGACGCGCTTGAAGTGGGTGATGGCCGGCTTGGCGAAGGGGCTCGACGAGACCGCCATCTTGACCCGGTCCTTCGGATGGCGTCCCATCGGCGAATCGATGGTGCCGCGCGCTTGCGGCGTGCCCCACACCAGCGCGAAGTATTCGCGCTTGACGGTGCGCGCCTGCAGTTGGCGCACCAGGTCGGTCTGGGCGGCCAGGGTCTTGCCGACCACCATCAGGCCGCTGGTGTCCTTGTCGAGACGGTGCACGATGCCGGCGCGCGGCACGCCCACCAGTTGCGGGCAATGGTGCAGCAAGCCGTTGAGCAAGGTGCCCGACCAGTTGCCGGCGCCCGGGTGGACCACCAGCCCGGCCGGCTTGTTGACGACCAGGATGTCCTCGTCTTCGTGGACGATTTCCAGCGCCATGGGCTCGGGCGTGAAGGCGGTGTCTTCCGGCGCGGCCTGGGGTTCGATGAGCACGGTCTCGTCGCCGTAGGCGGTGTCCTTGCCGCGCGCCGGCTTGCCGTCGACCTTGACGAAGCCGCCTTCGAACCAGAGCTGCAGGCGGCTGCGCGAGAACTGCGGCACCAGGCCGGCGATCACCTTGTCGAGGCGCTGGCCGCAGGCCTCGGGGTCCAGGTGCAGGGTGATCGGCGACAGGTCGGTCTTGGCGTCGAGCTCGAACCCGGCCTCCATATCGTCATCTAAATCGGAGTCGAGAGGCATTTCCGCCGAATTCGGCGCAGGAGTTAATATCACGTGAGTCCCATCGGCTATAATCAGCCGTTCGTTGAATCTAGGTAAAACTTTCTTGCAAAGAGCTATGCAAAAAAAATTGTCTGTGTTGGTCGCCGCTTGCGCGTTCGTCGGTCTGTCCGCTTGCAGCATCTTGCCGAAAGCCGGCGACGACACCAAAAATTGGTCAGCGGAGAAATTATACGCTGAGGCACGCGATGAGATGAACGGCGGCCACTATGAAGCGGCGATCAAGCTGTTCGAACGGCTCGAATCGAACTATCCGTTCGGCACCTATGCCGCGCAAGCGCAGATGGAAATTGCGTACGCCCATTACAAGGCCCAGGACCAGGCCGAGGCGCTGGCCGCGGTCGAGCGTTTCATCAAGCTGCACCCGAATCATCCGCAGGTCGACTACATGTATTACCTGCGCGGCCTGATCAACTTCAACGACCAACTCGGTTTCCTGAGCTTCATCTATTCGCAGGACCCGACCGAACGCGACCCGCGGGCCACCCGCGAAGCCTTTGCCGCGTTCAAGGTCCTGGTCGACAAGTTCCCGAACAGCAAGTACCGCGACGATGCGGTCGCGCGCATGAACTACCTGGTCAATGCCATGGCCCAGTACGAAGTGCACGTGGCGAATTATTACTACCGCCGCGGCGCCTACCTGGCGGCGCTGAACCGCGCCCAGTTGGCGGTGCAGGACTACACCGACGCCCCGGCGCGCGAAGAAGCGCTGTACCTCATGATGCGCAGCTACGACAAGCTCGGCATGCCGGTGCTGCGCGACGATACCCAGCGCGTGCTGGTGCTGAACTACCCGAACAGCCGCTTCCTGAACCCGGACGCCCAGGGCGACGCCCCATGGTGGCGCTTCTGGTCGAAGTCGGGCCCGAAGGCCGCACCGAAAGACGCGCTGTAAGTGCCGCAGGCGGCGCGGCATGGCCGCGCCGCGCCATCGTCCGGCTTGTCGCCTCAGGCGGCCAGTTTGCGGCGGAACACCCAGTTGTGCTGGCTTGATGCCGCCGCATCGTAGGCGTAGCCGTCGACGTCGAAGTCCTTGAGCCGCTCCGGATCGCGGATCGCGTGCTGCGCCGCGTAGCGCGCCATCATGCCGCGGGCGCGCTTGGCAAAGAACGAGATGATCTTGTACTTGCCGTTTTTCCAGTCTTCGAACTGCGGCGTGATCACCGGCGCGGCCAGCAGTGTCGGCTTCACCGACTTGAAGTATTCCTCCGACGCCAGGTTGACCAGGGCCGGCGCTTTCAGCTCCAGGAGCTGGGCATTGAGCGCGTCGGTCACGCGCTCGCCCCAGAAGGCATACAGGTTGTTGCCGCGGCCGTTCTTCAGGCGCGTGCCCATTTCCAGGCGGTACGGGTGCATGCGGTCCAGCGGCCGCAGCAGACCGTACAGGCCCGACAGGATGCGCAGGTGGCGCTGGGCATAGGCAAGGGCCTCCGGCGCCAGCGTGCGCGCATCCAGGCCGGCATACACGTCGCCGTTGAACGACATGATCGCCTGGCGCGCCTCGGCGTGGTCTTCGCTCCAGTGCGCATAACGCGACACGTTGAGCATGGCCAGGCTGTCCGACAGGTCCATCAGCTCGGCGACCTGGCCTGGCGAATAGGTCCGCAGCACCGCGATCAGTTCGGCGGCGCGCGGGATGAAGTCCGGGGTGGTGTGCGTGGTGGTGGTGCTGGGGGATTCGAGGTCGAGGGATTTGGCGGGCGACAGGACAATCAGCATCGTTTCAGACAGCTTTGCAAAGTTAACTACAGAAAAATTTCCCGCATGATACCCGCTTTTACCCCGGACCCCGGCAAACCCGTCGTCATCGACACCAATGTCTGCCTCGACCTGTTCGTGTTCCGCGACCCGCGCTGGGCGCCGCTGCTGGCGGCGCTGGAATCGGGCGAGCTTGCCGCCGTGACGCGCGCCGATTGCCGCGACGAATACCGCGTGGTCCTGCACTACCCGCATCTGCCGCTCGACGAGGCCACCCGCGCCGAGGCCGCGGCGCGTTTCGACGCCCTGCTGACGGTAGTCGCCCCGGATCCGAAGCAGGTCCGCCTGCCGGTCTGCACCGACCGCGACGACCAGAAGTTCCTGGAGATCGCGCGCGACGCCGGCGCCGATGTCCTGATCACCAAGGACAAGGCCCTGCTCAAGCTGGGCCGGCGCACCGCGCGAGAAGGGCTGTTCAGGATCATGGTTCCCGAAGCCTGGCTCAAGGCCATGCAAGCGCCGCGCTAGAATGCAGCACCGAAGCATCCATTGAAACCATGAGCACTCCCGCATTGCGCACCCGCCTGCCCGCCGTGGGCACCACCATCTTCACCCGGATGTCGCAACTCGCCCTCGAGCACGGCGCCGTCAACCTGGGCCAGGGCTTTCCCGATTTCGGCTGCGATCCCCGACTGGTCGAACTGGTCGACGAGGCCATGCGCGCCGGCCACAACCAGTATCCCCCCATGAGCGGCGTGCCGGCCCTGCGCGCGGCGATCGCCGCCAAGATCGCCGCGCTCTACGGCCGCAGCTACGACGACGCCACCGAGATCACGGTCACCAGCGGCGCCTCGCAGGCGATCCAGTCGGCCATCCTGTGCAGCGTGCACCCGGGCGACGAGGTAATCGTGATCGAGCCGGCCTACGACTGCTACCTGCCCGCGATCGCGCTGGCGGGCGGGGTGCCGGTGCCGGTGCCGATGCGGGTCGACGAGCACGGCTACAGCGTGCCCTGGGAACGGGTGGCGGCCGCCGTCACGCCGCGCACCCGCATGATCGTGGTGAACTCGCCGCACAACCCGACCGGCTCGATCCTGCGCGCCGCCGACCTGGACGCGCTGGCCGCGATCGTCGACGGCAGCGAGATCCTGATCCTGTCGGACGAGGTGTACGAGCACATGGTCTTCGACGGCGAAGCGCACGCCTCGGTGGCGCGCGAGCCGCGGCTGGCCGAGCGCGCCTTCCTGATCTCGAGCTTCGGCAAGACCTACCACGTGACCGGCTGGAAGGTGGGCTATGTCGCCGCCCCGGCGCCGCTCATGGCGGAGTTCCGCAAGGTCCACCAGTACAATGTGTTCACGGTGAACACGCCGATGCAGCACGCGATCGCCGCCTACATGGCCGACCCGCGGCCCTGTCTCGAACTGCCGGCCTTCTACCAGAAAAAGCGCGACCTGTTCCGCGACGGCCTGGCCGGCTCGCGTTTCACGCTGCTGCCGGCGGACGGCACCTACTTCCAGTGCGTGCGCTATGGCGCGATCTCGGCGCTGCCGGAGGCGGAATTCGCCGAGTGGCTGACGGTGGAGGCGAAGGTGGCGGCGATTCCGGTGTCGGCCTTCTACAGCCGGCCGACCGAGTCGGGCGTGGTGCGTTTCTGCTTCGCGAAGCGGGACGAGACGCTGGAACAGGCGCTGGAGACCCTGCGCCGGCTGTGAACGCGGCTGCCGCGACGGGACCGGGCCCGCCGCGGACGCATCATCGCATCATCGCGCCAGCTGCTTGAGCTTGCGCTCGACGAAGCCCTGCAAGTCCGCGGACAGGCTGCCGCTGTCGAGCGCCCGCTGGTAGGCCGCGGCCGCTTCCTGCGAACGCTTCTCGGCTTGCAGGGAAATGCCCAGGCCCATCCACCACACCCCGTTCCGGGGCGCGAGCCGCAGCGCCGCCAGGTACTGCTCGACCGCTTCGCCGTGACGCTCCTCGCGCTGCAGCGCGCCGGCCAGGAAACCGCGGTAGTCGGCATTGCCCGACGCATACGGCAAGCTGCGCAGCAGGGTGTCCAGGCCCGGACTGCCACGCTCGAGCTGCAGGCGGGCCAACAGCATGGCCATCGCAGGTTGGGCCGGATCCAGCGCGAGCGCGGCGCCCAGTTGCCGGATTGCCTCATCCGGACGCTTCGCTTCGATCAACAGGCTGACCAGGGTCTGGCGCGCGCTTTCGTGACGCGGGTTGGCGCGCAGGGCCTGCTCCAGGCCGGCGATCGCCTCGCTCACCCGGCCGTCGTCGAGGCTGGCGAGCGCGCGCCGGTAGGCGTTGTCGGCACGCTGCACATCGGTCACGCTGCGTCCCTTCGCCGGCTTGCCGGCCGCCGGCGTTGCGGCGACCTTGGGCTGGACCTTGGGCTGGACCTTGGGCTGGACCTTGGGCTGGACCTGGGGCTGGACCCTGGGCGCAGGCGCGCGGGCGGGCCGGCGCGCCGGTTCGGCCGCTGCGGTGCGCGCGGTGAGCGGCGCAGTGATCGGTGCGGTGAGCGGCGCAGTGAGCGGCTCTGCCAGCGGCTCGGACTCGGCCGCAAGCTGCGGCGCGGGCGGCGGCGCGGACGGTGTCTGCGCCGCGTCCGGCTGCGTGGCCGCTTCCTCGGAAAGGGCTGGCGCCGGCGCTGGCGCAAGCACGGGCGCCTGCGCGGCCGCGGGCGTCTCAAGCGTTTGCGGCGCGCCCGCCAGTCCTCCGCCGGCAATGCTCACCGGTACTTCGGCTGGCGCAGCCGGGGCCGGGGCCGGACCCCGCTCCATCTTCCACGCCAGGTAGCCGGCCCCACCCAGCATCACGGCCAGCGCGCCGAGCAGGCCAGCGCGCAGCCACGGGAAGGCGCGCTCCGGCGGCGGCACCGGTTTGATTTCGGGCGACACCGCGGCCGGACCGGGCTGGCCGCCGCGCGCGTCGAGGTCCTGCAGCATCTTGTTGATGAGGCTCATCGTACGAAGGCCCACGCCATGCCGGCCACGGCGCCCGCCAGCGCGCCTCCGACCGCCAACCCGGGCCACATGCGCCGCTTCGCACCGACCGTATCCAGCGCCGCAGTGATGACATGGGCGCTGCTCACCTGCTGCTTGCCCTGCCCGAAGGCCAGCATCAGCGACTTGTGCGCCAGGATGTTCACCAGGCGCGGCACCCCGCCGCTGCTCTTGTACAGCCGCCGGATCGCGGCGTGCGAGAACAGCCGCGCGCCGCTGAAGCCGGCCACGCGCAGGCGGTGCGCCACGTAGTAATCCAGGTCGTCGCGGCCGAGCGGCCCCAGGTGATAGTGAAAGGTAATGCGCTGGGCCAGCTGACGGATCTGCTCGAGCGCCAGCTTGCGGTTCAGTTCCGGCTGTCCGAACAGCACGATCTGCAGCAGCTTGCGCTTCTCGGTTTCCAGGTTGGTCAGCAGGCGCAGCGCCTCCAGGCTTTCCACCGGAATCGCCTGCGCCTCGTCCAGGCACAACACGACCTGCAGGCCGCGCCCGGCGAGCTCGAGCAGACGATGGTTGATCGCCTTGAGCAGCTGGTGCTGGTCGACATCGCGTTCGAGTTCGACTTCCAGCTCGTCGGCCAGGGCCAGCATCAGGGTACGCGGCTCCAGGTAGGGATTCGGGATGTAGGCGGTGACGACACCCTCGCCGAGGGTCGCCATGAACTTGCGGCACAGCAGCGTCTTGCCGGTGCCGACTTCGCCGGTGATCTTGATGAAGCCTTCGCCGCCGCGCGCCGCCACCAGCAGGGTGTTGAGCGCCTCCTGCGAGCGCGGACTACCGAAGAAGAAGCTGGTGTCCGGCGTGATCCCGAACGGCAGTTCGCGCAGGCCGAAATGTGCCGCGTACATTACCTGCGCTCCGAGCGCGTGATGCCCTGCCCCGCCGGGTTCAGGCGATCGATGCGGCGCGTGGTGTCGAGCAGGTCCTGGCTCCAGTCGTTGGCGCCCTCGACGATCGTCGGCTTGATCAGCACCACCAGTTCGCGCTTCTGGTTGACCCGGTTCTTGTTGCGGAACAGGGCCCCCAGCACCGGCAGCCTGTCGGCGCCGGGCAGCTGGTCGGTGTCGCCGCTCGAGGCCTGGCGCATCAGGCCGCCGATCGCGACCACGCGGCCGTTCTGCCCGCGCACGATGCTGTCCAGTTCCGACGTGCTCGATGCCGCCAGGGGCAGGTTCAGGGTGCCGGCGCTGCCCAGGTCGACGCCCTTGTTCACGGTCGTCACCTGGCTCACCGACGGGTGCACGTGCAGCAGGATGTTGCCCTTGTCGTCGATCTGCGGCGTCACGTCCAGCACCACGCCCGAGAAGAAGGGCTGCAGGGTGACGCTCGGCGTGATGGTGTTGCCGGTCGTGGTGCTGTTGGTGGTGGTGGTCACGCCGGTGACGAAGAACTCGTCGGTACCGATCTTGAGCACGGCCTTCTGGTTGTTCACCGCCGCGATGCGCGGGCTGGACAGCACGTGGACCGTGCCCTGCGACTCCAGGAAGGAAATCAGGGCCGCGAAGTTATTGGTCTGGAAGGCGAAACCGAACAGCGATCCGGCCGCCGTGGCGGCCTGCGACAGCGAGAATCCGGTGCTGGCCTGCAGGCCGCTGCCGTTGGCGATGACGGCCGGCTGCCCGCCTTCGTACGGCAGCGGCGCCAGGTTGGCGCCCGGCGAGATCATGCCGCCCGAGACGCGATTGGCGTGCGAACTGCGGAACGAAGCGAACGTGGCCCAGTTGATGCCGCTCTGGAAGCGGTCGTTCAGCTCGACCTCCAGGATCTTCGCCTCCAGGATGACCTGGCGGTCCACCGACAGTTGGGTCGCCTTCAGGTACATGTCGACATTGCGCAGCTCGTCGGGCATGGCGCGGATCACCAGCACGCCGGACTGCGGGCTGACCACCACGCTGCGCCCGCCCTCCTTCGAGCCGACGATGGCGTCGATCGCGGCCTTCAGGTCGGCCCAGAAATCGTTCAGCGAGGTCGTGCTGACGTCGGTGCTCTCCAGCTGTACCGCGTTGCCGCCGTTCTGGTTGCCGCCGTTGTTCGGCCCGTTCTGGTTGTTCTGGACGTTCTGGTTGTTCTGGTTGTTGCCGTCGTTGCCATTGCGGTTGGCGTCGGCCACCGACGTCGAGCTCACGCGCAGGTTCGAGCTGCCGCGACGCTGGGCCGTCAGGTAGTTCACATGAAACATCCGCGTCTGCATCGTCAAGGGACGAATCGTGATGCGGGCGCCGTCGATCTTGTAGTCGTAGCCGTACATTTCCTTGACCGCTTCGAGGGTCTCGGCCAGGGTCACGTCCTTCAGGTTGGCGCTGATGCTGCCGCTGACCTCGGGGTGCACCAGCATGTTGTAGCGGGTGCCGGCCACGATCGAGCGGAAGAACTGCTGCGCCGGGACGTTGTTGAACGACACATTGAAGCGTTCCTCGAGCGCCGGCCGGGCCTTGGGCAGCTGGGTGGCCAGGGCGCTCGCCGGCGGCAGCAAGGCCTTGGCGACGGCGTCGTCCAGCGCCGGGGCCGCAGCCGGCTGGCTGTTGGCGTTTGCCAGTTCGCGCCCGATCGCGTCATAGGTGTCGGTGTTGCGGGCGGTCTGGCAAGCGGCCAGCAGCATGGCAAAGGCAGGGATCAGGAAGGATGTCCGCATGGTGTCTCCGTCAGTTGGCGCGCGCGATGCCGCTGCCCGCCGGTTCGGCCGGCGCCGGTTCCAGGCGCAGCACCTGGCGCTCGCGTCCGCGTACCAGCACGACCTCGGACGGGCGCATGCGCGCCACGCGCGCGCCCTTGAACATGTCGCCGAGGCGGACGGTCTCGCCATCGATCACGGCCACCTGGCGTCCACCCGCGCGCGGCGCGATCAGTACCGATTGCAGGCGCGGCAAGCCATCTCCGGCGCTGCCGGTCGCATCGAGCGGGGCGCCCAGCGACGCCGGCGGGCGGGTCGGATCGGGCAATGCCTGCGCGAAGGCGGGCCGGGCGAAGGGCGTGGTCAGCATCAGGGCTGCCAGGGCGGTTGCGGTCAGTGTCTTCACAGCTTCATCCAATTCCGGTCCAGGCTCAGGGTGTAGAGCGTCAGCGTCAGGCGGGAGGCCGGATATTCCTCCACCTCGAGTTGCGCCTTGCCCCAGAACAGCCGGGTCGGCATCGCTTCGAGCGCGCTCATGTAGTCGACCATGTCGAGATAGTTGCCGCGCACGGTGACTTCGACACCGTGGCGATACAGCAGGTCGGCCGCTTTGCCGGCAGCGGCCGGCGGCAGGCTGCCGGAATCGGCCGGCGCCACCGCGGCGGCGGCGGGGTCCGGCGGCGCTCCGGCGCCCTGGCCGGCGACGGTCTCCACCGGCAGGGTACGCATCGATACCAGTTGCAGGCGGCCGTTGGCGCGCAGGATCGCATCGACCAGCGGCGCCATGCGCTCCGGTGCGACCAGGCCGTCCTGCATCGCCAGCAAGGCGTCGCCGATGGTCGCCGACTCCTGCTCGACCCGCGCCAGGCGCGCGCGCGCGGCCGCATCCGGATCGACCTGGTAGGCCGCGACCTTGGCCACGATCTCGGCGTCGATGCCCATCATGTCGTTGCGTTGCTGGAGGATCTGTTCGAGCAGCGCTTCCTGCTCGCGGTAGATCGGCGCAAGCGCCAGCTGGTAGCCGGCAAAGGCGCACACCGCCACCGCCGCGGCAAACCCCAGCGCCTGTTCGCGCAGGGTCAGCGCGTCGATACGCGCGGCAAGCTGACGCAGGCGCTGCTTCATGGCTGCGGCGCCTCCGCCACGGACTGCAGGCTGAACTCGACGTAGGGCGCCGGCGCGGGCAGCGCCTTGCCGTCGGCGCCGGTCACCTGGACCGGCTCGGCCTGGCCGATCTGCAGGCTTGCAAAGGACTTGCCCTGCATCAGCGGCTCCTGGGTCAGGCGATTGATATAGGCGGGCACCAGCTTCGGATCGAGCGTCCGACCCCTGATGCCGATATTGCTGCCGGCGACCGTCACGCCGGTCAGCCACAGGCCGGGCACACCCTGGCGCGCCAGGGCCCGGAAGTAGCCGGCGTAACCATTGACGTCGCCCAGCTCGCCACGCTCGAGTACGCCGGATACGTGGCGCAGGGCGGCCAGGCGCACGTCGGCCTGCGCGATCTCGGCGTCCAGCTCCGCGCTCTTGGTACGCGGGGCGAACTCGGTAGTCACCGTCGCCAGGCGCGCCTGCTTGCGCGCCAGGCTGTCGGCCCCGGACTCGGCCTCTTGCCGCATGCGGGTGGTGCGCATGTCCAGGCCGACGGCCAGCACCGCCATCCCGGCCGCCAGCACCAGCAGGGCAAGGCCCATCATCGGCGCGCTCAGCAACTTCTTCTGGGGTTGGAAGGCCGGGTTGAACAGGTTGATCTGCTGCGGCGGCGGCATCGTCGACAGGTCGCTCATGCGCTCCGCTCCGTCCGCAATGCCGCGCCGAGGGCCAGGAAGAAACGCTGCTGCAGCGCCTTGTCGGCCAGCTCGGGCGTGCGTGCCAGGTCGAACACCGTGCCCAGGTCGAGGCTGTCGACCGGCATGTAGAGGTTACTCGAGAGATATTCCTCCAGGCCCTCGACGGTCGATGGCGCCAGGACCAGCTTCGACACGCTGACAAAGGAAAACTGGCGCTCGAAGTGATCCAGCGAACGCTGCAATTCCAGGGTGATGCGGTCGAAGCCCGCGTGCTTGCGCTCGTGGTCGGTATCGAGCAGCTGGTCGAGGGTGAGATCGAACCGGCGCGACAGGTAGAGCTGGCCGCGGTACGAGACCGTCAGCAAGCCGCCGTCGTCGCCGAACGAGAGCATGGCGACGCCGCGCCCTTCCGGTTCGAGCATGGCCGAGATGTTGCGTTGGGCCATTTCGGGGATATCGATCACCTGCAGCTCGACCTTGGCGTCGAGGAACAGCTTCTGGCGCGGGCGGATCACGCTATTGCGCGCGGCGACGGCGAATACCGACTGCTGGGCGCGTCCTTGCGCGGCGGCGTCCAGCGGGATGTCGAGCACGTCGACCGTGGCATCGGTCACCGGGAAATCGAGAATGTCTTTCAGGCGCCACTTGATCGCCGTACGCAGTTCTTCCTGCGGCACATTGGGCGCCTCGACACTGATCACCTGGTACTCGCCGCCACCGAGCAGGGTCGCGCAGCGATACTGCTCGGCATGGCCCTCGCGTCCGGCCTTTTCCAGCACGCCGGCATCGGGCTGCCCCGGAAGGAAATGCGCAAAGCGGACCAGCGGCTTGTCCTGGCCGGGCTTGACGCACGCGGCAGCCAGTCCATCGCGCTGCACGGCAATGGCCAACCACCCATCCTTCTTCTTGGCTTTTCTAAAAAAACGCATCAAGCAGCATCAGTCCTGTCGTCGCGGCAACGAAAATCATGCAAAGACTTGATTATATTCAAGAGTTGCCCAGCTGGACCAAAAAAAGGCGGGGCAAACGATGAAAATGCGGCTTTTATCGCGCTTCGAATCGGATTCTGTTGTCAGTACATCTCACGGACATAGATCACGGGGCTGCGGTAAGCGCCGATCGTGACCTGGCCGAAGGTGCTCGGCAGCCAGTCGACTCCCACCAGCCGGATCCGCACCCGCCCGGATTGCCCCGCCCCCACCGGCGCCAGCACCAGGCGCGCAGCCCCGTCGCTCAGTGCCAGCGGGCCGGCGCCGGCCGCCTTGACCACTGCCGTATTGCAGTTGTCGGGCGCCACCGCGCCCTTCAGGAGGAGCGTATTGCGGCAGTCGGTGAACCGGGCCTGGCCGGCGTCCAGCAGGCTGGCATGCGAGAACGCGGTATTGTTTTCCCAGTTGCGTCCGTTCCAGTACTGCGCCTGCAGCGGTACCGGCGTGCGCAGCAGTTCCGACCCGATCAGGCTCGCGATCGACAGGCGGCCGTTGACGACCATGACGCCGCCCTCCTCCGACTGCGTCGCGTCGCTTTGCACGGTGCTGATCGTGAGCGGGCTTCCCAGGCGATTGTCCGGGGCGGTGGCGCGCAGGTAAACGGCGGTCGGCGCCAGCCAGGCGCTGCGGGCGGCGCCGGCGTCGTACGGCGTTCCCAGGCCGAACTTCATGGACCGGGTGCTGGCATTGGCGGCGCTGCCCACGGCGGCCGCCAGTCCCGGCGTGATCCGCCCGGCGAACGGGGCGCCGGTGCCGGGGGCGTCCACCGCCGCCAGCGTCAGTGCCGGCACCAGCGACGGGAAGCGGGTGTGGTCGAAGTTGGCGAGCCTGCGGCCGCTTTCATCGTGCGCGGCAACGGTGACGTCGAAGGGCTGGTTCGCGTACACCGCTCCCTTCACCTTGGCCAGTCCGACGATCGGACAGTTCATCCGCGTCAGGCAGGGGAAGCCGGCCAGGTCGCCGTCTTCCGGCCCCGGGCCGGTATAGGTCGAGAAATAGGCCGGATAGACGCGCCCCACCGTTTGGGTGCCGACTGCGCCGGCGCTCGCCCCCAGGTAAAGGCCGTCCTCGAGGCCGACCGTCAGGGCGAAGCTGCCGATGTCGCTCCAGTAGAACGCGTTGCCGGTGTAGGCGCCGCGGTCCGGATAGCTGCCTTCCAGCGGCGGGTTCTCGGCGGCCGTGGCGGTGCCGGCCGGCGTATCGATGCGGGCGATGCTGTTGACCAGCAGCGCGCGGCGCCCACCCTCTTCCCGGCCGAAGTTCGGCACGGCGTGACGATCCCGCACCCCGGCCGCGTTGGTGTACACGGCCGACAGCGCCTCGACCCCGATCGTGAACCTCTCGCCGGCGCGCACGAAGCCCTGCTGCGCCAGGCCGACCGCGCCCGGGTTGGCCTGGCCCTGGGCGTTCCGGATGGTCAGGCGGAACGACTCGGGCACCGAGACGAACTGCACGAAGTCGACGATGCCGGTGTCGGTCCGCGCGTACAGCTTGATCGCGCCCACGTCGCCGTAGCGGAAACTGAGCTTCATCGAGATCTCGTTCGGGGCGAAGTTGGCATTGACGCGCTTCCAGGCCGAGGTCGAGGTGCCGACCGTGGCGTCGTTCCCGCACAGCGCAAGCTCGACGCCGCCGTAATACGCCTTGATCTTGTCGTCGGCGTAGCTGGACGGATTGACGCAGCCGAGCGCCAGGTCGAGTTTCACGGTCGACGACTGCGAGCTGCTCAAGGCCTTGGCCTTGTTGGCGCCATCGACGGTGGTCAGGAAGATCGTCGCCGTGCTCCCGGCCACCACCGGGCCGGCGAACAGCGGACAGATGCCTGGGCCGGGGCCGGGCGCCACCAATTCCCCGGCGCCGCATGCGCGCTCCGTGTATTCGTACGAGATCCCTCCCGCGCCGCCGACGGTCGCCGTATCGCTGGCCTGGTCGTTGGCGGTGGCGGGATCGTTATTCCCCGTCACGGTCACCGTGGTCGTCTTGCTGCCGCTTGCGCCGGAGGCCACCACCGCATTCAGGGTCAGCACCGCCTTGCCGCCCTTGTTGATGGCGCCGGTGTAGGTGCAGGTCGCGCTGCCGCCCGAGCCGCTGCAATTCCAGTTGGCGCCACTGAACGAGGCGTAGGACATCCCGCTCGGCAAGCTCAGGGTGAGCCTGGTCGGACCCGGTTCGACGCCAGGCCCATTGTTCGTGACCGTCACGGTGTAGCTGGCGGACGAGTTGGCGCGCAATTCGTTATTGCGCACCAGCGCGACCGACAGGTCGGCCGCCGGCGAACTGGGCACGGCCAGCACCGCCGTGTTGAGCAGCACCAGGTCGCCCCCGGTACGAAACACGGCCGCGACCGAGCTCAGTCCCGCCGGCCAGCCGGTGAGGCTGTAGGTGTCGTAATCGATGCCCTTGGAATACAGGTCGGCATTGACGCTGCTCCTGGAGTTGAAATTATTGCCTGAGGGTGCATAGACGGACTGGTTCAGCGCCACGTTATGGAAGCTCAGCGACTCGCCGCCTTGCGCGATGTCCGAGTCACCTTCCCAGACCAGGTGGCCGAACCTGCCCACGGCCGACGGCGTGACATTCGGCGGCACCTCGAAGTTGCTCATGACGAGCCGCTGCTCGCTGTTGAGCAAGGCGCGGAAACCCTCGTAGAGGTTGAGGGTGCGGTAGATCTCGTCGCGATGCGAGTACACCACCACCAGCGCGAAGCCGCCCAGCACGGCGCTGCGGCTGCACCAGGGATTGCCTGTCGCGACCTGCAGGCCCGAGAATCGATAGGTCCCCGCGCCCTTGTCTCTGACCTGCGCGGTGACGTCGGCGGCGACCGAGAAATAGTCGAAGCCGCCGCCGATCGTGGCCGAGGTGTAGCTGCGGCCGGCGTCGCCCGTCACCGCCCTGCCGTTCATGATGACCGAACTGTCCGTCGCCCCCGACCCGGCCCAGTACAGGTGCGCCGACACCACCGTCGCATCCGTCGGCAGGCTCAGGCTGGCGCTCTGGGTCACGTTGTCCGCACTCACCGCGCAAGGACTCGCGTTCGAGGCGCGGTCGCGGATGGTGACCTGGGTCCCGGCGAAATTCACATTGCCCGAAAAGCTCTTGTACAGGTAGACCGGGGTGTCGGCCGAGGCCCGGGGCGCCGCGCCCAGGGTCGAGATAAGCGTCGCGATCAGGGTCGCCGCGAGCGCCGGGCGGGCAAGCAGCCTCATAGCAGCACCTCCAGCCGGCGCCGCACGAAATCGGGGCCGCCGCCCAGGGCGGCGCTGGTGCAGACGCCGCCGACCGGCGCGTTGCAGGCGACCGCCACGATGCGCCAGCGCGTGGTGTTCGCAGTGCTGCCGGCGGCATCAAGCGGTCCGTCGACCTGGGTGCAGGTGACGCTCACCGTGAAGCGCGCCAGCGCGCTGTCGGCCGGCAGCGCGAAGCTCTGGTTCGGGCAGGCATTGTTGCGCAGGCGCTGGTACAAGCCCCATTCGATACCGGCCCGCGCGGCCTGGTAGGCGCGCGCGCCGTCCAGGTCCAGGCTGGAGCTGGCCTGCTGTACGCTGGAGATGCGGACGGCGGCCACGGCCAGGCCCGCCAGCACGACCAGCAGGAAGATGGCGGTGACGAGTCCGACACCGGCACAACGGCGCACACGGCGCGGATGGAATGGGTTGGTCTTCATGGCGTATTGTCGACATGCACCTGGTGTACCAGGCGCAACACGCTGTTCACGCCGCCGCTGCGCACGCGCAGCGGCAGGTTCAGGACGATCAGGCCGCTGCGCCGGCTGGCGTCGCTTCCGTACTGGAAGATGCCGCCGCAGGCATCCACGCGGGTGGCGATACTCGCCTGGCGCGCGCCGCCCTGGGGCGGCGCGGATTGCAGCGCGGCGATCGGGTAATCCCAGTGGCGCACCAGCGCCAGGCCGCCGTCGGCCATGGGCGCGCAACGGTAGGTCACCGGCGTGGTCACCACCTGGAAGCGCCGGCCCGGCGAGGGCATGGGCACCGACTGGCGCGCGAAGGGGTTGTCCTCGAGCGTCACCAGGGGAATGTCCGGGTTGCCCAGGTCGACCCCGCTCACGCGGGCGATGTTGATGTCGAAGCCATTGGCGGCGTCGATCCCGCCCCGGTAGCGATAGGCGTCCGAGGGCGGGATGCCCTCCCCCAGGTTGTACACCACGATGTAGTTCCCGACCTGGATCGGCTGCATGGTGCCGCCGATGACCGCGAACTGGCGCTGGCCGGGGTCGTCGAAGTCGAGCGGCGGCAGGCCGGGCACGTCGTCCTCGACCGCGAGGTAGCGCCCCCCGGTCGAGGTGAGCAGGAATTCGATGGCGCTGCCGTCGCCGCTGACGCGGACGCTGTTGGGCAGGGCCAGGCGCAGGTCGCGCGCGATGCGGCGCAGCGCCAGGTCGGCTTCGTCCGAGGCCGCCGCGCGCTCCGCGCTGTCGACGTAGCCCTGGACCGGCGCGCGGATGAACACGGCGACGATGGCGCCGATGATGCCGATGATGACGATCACCAGGATCGCCTCGACCAGCGTGAAGCCGCCTGCGCGGCGGGCCCGGGTCGGCGCGCGCAGCGGCATCATGGGAAATTCGGCGCGTAGCGCGTGCGGTAGCCGTCGAGCACCACGGCCTCGCCGCCGTAGCGCACTTCGACCCGGATGCGCAGCGCGTCGGCGTCGGCCGCGCCGGCGTTGGGAACGGCGATGCCGCCGAGCGCTTGCGGCGTCACCGTGACCGTGGCGCTGTAGCCGCCCAGGTTCATCGGCGTGCCGTTGGCGTCGGCCAGCCGGCCCTGGGCGTCGTTGAAGCTGTTCGCGGCCTTGCCGGCTGCGCTCACGTAGTCGTTGATGTTGTCGTAGGGGCGGCTGCCTCCCGCCTCCGGCCCCCAGTTCTCGGGCACGTCGCATTCGGCGCTGCCCGTCACCGTGTCGTCGCCGGCCCGGCCGGCGCTGGGGTCGCAGAACGTGAAACGCGCCAGGCGGACTTCCTCGAGCAGGCCTTCGGCGATCATCAGGGCCTGCTTGCGGCGCAGCGGGTCCGCACTTGCCTTGGTGGTGAGGCTGAGGACACCGATGATGCCGGCCAGCGCCACCCCGACGATCAGGATGAACATGATCAGTTCGATCAGGGTCAGGCCGGACTGGCGTCCGGCGCGCGGCGGCCTAGCGTACATAGCCGGTTTCCGGCTCGACCGACACGCTGTGGCGCTCGCCCTGGCCGGTGACGGTCATGGCGAGGCCGCCGAAGCTGCCGCTGGTGGCGATTGGACGCCCGAGGGCGTCGAAACCGAATTCGGTCATCGGGACCGACAGCGAGATCTGCACGCCATCGGGCAGGCCGAGGCAGTACCAGCGCTCGTCGCCGCACCGGGTGGCGGACGCCGGGTCGCCCACGTTGCCGCCGGGGGCGACGACGCGGCCGAGGAGAGGACAGCCGCCGTGCGGCTGCGTGGCGCACAGCGCGACGCGCTGGCCGCCGAGCAGGACGTAGACCGGGGAATTGCGCGCGATGGCCAGCTTCTGGCCGTAGCGCAGCAGCGCCCGGGTCTGGTCGGCGAAGGCGGCGGCGTCGAAGCCGCCGCGGTCGAAGAAGCGCCCCGCCGCGATGGCGCCGAGGATGCCGATGAGGACCATCACGATGACCAGTTCGACCATCGTGAAGCCGCGCGCCCGGCGTGCCGGACGCGAGCGGAATCGGTTCGAAAGGAGGATCAAACGGGCTCGATCGGGATTTCGCCGGGCATGACGCGGTGGGACAGCCATGCCGTTGGCAACTAGCTGGCCAGGATTACTCGCACTTGGTCACGTCGAGCTTGACGAGCGGCGCCACGGCGGCGGTCGCGGGCGTGTAGGTCACCTTGCAGGTCTGCCTTGCCGCGGTCGGGATCTTGAGCGGGGAAATCGTCAGCACACCACCTGCGGTGCTGATGGTGTAGTCCTCCGCCTTCAGGCCGGCGGCAGTGGCGAAGGCGGCCGATGCGCTCGGATAGCCGTTGGTGATGGCGACGGTGGTGCCTTCGACCTTGATGCTGTTCACGCTCGAATCCAGCAGCCACTTGGCATGGAAGACCGCCGCCGAGGAATTGAGCGAACCCTGGGCGGCCTTGAGCGACGCGGCGCGCGCATCGGCGCCGAGGCTGGCGAACTTCGGCAGCGCGGTAGCGGCCAGGATGCCCAGGATGACGATCACGACGATCAGTTCGATCAGGGTGAAGCCGCCCTGCGCGCTTTTGCTGGAATAATTTTTCATGTAGTTCTCTCCGAAGAAATGGCGCGGGTTCGGCCCGCAGTCTCAAGGTTGGGTTCCGGCCCCGACTTCGTCGATGACCAGGGCCCCGTGGTATCCGCTCCGCGCATCGCTGGCGGCCGGGTTATTTGAACGGGACAATTCTACCTTGAACTTCAGCAATTTAGATGTCCCAGAAGAAAAAGTGTCGCTACTTAACAAATAATTGACGGTGCGATCGGTCCGGTCGAAAAACCAGCCGCCGCGGCGCAGCGTCGCCAGGTCCGGCGAGCTGTACTCGCCGAGATAGTTGGCGGGCAGCCTGGCGAGCCAGGTCATCGGATTCTGTTGCGCCAGGGCCTCGAGCGCCTCTTGCCCCTCGGTCATGCCGAGTTGCGTCGCGCGCGCCGCCAGCGCGGTGCGCAAAGCCCCGACCACGTGGTAGGCAAGGGTGCGCTCCGATGCCGTGCGCCACTCGAGCAGCCGGCCCAGCAGCATACCCGCCAACAATGCGACCACGACGGCGCACACGGCAAATTCGAAGCGGGTCGCCCCACGGGCGCGGGCCGGCAGCATCCTCAGCCTCCGTGCAGGGCAGCCTTGCCCAGGTCCCAGATCGGCAGGAAGATGCCGAGCGCCAGCACCAGCACCATCACGCCCAGGAAGGTGATCAGGATCGGTTCGATCTGGCTCGACAGCGTCTTGAGCTCGTAGTCGACCTCGCGCTCGTACATCTGCGCGATCTCGTCCATCAGCTCGTCGAGCGAGCCGGATTCCTCGCCTACCGCGATCATCTGCAGCACGATCGGGGTGAACACATTGGCGGCGGTCGAGGTGCGCAGGATGCTCTCGCCGCGTTCCACGCCGTCGCGCATGCCTTCGATGCGCGCGCTCAGGTAGGCGTTGTCGGCGGTCTGCGAGACCACCGTCAGCGCCTGCACGATCGGCACCCCGCTGCGGGTCGAGAGCGCGAAACTGCGCGCGAAGCGCGCCATGGTCGCCTTGTGGATGATCTTGCCCGCGATCGGCAGACGCAGTTTATGCCTGTCCCAGGCCATCCTTCCCCCGGGCGTGCCGACCCAGGCGCGAAAGCCGAACACGGCCCCTAGCGCCATGGCCAGCATGGCGGGCCAGTAGGCGACCGTGAAGTTCGAGCTCGCCAGCAGGAGCCGGGTCATCAAGGGCAGCTCGGCATTGAAGGTCTTGAACACCGAGGCGAACTGGGGAATCACGAACACGTTGACGATGACCATGGCGATCGCCATCGCGATCACCACGAAGCTCGGATAGCGCAGCGCGGTCTTGACCCGCTCGCGCATGTCGCGGTCGAACTCGAGGTGGTCGAACAAGCGCAGGAAGACCTCTTCCAGGCGGCCGGTCATCTCCCCCACCCTCACCATCGACAGGTAGAAGGTGTTGAAGACCTTCGGATGGCGCCCCATCGCGCTCGACAGCTCGCGGCCGGCGTCGAGCGACTCGCGCAGGTCCTTGATCACCTTGCCGAAGGATTTGTTGATGCTCGATTCCTGCAGGCCGGCCAGGCCGCGCATGATCGGCACCCCGGACTTGAGCAGGGTATAGATCTGGCGGCTGAACAGCTGCACGTCGATCGAGGTGATCTTCTTTTCGTTCAGGCGCGCCAGCAGTCCATCGGCGCCTTCTTTCGCGCCCGGTCCCTTGCGGCTGGGGTTGATCTCGACCGGCGTGGCGCCGCTGCCGAACAGCTGGTCGGCGATGGCGCCGCTGTCGGCGCCTTCCAGGATGCCCTGCAGCAGTTCGCCGGCGGCGTTGCGCGCCTTGTAGGAAAAATAGGGCATCAGTCGTCTTGCTGGTTGCTGATCCGCATCGCCTCGGCGATGGTGGTACGGCCCTGCACCGCCAGGCTCACGCCGTGCCGGCGCAAGGTCTCGCCGCCCATCTCGGCGTGCGCCACCTTCAGGAAGTGGGCCGGGTCCGGATGGTTGGCGGCATCGGTGACGGCGCGCGTCATCTCGAGCAGCTCGTAGACGCCGGTACGGCCGCGGAAACCGGTGCCGTTACAGTGCGAGCAGCCCTTTCCGTGGAAGAACGGGGTGCTGGCCGCATGCTCGCCCAGCTCGGCGCGCAGCCAGTTCACCTCGGCCGGCGTCGGCCGGCAGGGCGTGGCGCAGCTTTCGCAGATCACGCGCACCAGGCGCTGGGCCAGCACCGCCTGCAGCGAACCGCCCACCATGTAGCGCGGCACCCCCATGTCCATCAGGCGCAGCGGGGTCGAGGCGGCGTCGTTGGTGTGCAGGGTCGACAGCACCAGGTGGCCGGTCATCGCGGCGCGCAGGCCGATCTGGGCGGTTTCCTGGTCGCGCATCTCGCCGACCAGCACGATGTCCGGGTCCTGGCGCAGCGCGGAGCGCAGCACGCGCGCGAACGAGAGCTCGATCTTGTCGTTCACCTGCACCTGGTTGATGCCTTTCAGGCGGTATTCGACCGGGTCCTCGACCGTGATCAGCTTCTTCTCGACCGAGTTCAGCTCGGCCAGCGCGCTGTACAGGGTGGTGGTCTTGCCGCTGCCGGTGGGGCCGGTCACCAGCACCAGGCCGTTCGGCCGCTGCACCAGGGCGCGGAAGCGCTCGACGATGCGGGGCGGCATGCCGATCGCGTCCAGGCGCAGCGTGGTGCCGCCCTGGTTCAGCAGACGCATGACCACCGACTCGCCGTACTGGGTCGGCATGGTCGAGATACGCACGTCGATGCGCTGGTTGCGCACCTTGACCGCGAAGCGGCCGTCCTGCGGCAGGCGCTTCTCGGAGATGTCGAGATCGGCCATGAGCTTGAGGCGCAGCGCCAGCGGGGTGGCCACCTTGATGTCGGCCTCGGTCTGCAGGTGCAGCACGCCGTCGATCCGGAAGCGGATCTGCAGGCGCCCGTCCTGCGGCTCGATGTGGATGTCCGAGGCGCGCACCTGGGCCGCGTCGTCGAACACCGACTGCAGCAGCTTGACGATCGGCGCCTCTTCCAGGCCGGGGTTGGCGGCCAGCGCCCCGAAGTCGATCGAGGTGTCGCCCAGGTCCTGCTCGACCTCGCGCGCGAAATCGGTGATCTGGTCGGTGCGGCGGTAGATGCGGTCGATCGCGCCCAGAACCTCGGTCTCGTTGACCACCGCCAGCTCGACGGTCTTCTTGAGCAGGCGCGCGATCTCGTCGTAGCCGAACAGGTCGGTCGGGTCGGAGACCCCCACCAGCAGGGTCTCGCGGCGATCTTCCAGCACCAGCGCGCGGAAGCGCCGCGCGGCGGTTTCCGGCAGCAGGCGCACCAGCTCGGCGTTGATGTTGTAGAACTTGAGGTTGATGTACGGAATGTTCATCTGGCGCGCCAGCGCGCCGGAAATCTGCTCTTCGGTGACGAAGCCGCTTTCGACGAACACCCGCCCCAGCTTGCGCCCGGTGCGCTTCTGGTCCGCCAGCGCCTGGTTCAGCTGCTCTTCCGACAGCAGCTTCTGCTGGATCAGCACCTCGCCCAGACGAATTTTTTCCGGCCTTGCCATGAACATCCCTTTTTTTTATCTTGCAACGAACATTTTATGCCAGATCAGCCGGAAATTGACTGCTGGAATTAACTGCCAGAGGGCAAAGTGTCGCCGTTTCGCCTCGCCGGCATGGCATCGCGTGTAAGATGGCCAACAAAACCGAGGAGGAGTCCCGATGGATGCAAGCCACCCGGGGGCGCTGCGCCGCCGCATCTACCTGATGCGGCACGGCAGCGTCACCTATTTCGACGACGCCGGCCGCCCTTTCCTGCCCGAGTCGGTGGCCCTGAACCCGGCCGGCCAGGCCCAGGCCGATTGCGCCGGCCACGCCTTTCGCGCGGCCGGGGTGCGCTTCGACCGCGTCATCACCTCGACCCTGCCGCGCACGGTGGAGACCGCGCGCCGGGTGCTGGCCGCGAGCGGCCAGGACATCGCCAGCGAGGCATGGCCGGAACTGCATGAAATCCGCGGCGGGCGCCTGTCCGCCATTCCGGTGCAGGACCTGCGGCGCGCCTTCACCGGCGCCTTCGAAGGCATGGTCGACGAAGACCAGCGCTTCCTGGGCGGCGAATCGGTCGGCGACATGATGGACCGGGTCCATCCGGCCATCGCACGCCTGCGCGCCGCGAGCGACTGGGAGACCGTGCTGCTGGTGCTGCACGGCGGCGTCAACTGCGCGATCCTGTCGCTGGCGCTGGCCGGGCAAAGCCGTGGGCGGCGCCCGTTCCTGGGCGGCCTGTCGCAGGCCGCGGGCTGCATCAACGCGCTCGACGTGGGGACGGCGCCGCACGACTGGGTGGTGCGCTTCGTCAACTATGTACCGCCCGGCCCGCTGCAGCCCGAGGCCCGCGCCACCACCATGGAACAGCTGTTCGACCAATACCGGCGGGGACGCTGAGACCGATGCGTCCGCCGGACGCCCTCACCCGCAAAGAAATAGCACGCTCGTGCGTTTGCGGTCTAGAATAGACGATCAACATCATCAGGGAGACGCGATGTACGAAGAAATGATGGGCACCAAGGAGGTGTCGGAACGCCAGCGCTTCGACACCGAAGCCCTGGGCGCCTGGCTCGCCGCAAACGTCGAGGGCTACCCCAGCGGCCCGCTCGCCGTCGAGCAGTTCAAGGGCGGCCAGTCCAACCCGACCTTCCGCCTGAGCGTGGGGGGCAGCCGTTACGTCCTGCGCACCAAGCCCGGCCCGGCCGCGAAACTGCTGCCCTCGGCCCATGCCATCGACCGCGAGTTCCGCGTCATGTCGGCGCTGCACGGCGCCGGCTTCCCGGTGCCGCGCCAGTACGCCCTGTGCCTGGACGAGGCCATCATCGGCCGCGCCTTCTACGTAATGGAATGCGTCGAGGGCCGGGTGCTGTGGGACCAGTCGCTGCCCGGCATGTCGCCGCAGGAGCGCGCCGCCATCTACGACGAGCAGAACCGCGTGATCGCGCGGCTGCACACGATCGACCATGCGCGCATCGGGCTGGGCGACTACGGCAAGCCGGGCAATTACTTTGCCCGCCAGATCGAGCGCTGGACCAGGCAGTACCAGGCTTCCGTCACCGAACCGATCCCGGAAATGGAGCGCCTGATCGAGTGGCTGCCGCAGCACATCCCGCCCGGCGACGACACCGCCATCGTGCATGGCGACTACCGCCTGGACAACATGATCTTCCACCCCACCGAGCCGCGCATCCTGGCGGTGCTGGACTGGGAGCTGTCGACCCTCGGCCATCCGGCCGCCGATTTTTCCTACCACTGCATGAGCTGGCACATTCCGCCGGGGCGCTTCCGCGGCATCGCCGGCCTGGACCTGGCCGCGCTCGGCATTCCGTCGATGGAGGAATACGTGGCGCGCTATGGCGAACGCACCGGCAGGCATATCCCGCTGGAAGACTTCGACTTCTACCTGGCCTACAACATGTTCCGCCTGGCCGGCATCATGCAGGGAATCATGAAGCGCTACGTCGACGGCACCGCCGCGAGCGCGCAAGCCCTGGAGAACGGCAAGGCGGCGCGGCCGATGGCCGAGATGGCCTGGCAGTTCGCTACCCGCAGCCGCGCTTGATCCTGTCTCCCACCACCCGCACAACAAGGATACCCCATGGATTTCGCCTATTCGGAGCGCTGCCAGGAACTGCAGGCGCGCCTGCTCGCCTTCATGGCCGATCACATCTACCCCAACGAACACGCGTTCGAGCAAGAGATCGCGGCCAATGCGCGCGAGCGCGGAACCCGCTGGCTGCCGCTCGAACTGATCGAAGGCCTCAAGCCGCTGGCGCGCGAGGCCGGCCTGTGGAATTTGTTCCTGCCGCGCTCGCGCCGCGCGCCGGAAGGCCTGTCGAACCTGGATTACGCGCCGCTGTGCGAGATCATGGGCCGGGTGCCCTGGGCGCCTGAGGTGTTCAACTGCTCGGCGCCCGACACCGGCAACATGGAGACGCTGGAGCGCTACGCTTCGGAAGACATCAAGCGCGACTGGCTCGAGCCGCTGCTGCGCGGCGAGATCCGCTCGGCCTTCGCCATGACCGAACCGGAGGTCGCCTCCTCGGACGCGACCAACATCGCCACCCGCATCGAGCGCGACGGCGACGACTACCTCATCAACGGCCGCAAGTGGTGGATTTCCGGCGCCGGCGACCCGCGCTGCAAGGTTTTCATCGTGATGGGCAAGACCGATCCGCAAGCCGCGCGCCACCAGCAGCAATCGATGATCGTGGTGCCGGCAGACACCCCGGGCATCACGATCGTGCGCCCGTTGCCGGTGTTCGGCTACGACGACGCGCCGCACGGCCACTGCGAGATCCTGTTCGAGAATGTGCGGGTGCCGGCGGCCAATCTGCTGCTGGGTGAAGGACGCGGCTTCGAGATCGCCCAGGGCCGCCTGGGACCGGGCCGCATCCACCATTGCATGCGCGCGATCGGCGTGGCCGAGCGCGCGCTGGAACTGATGTGCCGGCGGCTGGAAAGCCGCGTCGCCTTCGGCCGCAAGCTGTCCGAGCAGGGCGTCTGGCGCGAACGCATCGCCGAAAGCCGCATCCGGATCGACACCGCGCGCCTGCTGACCCTGAAAACCGCCTACATGATGGACACGGTCGGGAACAAGGTGGCGCAGGCCGAGATCGCGATGATCAAGGTGCTGGCCCCGACCGTGGCCCAGGACGTGCTGGACTGGGCGATCCAGGCCCACGGCGCGGCCGGGGTGTCGGACGCATTCCCGCTGGCCTACCAGTGGGCCGCCAACCGTACGCTGCGCCTGGCGGACGGTCCGGACGAGGTGCACCGCAATGCACTGGCCAAGCTGGAACTGGCCAAGTACGCATCGCGTTGAAACGTAGGGTGGTCGGCAGCGCCGACCACCCGACAAAAACTCAGGCGTAGGCGCGCACCAGGAATTCAGCCGCACACACCGGCTTGCCGTCTCCCCCTTCCGGCTCGACGCTCACATTCCATGTGAGCTGCACCCCGCCAGCGATCGGATCGCAGGCCGCCAGCGTCCAGCGTCCGCGCACCCGCCTGCCGGCCGGCAGCGGCCCCGGGAAACGCACCCGGTTCAGCCCATAGTTCAGCCCCATGCGCATGCCGTCGATGCGCAGCGCGCTCTCCAGCATCGCGGGCAGCAGCGACAGGGTCAGGAAGCCGTGCGCCACCGGCGCCCCGAAGGGCGATTCGCGTGCGCAGCGCTGCGGGTCGACGTGGATCCACTGCCGGTCTTCGGTGGCCTCGGCAAAGGCATCGATGCGCTCCTGGCCGACGGCGAACCAGTCCGAGATTGCCACCTCGGTCCCGACCAGCCGCGGCAGCTCGGCGAATGCGATCTGTTCAGGCATCGAGGCCTCCCGCGGGACGCTTCCCGAACATGCCCATGCCCTCGATGGTGCAGATGTCCTGGCCGTGCTGGTTGATGGCGATCCAGGTCGACCACACGACGCCGCGGTCGGGCTTGGAGTTCGAGGCCTTGACCGCGGTGGTGAGGTAGCGCACCCGGATGGTGTCGCCGGCGCGCAGCGGCAGCAGCCAGCGCACGCCGTCCAGGCCGGGCGAACCCATGCTCGACGCCGAGCACATCATCCCATCGACCACCATGCGCATCATCAGGCTGCAGGTGTGCCAGCCGCTGGCGATCACCCCGCCATAGATCGAGGGGCCGGCGGCCTCGCGGTCGACGTGAAAGGGCTGCGGGTCGAACTGCCGCGCGAAGGCGATGATCTCCTCCTCGCTCACCGTGCGCTCGCCCAGGTCGATCTCCTGGCCCGGGTGAAAATCTTCGAAATACCAATGACGCGTCATGTTCGCTCCTTCACGCGGCCTGCTGGAAGCCCGGCTGCGCCATGAAGCGCGCCAGGTGGTGGTCGCGGTCGCCCAGGGTCAGCTCGATCATCGACAGGCGCTTGAAGTAGTGCGCGGCCGCCAGTTCGTCGGTGACGCCCATGCCGCCGTGCAGTTGCACCGCCCCCTGCCCGATGAAGCGCGCCGCCTGGCCGACGCGGTACTTGGCCGCGGAGACCACCCGGCGGCGCTCCGCCGCATCGGCGCCGTCGAGCTTCACGGCGGCCAGCATCGCCATCGAGCGCGCCTGCTCCAGGTGGATGAACATATCCGCCATCCGGTGCTGCAGGGCCTGGAACTTGCCGATCGGGACACCGAACTGCTGGCGCGTCTTGAGGTAGTCGAGCGTGGCCTCGAACAGCGCTTCCATCGCGCCCAGGGCTTCGGCGCACAGCAGGCCGGCGCCGTAGTCCGCCGCGGCGTCCAGGATGTCCCAGCCGGCGCCGGCCGCGCCGATCAGGGCCGAGGCCGGCAGCGCCACGCCGTCCAGGCGCAGGGTGGCCGCGCGCTGCCCGTCAAGGCTGCGGTAGCCCGTCACCTGCACGCCGGGCGCATCGTGCGGCAGCGCGAACAGGCTGATCCCGGCCTCGTCGCGCTGGCCGCCGGCACTGCGCGCCGACACGATCAGCACGCCGGCATCCTGCCCGTACACCACCGCGACTTTCTCGCCGCTCAGGCGCCAGCCCTCGCCCGCCTGCTCGGCGCGCAGCGCGATGTCGTGCAAGGCATGGCGCGCCTGGCGCTCGCCCAGCGCGCAGGCCAGTTTCAGGTCGCCGGCCGC
Organism: Massilia sp. UMI-21; assembly: GCA_015277795.1. NCBI lineage: Bacteria > Pseudomonadati > Pseudomonadota > Betaproteobacteria > Burkholderiales > Oxalobacteraceae > Massilia > Massilia sp. UMI-21. Next base: position 2,570,187 of record CP063848.1, on the reverse strand, counting down.
CACCCGCTCGAGCAGCGCCGCATGGCCGCCGCCCAACTTGAGGAACTGCGCGCCCAGCACGGTGGCGAAATACGGTTCCAGCACCAATCCTCGGCCGAGCTCGCGCATGACGACGAACAGGTCGACGGCGCCGCCGTCGAAACCGCCCTGCGCTTCCGGCACCGGCAGCGCCGTCATGCCCAGTTCGGCCAGCGTGGCCCAGGCCTGGCTGGCGCTGCCCGCTTCGGATCGGAGCATGGCGCGGCGCTGTTCGAAGCTGTAGTCGCGCGCGATCCAGCGCTTGAGCGCATCGGCGAACTGGACCTGTTCGGGGTTGAAGTCGACATTCATCGGGATTCTCCTTACAGCCCCAGGATCATCTGGGAAATGATGTTGCGCTGGATCTCGTTCGAGCCCCCGTAGATGGAGGTCTTGCGGTAGTTGAAGTAGTAGGACGCGAGCGGCGCGGCATCGTCGTCGCCGCCGATGCCGTGCTCCTGCTCGCCCTCCAGGTAGGCCGCATCGAAGGCCAGGGCGAGCGGGCCGGCCGCTTCCAGCATCAGTTCGGTGAGTGCCTGCTGGATATCGGTGCCGCGCACCTTGAGTACCGATGCTTCCGGGCCCGGCGCCGCTTTTGCACCTTCCCTGGCCTGGGCCAGTACGCGCAGCACCGTCGTCTCGAGGGCCATCAGTTCGATCTCCAGGTCGGCGACCTTGGCGGCGAACAGCGGGTCTTCCAGCAAGGGGCGGCCGTTGTTCTGCTCGCGCCGCGCCAGGCGCTTCAGGAAGGCCAGTTCGCGCTTGCTGCGCCCGACGGCCGCGATGCCGGTGCGCTCATGGCCCAGCAGGTACTTGGCATAGGTCCAGCCGCGGTTTTCCTGGCCCACCAGGTTGGCGGCGGGTACCCGCACGTTGTCGAAGAAGACTTCGTTCACCTCGTGGTCTTCGTCGAGCATGATGATCGGCCGCACCGTCACGCCCGGCGCGTGCATGTCGATCAGCAGGAAGGAAATGCCCTCCTGCTTGCGCACGGACGGATCGGTGCGCACCAGGCAGAAGATCATGTCGGCGTGCTGGGCCAGCGTGGTCCAGGTCTTCTGGCCGTTGACGATGTAGTGTTCGCCGTCCGCGTCGACCCCGCGTACGGCGCTGGTCTTGAGCGAAGCCAGGTCGGAGCCCGCACCGGGTTCCGAATAGCCCTGGCACCACCAGTCCTCGCAGGACAGGATGCGCGGCAAGAAGTGGTCTTTCTGCTGCTGGTTGCCGAAGGCCATGATGACCGGGGCGACCATGTCGATACCGAAAGGCATCACACGCGGCGTGCCGGCGCGGGCGCATTCCTCCTCGAAGATGTGGCGTTGCACCGGGCTCCAGCCCGTGCCGCCGAACTCGACCGGCCAACCGGGCGCCACCCAGCCCTGTTTGGCGAGGATCTTGTGCCAGCGAACGAAATCGTCCTTGCTCAGCCGCAGGTGCTTGAGCACCTTGGCCTGCAAATCCTTGGGCAGATGGGAATCGAGGAAGGCGCGGACCTGGTCGCGAAAGGCCAGGTCCTCGTCCGAGTAGTGCAGGTCCATGTGGTCTCCTTGTGATTGCCGCCTTAAAAAGCACGGTCGTTCACAAGGATTGTACCCGACAGTTTTGCCGCCTGCTCGGGATTTGCAAGCGCGCATGCAGGGCGCATGGCGCGCCCTGCCGTGGTGATCAGCGCTGGCGGCGGCGGCCGATGGCGCCGGCGCCCACCATGCCCAGCAGCATCAGTGCAATGCTCGACGGTTCCGGCACTTCGGCTGCCGGCGCGACCACTTGACCGATCGGCACGCCGTTGTCGCCAGGCGTGGTCGATTCGATCGGGAGGAACACTGGCGGCGTCTGGCCATTGCCGTTGGATGCGCCGCCGCTCGATCCGTTGCCGCTCGAACCGTTGCCGCCCGAAGCGGCGCCGGTGTTGCCCGACATGCCGCCCGAACCGCCGGTGGAGCCGGTCTGGTTGCCGCCGCCCGACATCACCGGGGCCTTGGCCATCCCGTCCGAAATCACCGCGCCATCGACCGAACCGACGACCGACTTGCCCGGGCCCAAGGTCGCGGCAAGGATGCCGTGACCGGAAGCCAGCAGGTAGTTCGCCTCGATACCGTGCTGGAAGAACAAGGTGGTCTGGCCATTGACGTTGCCGACGTTGCCAGACACCTTACCCATCAACACGTCCATCAGGTTGGCGTCGGCGCCGGCGCTACGGCCCACACCGCCCACCAGGTTGAGATTGCCTTGCAGGACGCCCGAACCGAGCACGTCGGTACCGTTACCGGCGGTCCATCCGGAGACGAAATTTGCCTGGGTTGTCGGCTGGGAAGGGATGGTGTCCGCATGGGCAGCACCTGCACTGGCGAGCAACGCAGCGATCACGAGGCGGCGAATTGTCATGGCGATAACTCCTAAGGTGATATGAAATTGTTGTTTTTACAACCGTGGAGTTATGCTATCACAACTATAAAAAAGACAATGTTTTAGGCGAACTCAACCGTGCGCGGGGTATGAAACTAAGAAATTTACTCAGAATGAAGTAGGAATGATCCTACTGGAGGACTGGAGAAGACCGGGAATCCCGGGTTCGGAGCTTGTATTTTAAATAATTTGCGCCGGTGGAGCCGCACAGGACGGCAGGCGCCGTCGCGACTTGCCGGGCATGAGGATTGAACTGCCGAGCTGCTTGCCGGTCGAACGGCTGGTCGCGGCGCCAAACGACATGGCCGGGCCGTGCATCTGCACGACCCGGCCATTCAGGCGCCCGGCGCCATGGGCGCCCCCAGACTTAATCGCCGCTGCGTGGCGTCGCCATGTACGGCATGGCGCGCGAGGCCATCCGGGTATCGGTACGCAACATGCCCACTTCGTCGGCCAGGATATTGGCCGCTTCCTGCAGCAGGATGTCCTTGGCGTCCTTGGCCGCCTTTTCGGCCGCCAGCTCCGCCGCCAGGTCGCGCTCGTCGTATTGCAGGCCATCGTCCTGGCGCGGCGCGCCGCGCACCGACGTCACCGCCTTGGCCGGCTTGGTCGGCGCCGGCACCTTGCCGCGCGCTTCCTTGCCCGCCGGACCGGCAGCCGGCTCGTCGGTACTGATGCCGCTGGCGCCTGCGAGGCGCGCTTCGCGCAGCTTGGCGCGGGCCTCCTGGGCGTCGCGCTCCTTGCGGCGCACGGTCTCGTTCAGCGAGATCGCGTTTTCCTTGCGGATCTTCAGCACCTCGGCGATGTCTTCCTGCAGGAACTGGAATTCCTTGTCCTTGGCGATGCGGGCCTCGTGACGCTTCTGCAGCGGACCGATCAGCTCCTTGAGGTCGCCGGCAGGCGCGTAGTTGGCCGGCTTGATGGCCACCCACGGCAGCGCGTTGTCATACGAGGATTCGCCGAAGCTGTCGAGGTCGGCCAGGACCGGCAACTTGATGTCGGGCGTCACGCCGCGCAGCTGGGTGGTGCCGCCGTTGATGCGGAAGAACTGGGCGATGGTCATCTTCAGTTCGCCGTAGCGCACCTTCTCGGCCGGCGAGAAGCGATCCAGGTCGATCAGGGTCTGGACGGTGCCCTTGCCGAAACTCGGCTCGCCGATCACCAGGCCGCGGCCATAATCCTGCACCGCCGCGGCGAAGATCTCCGATGCCGATGCCGACCCACGGTTGATCAGCACGCCCATCGGGCCGTCCCAGGCCAGGCCGGCCTGCTGGTCGGATTCGACTTCGATGCGGCCCTGCGCGTCGCGCTGCTGCACCACCGGCCCCTTGTCGATGAACAGGCCGGTGAGTTCGATGGCTTCGGTCAGCGAACCGCCACCGTTGTTACGCAGGTCGATCAGGACGTTGTCCACCTTCTCTTTCTTGAGTTCGGCAAGGATGCGGGCCACGTCGCGGGTGGCGCTGCGGTAGTCCTTGTCGCCGCGGCGGCGGGCCTCGAAGTCGAGGTAGAAGGTCGGCAGCGAGATCACGCCGACGCGGCGCTTGACGCCGCCATCCTTGACTTCGATGATCGATTTCTTGGCGGCCTGCTCTTCCATGCTGATCTTCTTGCGCACCATGCTCACGGTGACATGCTTGGCGTCGGGCCCGGCGTCGCCCGGCAGCACGTCGAGGCGCACGGTGCTGCCTTTTTCGCCGCGCACCAGCTGGACCACGTCGTCGATGCGCCAGCCCAGTACGTCCGTGAACGCACCGTTGCCCTGCGCCACGCCGACGATGCGGTCGCCCACCTTCAGCTTGCCCGACAGCGCGGCCGGGCTGCCCGGGACGATTTCGCGGATGACCGTGTATTCGTCGCGCGACTGCAGCACCGCGCCGATGCCTTCCAGCGACAGGCGCATGGCGATGTCGAAGTTGTCGGCCGAACGCGGGCCGAGGTAGTTGGTGTGCGGCTCGATTGCGGTCGCGTACGCGTTCATGAACATCTGGAACACGTCTTCGTTGTTCAGCTTGCGGATACGGCCGACATAGTTGTCGTAGCGCTTGTCGAGGGTCTCGCGGATGGCCTTCTCGTCCTTGCCGGCCAGCTTCAGGCGCAGCCAGTCGTTCTTGACACGCTTGCGCCAGAGTTCGCGGATCTCGTCCTCGCTCTTGGCCCAGGGCGATTTTTCGCGGTCGAGCTCGATCGACTCGTCGAGGGCGAAGTCGGGACGGGTCTTGAGCAGCTGGCGCGCGTAGTTCATGCGCTCGGTGAAGCGCTGCTGGTAGAGGTTGTAGATGGCAAACGGAACGGTGAGGTTCTCGCTGTTGATCGCATCGTCCATCTTGGTGCGCATCGGGGCGAAGCCGTCGACGTCGGCCTGGGTGAAGTACAGCTTCTCGCTGTCGAGCGTTTCAAAGTACTTGTCGAAGATCTTGACCGACATGGCGTCGTCGAGCGGCACCGCCTTGTAGTGATAGCGGCCGAGCACGCGCGAGGCCCACAGCGCCGCCTGGGTCTGCTCGGCGAGCGGCTTGAGCTGCAGGTTGGCGGCGGCCGAGCCGGCGCCGGCGCCGACTGCCTTGGCCGGCGCGAGGGCGGCAAGCGCAGGCACTTTTTCGGGCTGGGCAGTCACCACGTGGGCGGACATCGCGAAGGCCATTGCGGCCATGATCAGGTGGTGCTTCTTCATTCGTCGTCTCTCCGAAACGGAAATTCTGTGCTTCAGCGCGACCGCGAGGCAGGCCGGTCAATACGCCCTTTGCGGGCCATTCTACAGGAAGCTGGGGGAAGGCAGAGCCGGCATCTGCGCATTTTCGCCCGACAATTAAGGCTGGCATAAGCCAGGCGTTCACCCTTTGACAAGCTGGAGCAGTTCGACGCGGTAAAAGGTGATCAGGCCGGCAAGCAGGAGCACCGGGATCCAGGGCCAGGAGCGCGCGGTCAGGCGCCAGTCCACCGGCGAGGGCCAGAACGACAGGAATTGCGGAGCCAGCAACAAGGCCAGCGCCAGGTCGAGCGGCTCGAACACCAGGCCATGGCGGGTGCGCCACCAGGCGGCGGCAAACGGCAGTGCGAGCACCAGCAGCGGCGCCAGCGCGCTCGGCGCGGCGTTGTACCAGCGCAGGTTGGCGAAGGTGACCGAGCCGAGCTCCCAGTTGTGGCCCTTGCCGCTGCCGCGGGCTTGTTTGATGCGCTTCGGAATCACGCTCAGGCCGACCGGTTCGGCATTGGTCAGCAGGCCGACCGAGAAATGCGCCAGCTCGTGGCACAGGGTGCCGGCGGCGGTAAATACGAAAAAGAGCGGATGCGCACCCGCGCCGATCCACAGCAGCAGCGCCAGCGCCGCCGAGGGCAGCAGGTACAGGAGGATGTCGCTCATCCGGATCAGCTGCGCCTCAGTCCTGCCGCGCCGCTCAGCGGGCGTAGAAGCAGCGGCCGCAGGCCTGGCGGTAGCTTTCGTTGCCGCCGATGCTGACCTGTTCGCCCTCGCGGATGCGGCGGCCCTCGCAATCGACCCGGATGTTCATGGTCGCCTTCTTGCCGCAGCTGCAGATGTTCTTGATTTCCTCGATGTCGTCGGCCAGGGCCAGCAGGTAGGCCGAACCCGGGAACGGTTGGCCGCGGAAATCGCTGCGCAAGCCGTAGCAGATGACCGGAATGCCGCGCACCTGGGCCACCTGGTGCAATTGTCCAACCTGGACGGTGGTCAGGAACTGGGCCTCGTCGACCAGGATGCAGGCCACCGGCGGTGCGCTGGCAAGAAAATCGGTCTGGCTATCGAACAGGTCGACCTGGCGCTGCGGGCCCAGGCGCGAGGTGATCCTGCCGACGCCGTAACGGTCGTCGATCGCCGCCGTGTAGAGCTTGACCTGCTGGCCCTGCTCTTCGTAGTTGTGCGCCACCTGCAACAGGGAGGTCGATTTGCCGGCGTTCATCGCCGAATACCTGAAATAGAGTTTTGCCACGGCACTGCCCTGAACTGCGGTTGTCGACACGGGTCGAGATGAAGAATTGCAGGATTATAACAAGCACCCCGCCCACGGCACCAGCGCCCCGGCGCCCCTCAGCCCGGGTGCGGGCGCGCCGGATTGCCGGCCACACGCGCGCCGTCCGGCACGTCGTGCGTGACCACGCTGCCGGCGCCGACCACGGCCTCGTCGCCGATGCGCACGCCCGGCAGGATGATGGCGCCGCCGCCGATCCAGGCGTTGCGGCCGATCGTGACCGGGCGCCCGGATTCCAGGCCGCTGCGGCGCAGTTCCGGGTCGAGCGGATGCTCGGCGGTGTAGATCTGCACCGCCGGACCGATGCGGGTATCGTCGCCGATCGTCACCGGCGCCACATCGAGGACGATGCAGTTGAAATTGACGAATACGCGGCTGCCAAGCCGGATGTTCCAGCCGTAGTCGCAATGGAAGGGCGGGCGCACGATGCTGCCCTCGCCCAGCGCCCCCAGGCGCTCGGCCAGCAGGGTGCGCCACACCGACGCGGGCTGTCCCAGTGCGGCGTTGTAGCGCGCCAGCCAGGCCGCGGCGAGGCTTTGCTCGGCCACCAGTTCGGGGTCGCTCGCGTGGTAGGGTTCGCCCGCCAGCATCCTGTGCCGCTCGCTCATGCGCATGTCGGTTCTTCCTACATTCCCGGGTGGTACTTGCGCTCCAGCTGCTGCTCGATGTCTTCCTTGTAGAACAGCACGTCCTTGAACTCGCCGCGGCTGTACATTTCCGCCTGGTCGGCAAAGTGCTTCGAGGCCGGGTTGTTGCTGTTGCCACCCGCAAGGATACTCTTGGCGCGCACGCGCGGGCCGAATTCCACCACCGCGACGAAGCTGTTGCCACGGTCGCCGTAGATGCGCTTGGTCTTTTGCTTGGCCACCATACCGAACGAGGCCAGCGAACCCCAGTTGGCCGACGCGAAGCCCACCGGCCAGCTCGGCTTGCCGTCGTCGTACTGCTGCTCGACCTCGCCGCTGGCGCGCTGGAAGCGGTTGATCTCGCCCCACGGGGTCTGCCAGCTGCCGAAGTCGGCGTCGAGCTTGCTCGATGCCCGCTGCAGCGACGCCAGGCGCTCGTCCGCATTCAGGCTGCCGGTGATGAAATCGACCACCGGCGTGCCCTGGGCGCGGGCGCGCGGCGCATGCTGGGCCACCATGTCCTGGGCCCAGTAGATGGCCAGCGAGGTCGGCTTGGAGTCCACGCCGGAGCGCAGGTCCCAGCCGCGCAGGCTGGCCACCTGGGCCGCCAGGGCCGCCTTGCGCGGGTCGCCCGCCGCCAGGGCGTCGTAGTCCTGCAGCAGCTGCGGCAGCAGCGGCTCGAAGGCGGTCAGGTAGCTGTCGTAGGCGGCCGCGATCAGGCTGTCGAGGGTGAAGCCGCGGGCATCCTTCAGGACCCGCTCGGCGTGGCGGCCGCGCGCGTTCTCCGGCAGCGACCACATGTAGGCCGGATAGTCCTGGCGCTTCGGGCTGCTCGCGCCGGAAGCGCTGAACGGCCAGTTGTTGGTATTCGAGATGTAGCCGCTGGCCGGGTTGAACAGCGTGATGGTGTCCGGGATGGCGTGCAGGCCCTGCCATTCGGTGGCGGGCGTGCTGCCGTCCACCGGCCTGGACCAGTCGAAGCGCGGGTCGCGCTTCGGAATGAAGTTGCCGTGGAAGTAGGCGATGTTGCCCTGCGCGTCGGCATACACCGTATTGTTCGACGAGTTGGTGCGCAGTTGCATCGCCTTGTAGAAGGCGGCGTAGTCGCGCGCCTTGGTGCGGGTGTAGGACTGCGTAAGCGCCTTGAGCGGCTCGTCCATCATCTTCACGGCCACCCACTTGCCGCCCTGCTCGCGCACCACCGGGCCGTGGTGGGTGAAGTAGGCCGTGACCGTGCGGCTGGCCATGGCGCCGGACGGGGTCTTGTAGGGCAGCGTGATCGGCCTTGCCCGCATCGGCCGCAAGCCATCGCCGTACCGGTAGAAGAATTTGCCGTCCCGCTCGACCACGGTCTCGAGGTATTCGTCGATGACGTCGCCGCCGCCCGAGGTATGCATCCAGCCGGCCTTGTCGTTGAAACCCTGGTAGATGAAGAACTGGCCCCAGGTCACGGCGCCGTAGGCATTCAGGCCCTGCTCGCTGACCATGTGCACTTCGGGCCGGAAGTAGAACGAGGTGTGCGGGTTAATCAGCAGCAGCGCATTCCCGGAACGCGACAGCCTGGGCGCGATTGCGAAGCCGTTCGAGCCGCGCGGCTCGGCATCGAAACCCTTGTCCAGGGCCGCCACCTTGTCTGCCATCGTTGCCTGGGGGCGCTTGCCGTAGAAGCGCGCCAGGTCCTTCAGGTCGATCGATTCGATATCGCCGCCGATGCTGCCCTCGCTGAAGCTCAGCGCCATCCAGGGCTCGAAACGGGTGATCAGCTTCGGCTTCACTTCCGGGTGGGTATGCAGGTAGTAGTTCAGGCCGTCGGCAAAGCCGACCATCAGCGCTTTCAGCCAGGCCGGGCTGGCGGCGTACTTGGCCTGCATGTCGGAAGGCTGGATGTACATCTTCATGCGCAGGTCGCGCCAGAGTTCCTGCTCGCCCTCGACCTCGGCCAGGCGGCCCATCGCATTGATGTAGTTGAGCTCGACCCGGTTGAAGTCGTCCTCGGCCTGCGCGTACAGCAGGCCGAACACGGCATCGGCGTCGCTCTTGCCGAACACGTGCGGGATGCCCCACTTGTCGCGCATGATCGTCACCCGCTGCGCCGTCTTCTTCCAGCGCGCCAGGTCGGACGCGGCCGGGGCCTGCCGGTCAGCCTGCGCCTGCGCCGGCGGCGCCGGTGCGGCGATGGCCGGTGCGGCGCCGAGAGCGCAGGCCAGGAAGGCCGGCAGGAGGATGCGGGTGCTCGTCATGCGATGTCTCCTTGTGCTGGTACTTGGGTAGCTGTTGATCGTGCTTACTGGGTGACGCCGGCGTGGACCAGGCGCTGCTTGAGCACTTCGTTCTCGGTCAACAAGGTCGCCACGCGGTCCTTCAGCGAGGCGATCTCGGCGCGCGCCGCCGCCAGCTCGTCGGCCGGGTCGCCCGCGACCGTCTCTTTCTTCGGGCGGGTGGCCATCTTCTGCTCGCGCACCTGGCGCGCGGCCTGCTGCAATTCCTTGCGTCCGCCGGCGACAGCGGCCTTCTGTACCTCTTCCGGCAGCTGGGCCACGTTGGCGGCCGCATTGATCGAGATCGCGCCGGTGCGCACCGCCTCGCGCAGCTCGGGCGTGGCGGCCTTCTGGATGCGTTCGATCTGGCTGATGGTATTGGCCGACACGCGCGCGGCCTTGGCCACGTCTTCGCGGGTGTTCCAGGGCGGCGGCGGGCGCGAATCGAGGTCGTCGGCTTCCGGCTCGGGCGGCGCCGATGCCAGCGCCTCGGCCATGCGGGCGGTGACGATCTCTTTCTTCTTGAGCGCCAGCACGCCGCGCTGGAAGTCCGACACGCTGCGGCGCGCCAGGTGGTTGTCGATCATCCACAGCATCACGTCGTCGATCGACGCGAAGTTGTTGTTGTGCACGGTACGGAAAGGAATCCCGTGCTTCTGGCAGATCTCGTAGCGGTTATGGCCGTCGATCAGGGTGTCGCGCCACAGCACCAGCGCGTCGCGGCAGCCCTCGGCCAGCAGGCTGCGCTCGAGCGCGGCGTATTCGATGTCGGTCAGTGGGTCGACGAAGGCGCGCAGTTCGTCATTGATAGTGATGTTCAATTCTTGTCCTCATGCTACGGCGGGAAGGGGGTACGCCGCCGTTCGGCATGCTACACCATACCGGCGGCACGACCAATGGATGAGTGCATGGATCGAAGCCCGGCACGCTCGGCTGCCCTGCGTTTGCTCATCCGCTGGGCTGCGCTTGCGCAGGCCATTCTTGTCAAAAAGGTATTTACTGAATACTAAGCTTGTCTGATTGATCAGCCACGCCAGGCAGCGCGTCTCGACCGAACCGTCATGCAAGGAGTTGGATCATGCCCAATCAATGCACTGCACCGTATCGTCACCTCGCCAGGATGGCCGCCACCGTCCTGCTCGTCGTTCCCGCCCTGGTCGGATGCGCGACCGGCCGTGGTCCCTCCTCGGCGGCGCCGGACCTGGCCGGCTGGGCGGAGCCTTGCGCCGAACAGCGGAGCAAGATCAGGCTCGAGCGACTCGACAAGCACGCGATGCAGGCCGCCATGGCGGACGGCATCAGCACCGGCCTGGCAATCTCGAGCGGCGCGCTCGAGCTGAATCCGCTGATCGCGACCTCGCCGGCCGGGCTGATTGCGCTCACCGGCGCCAAGATCGGCCTGGTGAAACTCGCCGACAAGCTGCCGGAAGACGAGAAACGGCTGGTCATCAAGACCTCGGGCGCGCTGTGGAGTGGCGCCGCCGTCAACAACCCGGCGGTCTTGCTGTCGGCCTCGCCGCCGGTCGCGATCGCCGCCGGTGTGGTGGCCGGCGTGCTGTGGTGGCGCCATAGCACCCGGGTGTACGAGGGGGCGGATCGGGAGATCGCGGCGCGCAGCGAAGCGCCGCCGGCAAATCCGCACAGGGGCACGGTAGCGGTGGTCGCGGCGGCGCACTGACGAAGCAGCGACACTGGACACCTGGGCCGACATAGCCATCGCGGAAACAGCAGGATAGCAGGGGGATGACTGCCTTGATTTCGGCACATGCCGCAGGGGGCATGCACCTTGTGCCCGGAGCCGGTAGCGTTAACTCTGCAAATTCAACAGGTTGCAGAGGGAGCTGCCAAAAAAATGCCAGAAAATTCCGCCACCGATTTGGCCTATTGGGAGGCGCTTTATCAGCGCGAGCGCTACAGGGAGCCGATCAGGGAATTAAGCGCCGGAGTCGACCGGCACTTCCAGTGGGATTGCGCCAATAGCACTCAGAAGATTCCCATCAAATGGCTTGAGCATTATGCACGATGCTTTCACTTTAGCGACGATGAAATTCGGGCAGCGCGCACGGCCTCGAGTATGCCGCAGGCGAGCGGGGTCTATTTTCTATTCCGCGGCGACGTGTGCATCTACGTTGGACAGAGCCAAAACTTCGCTGCTCGAGCTGAGCAGCATGAACGCAATGGGTTCGAGTGGACTTCGCACACGTACATCGAAGTGCCGAAGTTTCACGCGCCGGCGGTCGAGGCCTACTACATTCGTCGCCTGAGTCCTCCGCTGAACGGCTACATTCCGCGGCTGAGCACCTACTTCGACATCGTTAAGAAGCTCGGCTTGGACCGAGCCTCCTGATCAGGCCTGCAAGCTTTCCGCCCACCGGACTACCTCGCGGGCCTTGTAGAGCGGATGCCCGGTGCCGTTCGCCGTCTGGATGCGGATCGGCTTCGGGAAGCTCGGCAAACATAGAATCTTGTCTCGCACTGTGCTATGGGACCGCTTCAGGTAGGCCGCGATGTGCGACGCATCCCAGAGGTCGAACTCGATCGGGATCACCTTCTCGCTGAGCTTCTGCAGGATCGCGCTCAAGATTTCCTTCTCACTCATTGCCTTTCTCCTTTCCTATCACTTCCGTATTCTCGTGCACACACCCCGCGCATCGCGGATCCGGCGTTGTCTTCGTATATTGGCACTCGGTCGTCATCAAGAACGGCACGGCGACCATGCGCCGGCGACCGGCCGCGGCTTGTTGTGGCAGCCGTTGAGGGTCATGCCTGGCCTCCCTTGCCGCACCGCTCCCAAATACGCCCGAACCAGAAGCCGATGCCGAAGATCGCGAACACGATGCCGCCGATGAACAGCGATTCCATTACGCGCTCCCTTCTGCTGCATTGCCTGGATGAGCAACCATTGCGGCGTCGATCATCATGCGCAAGCCGAGCAATTCGTCTTCCTCAGTCGGCTCGTCGCGTCCACTATGTTTCGCAAAATGGATGGCGTATTGGTGCTTATCCCACTTGACGCCGACGAACCCGTCAATATCGCGCATGAGGAACTGAAGACGCGCCGCATCCCGCGCTTCCTCTCCCTGCCGCTCATCGCGCTTGGCCCACACGACATGCTCGTAGGGCACGTCTTTGCGCGTGTTGTCTACCCACTTGCCGTCGATGACACGCTCGCGGCTGATGGTAAGAGGCCGAGTGCGGCAGCGGCGCTCCCCAACGAAGTCCACATGGAATGCGGCATGGATCGGGGCGCTCTGGTCGAGCGTCAGCAGGTTGCGCACCATGTCGCCCACGGTCTTGATCGGTCCCCATCCCTCTCCCTGCCTTTGTGTTGAGGGAGAAGAACGGCGAGCCATCTTGAAGCCGGTCCAGTAATCCTCGATTGCCTCGGCTAAGTAACGCCCATCGGGCCAGCGGTCCAGTGCGTCACGCGGGGCATCAAGTTTGCGGATTTCGGCTTCAAACTCGGCGCGCAGCTCGCGCTCTTGGTGGTCATCCATTGGCAGACTCCTGTGCTACGCGCTCGAAGTGGAAGACCACAGCGGCGCCGGTTTCAACGATCAGCCCGTACGACTTGGCGAGCCGGTAGATGGGGTGGTATTGGTTCAGCGAATTCACATGCCCAGCGAGCCAGTTGCGCCAACCTTCCAACGTCATGCTGTGCTTGCTGATGTTGCATGGAGCGCATGCCGGCATGAAGTTGTCTAGGCGGTTGCTCTCGGGCCGATGGAATTCCCCGCTGGCGATCAAGCCCTTGCCGCTTACGAACTTCAACTTGCGTTCGCAGGGCTCGAAGTGATCCGCATGGAACCGCTCACCAAGCTCGCAGCCGCAGTAGGCGCACCGGCCGCCGAACTTGGCGCGCAGATCGGTGCGCTGCGCCTTCGTCAGCCTCATTTCCACTCTCCCTTATTAGATGCAGCAAGAGCAGCGCGCTCGACCGTGAAGCCGTCAGGGTTGATTCCAGCGTCGAGGCAAATCTTGTGCGCGCTGTTGCTACCTGTGGCGAACAGCTCGGACGCAAATTCCCTGTTCGTCATAGTCCTGACAAGTCGGATGGGCTGCTCGGTGATGCGTCGCGCGTTCGCCATGAGGTACCAGTCCTCACGGTGGCCGTGCGCATCATCCTTTGCAGGCAGAGCGCAGCAGGATGCAATGGCAGCGCGGGCGTAGTCCTGCATCTGCGCTTTGCTAAACGCTGGGTAGCTATGATCGGCGTAGGTGCAGGCTGGGCGTGGCAGTTCCGGCAGTTCTGGCAATGCCTGTACTGGCTCATTCGGTGCAGCAGGGGATTGTGCTGCGCCCCCGGCGAACGACAGAATGCACCAGCCGTCAGCGAGGCCGTAGCCGGTCTGGATGTGGCTGACCGTGCGCGTGGTGGTGCGGCCAGTGTATTCAAGCGGCGCGCCTGCCTTGATTTCCGCCCCGGTGTGCGTGGTTTCGCGCAGCAGCAGCGTGTCGCCAACGGCAAAGCCACGATCATCGAAGCGGATTTCGTGGGTCTTCGCGCCAGCCAGGACAGCGGCAAATACTGCTGGGTCGGTTTTGAGTTCGTGCATGGCGTGTCCGGTCAGTTCGCTATTCAGTGTGCTAGTCATGCTGCGCCGCCTTTCTTCCTGCATTGTTCATATGCGCGCTTTGCCTGCGCTTTCTTTTTGGCTTCATCGCGGCTGTTTGCCTCAACCTGCCACACTTCGCACGCGGCATAGTCGGGATCGTTCGGCTTGCCGCCCGTGCTCCACTCCCCGCTTGGGAATCGCGCTACTGTCCAGAGCATCACGCGCCCTCCCTGGTGGGCTGGATAGGGGCAGATGCAGACTTGAGGGCGGTGTCGATGTGAGCGACAAGATCCTCATACGAGACAAATTTGCTGTTGCGCGCTTTGCCGGCGTAGAACTGGATCGCCAGCGCGCGGAACTCGGGCGTGTCTATGCTCGGCACTTCCTTGGGGGAGTGCTGGGCGAGCGTGGCGCGTAGTTCGTCCATCACGTCGATCAGCGCGCATTTGACTTGCAAGTCGCGCTCGCCTTCGATCTGCTTCTGCATGGCCTTCACTTGCTCTACGATGCAGGCCCGCGCAGGCACCACCCAAAACGGGAACGGTTCGCCATCAGCACACATCGCGTGGGCAGTCTCTTCATCTCGGAACGCAACAGATGTGTGCTCGCCATTCACGACGGCAACAGCCACCCATCCATCAGGCTTGCTCGGCACTTCTGCACCGGAATGAGTGGCAAGAGCTGCGCGCCACGAGTCCAGCATGCAGTTCGCTTCCTTGGCGTAGTATGCGAATTCGCCCTCTGCGTAGAAGCCGCTGAACGTGTCGTCAGGGTAGCCGGCACGCTTCATCGCCGCCTCAAACATCGCCCGCTCGTCGCCCACCACTCCCGCTACTGGCTTGGCCTGTGCTCGGGTGAGTTCGTACTGCATCGCGCTCAAGACGTTGGCGGTCGCTCCGTCGTCGCGCGCCAAATCGAAGTCTTCGCCCTTCAAGCTGCTCGACAAGAGTCCGAGATAGAACTCGCGCGCACCGGTGACGATCTTGCGCACCACTGCTTCCGGCACTCCTGCTGCATTGTTCTTGGTGTCCATGTCTTATCCTTTCTTTGCGAGAGCTGCGCGGTCGAGACGTTCAATGTCGGCTAGGATGAGTGCGCCAGCCCGCACGAGGTTGCTACGGCGGTCACGCGGCTTCCACCAACTTGCATCCCAAGGCCAGAAGCGCAGGTAATCGCCCACGTTGCCAACCGGCTCGGTGTGTAGGGCATAGCACGCTGCTGCCGCTGCCATTTGACCCGCGCTGTGCTCATCATCGTGATCTGGCGTCCAGCCTTCGACTTCGATCTGGCGGCGGCGCTCGGCCAGCACATCAATCGCGGCCTGCTCCTGCTGCTGTACTGGATGCGCGTACGGAAGCATTGCCTCGATCTGCTCAGTGGTCGCCGCATCAGGGTCGCACAGCACATCGAGAATATGAGCAGGGCAACCAGCCGCGCCTGCGATCTGATACGCATACGCGATAATCGTCAGCAGCTTCTCCGGGTCTGGATGTGATGGAGATGCGGCAGTAGGGGCAGATTGGGACTTGAGATCGAGAACTGCGCGAGCGATTCCCGGCTCTCCTTTTTCTGTAACGAGTTTTGCGGCTGCATCGAGCGCTTGATTTTTCACGCTCTCAAAGGTCACGGATGGTTGATGTTTTAGCTTGCGAATTTCTCGCGCCGCGACGCCTCCAACCATGTAGACGCTAGCCGCTTCCTCCAGTGCTGCATCGCGTGCCTCGTCGGGCTGGCTGATAGTGGTGGCGAGAGCCGAGAGCTGGTCGGCGTGCTCCAGTGCCAAGTCGGCGGCGTCATGGCGCGCGTCGCGGTGACCTTCCTTGTAAAGCAAGCGGCTGGCTTCGTTTGGGAACGAGTCATCCTTGCGGCGGCAGGGGATGTTCATAATCGCGCTCGGCAGGTCCAGCACTGAGGCGGGCTTGCTGGTAGTAGGAGCGGCAGACTTGAGGACTTCGCCCACCAACGCGTCCGACAGGTCGTAGACGCGCTGCTCACCCAAACTGGTAGCGCTGGTGATGATCGAAACGAACTTCATTTTCAGCGCGCGGGCGTCGGGCAGTGCAGCAGGGGCGGCACGGGTGTAGACAGGCTGGCACTTGCCGTTGTTGCCCTTGGCGATTTCCCGCGCCGCCAGTTCCGTGCGGTAGATGTTCCCCGATTTATTGCCTGCGTAAGTCACTAGCCACGCTACCGGCTTCGCCTCTTCTGCTGGTGCTGCGCTGAGAAGGGCGGCGACGTCGTTGTAGCCCACCCATGGGCCTTCGCGCGTCGGGCGCATGCCTTCGTCGCTCATGTACCAGCGGGTCAGGCTCGTCAGGTCTGCCGATGCCTTATTTACAGAGCCGGATTCGCTCCAGTCGAGCGGCTGGTCGGGGAGCTTGTCGGTAATGCGGCGATCTTGGGTCATGCTGCCTCCTTGTGTTCTTGGTTTGCGGGGCCGAACAGGGCCGCGATAAGTGGGTCTCGTGGGATGCCGATCTGTACTGCCTTGTGGATGCCGCGCTTCGGAGCGATCATTTCGTCCAAGCCCGGGTCGTGCGACGGCAGCGCAGGGTCGGCGCCCAGGGCCCACAACGCCGGCCTGATGCCCGGCTCGCTGACGACGCGGATCATGCGCAGGTTCACGTGCATGTGCGTCAGATAGGTGCGCAGCGTGGCGCGGTTGCCTGGCAGGCCTTCGAACAGGTCGCCGACCGGCTTCGGGCCGTCCTGCAGGCGTGCTTCATACGTCTCGATTGCGGTGTCGCGCGCGGCGATCTGCTCGAAGCGGCTTGGGCGATATCCGGCGGCGGATGGGCGTCCTTTGGTATTCATGCTGCAGCCCCTTCCCTCTTCTCAAACTCGACGCCCTGATGAGCACCGAAGGCAAAAATAAGTTCGATCAACTCCGAAAACTCGGCCTTGCTGTACGTCCTGGTGCGCTCGCCGAACACGACGAAGCCACCGTCAAGCCCGGGCGCCGAGCGCTGTTTACGCAGGGATGCGGTGAGCAGGTCCTTCCAGTCGTCGGCCGACAGCTTCACGCCGTACCACACAACCTGGTCGGCTAGCTTCTGCAGCAGTGGCCACATGAGGGCGTTCTGCTCCAGGCTGCGGGTCGGCTCGGCCACGGTGACGCAGTAGCCGGCCGGCGCCGCGGCGATGCACTGGATTGCGTTCTGGCGAGCCTGGTCGTGGGCGAGGATGAACGTGCGTTTCATGGTCAGAGCGGGACGTCGTCCAGTTGAACTGCGGCGCCGCCGTTGGTCTTCTCGAAGTAAGGCGCGCCGTTGAGCTCCAGGTGCAGCGAGTCAAAGCCGGTCTTTATCTCGTCGAGCTTGTAGCTCTCGACTTCACGCCAGGCCGTCGTCTGGAAGTGCTTCTTCAGCAGGGCGATGACCTTTTCCTTGCCATCCTGCGAGCGGCCCGAGATTCCGTGCTCGGTCATCAGGTTCTGGATTTTCTCCAGGTAGATTTGCCGCTGCTCTTCGCGGTACTTCCAGTCGTGCGCGCTGCCGAGCTCCGGAATGATCCCGTCGCTGTTGCGGCTGGTGTCGACGCCCAGCTGCGCGCCGCCCAGGTTCAGCAGCTCGATGTGCGGCAGGAAGTCGCGGAAGGTCGGGTTGACGAACTCGCTCCCGTCGATGACGTTGAAGCGCTCCTTCAGGATGTAGGCCCGGCGGATCTGGCGCTTGGTCTCGAACTCCATCTGGCGCTCCATCAACACGAGGATGGACGGCTCGTAGCCGGTCTCGGTCTCGGCCTTCATCTTCACGCCGGTCTTCTCAAGCTCCTTCTTGCCGTTCTCTTCGTTCTGGAAGAAGTCGTACTCATAGCCCATGCGGCCGCACATGATGATGTGCAGGGCCGAGTTCACGTAGACGTCGGTGAAACGGCGCCATTCACTCTTGAGGAAGGCCCAATCTTGAAACTCGAGGCCGCGGCGACGGTTGCGCTTGCGGGCGTACGACTCCGTGAACTCCGTCCAGAAGTGCGTGATCGAGTCAATTAGCAGCAGGCTGCCGTTGCGCTCCGCCTCCTGCACCGCCGGCACCAGGTCAGCAAAGGCGCGGGTCTTCGCCTGCATCATCTTGATGCCCGCCTGATCGAACAGCGGCTTCACGTAGTCGCTGCCGGTCTCGGTGTCGAGGAAGTACACCGGCTTGTTGGCGTACTCGATGCCCCGCTCCTGCAGGTACTGAATCAGGCCGATGGCGACGTTTGCCGAGGTGTGAGTCTTGCCCGAGCCAGCCAGGCCCATAAAGCCAGCCTTCATGTAGGCTTGGGTATGTTCTGCTGGTTTGAAGAGGCTTTTCATTTGCTGCTCCAATTAATTTCAGTTCGGGTCCCAATGTCATCCAGGCTCGCGCCCAGAATCAGCAGGCCCATGATGATGACGAGTGCGGTGGCGAGGCGGCGGATCATCCCGGCAGCCCTCCAACGATCGCGCTCACGGCGCCGGCGACCCAGAACAGCACGCCGACAGCCTTCCATGCAGCGGCGCGGATTTCGTGCTCGCTCATTTCGACACCATCACGGTTACCGCCAGCGCGCCGCCGTCATACGCGGCATCCATCAGCGAATCGCGATTACCGATGGCGGTGTAAGTCGCGGTGCCGGTGGGGTACTTGGCTTTGATGAGGAAGGTCATGCGGCCACCTCTTCGGAATACTTGACGCCACAGAACGGGCAGAACGTGAAAATCATGTTCTGGGTCTGCTTCTTCGCTTTCGTGCCGCCCTTCTTCAAAGGGAATGCCGCCTCAGCCGAAATCGTCATGCAACCTTTTTGCTCGAGCTTGTCGCCGAGGATCAGCGCGTAGCCAGTCAGCGAGACCTGATGGCCAGTGGCCTCCGGGCTCATTTCCTTGAAGCGGTTCAGCAGCTTTTCCTCGATGTCCTTTTTGCAGTTGCAGGCCATGCTTTTCTCCGTGTAGTTGTTGTGTGGTGGCCGAAGCCCCTACTTCGTCGCGGTGCAGGCGCTGGGCCAGCGGTCACCACACGACTGGCGACTGGCGGTTGGCCGGTCAGTCCAACTTATTGCGAGGTCACTTACCGCTTTCACCCCCTCCGCTACAAGCCCCTGATGCGGGGCACGCTTTGGGCGGCGCAACCAATCGCCAGTCGTGTGGCGCCGGTCTTTCCCGGCCTGTCAGGGCATGCTCAGTTCCCACTGTCCCTACTGTCTCGGCCGGGCCTGCCAACCGACGCTTTACCGGGCGCCGGGCACGTGCTGCAACTTCTGCATCGCCAGCCTGTGAACGTCGGACTCACTTGGCTGGTACGTCTCGTCGTCCCACTCTTCCCTCAGCTCCGTCTCTGCAGCTGCGCAGGCTTCGTCGTAGGCTCGGTCAGCAAGGTCCTGCTGTCGCAGTCGGCGCTGTACGAGGTGATCGTCGTAGTCCGAGAAGCGCATTTCGAGGGCATGGGTTAGCGCGTCAGCGCTTTGGGGCGGCTTTGTCGCAGCCGGGTGTTGCCCCGTTGTCGAGGGTTACAGCTGGGTGGAAGTTGTCATGCGTCAGGCGCTGCTGATCGAACCATTGCGAATCGCGCAGTGCGCCATCTTCACCACAGCGTGGCGCGAGAAGGACTTGGTTGCAGCCAGTGAGGTACTGGACATAGCCAGTAGCTACGCCCATGAAGCCGGTGATCTTGTCGCGGTAGGTGTGTCCAAGTTGAATCATTTAGTTCTCCAGTCGGGGCTCGTGGGTGAGTTCGGTTGCGTGCTCTTAACTACAACTTCAGGTTACAGCAAGCGAACTCATCTTGCAAGAAAAAGTTGTAACGAAAGTTGTAACCGTGGTGCAGATGTCTTACGATGAGTTGGCCAGGCTGGATCTGGCGGCGCGGCGCCGGCGCACGGGCGTAAAAAAGCCCGCGAGTGCGGGCGTGGAGGATGGGATGGAACTACAGGATCAAACGGCCTTGAAGCCGGTGGCGTTGAGGTTGGAGGCTGACTTCAGCGACTACCGAAGAGACCTCGCCAGGATCTTCTCACTTCTTAAATCCAGGGATACCCGAGAGCGCATCGATAGTCGCCTGCTGGACCGACTCGATGAGGCGATGACGGGTCTCGGCGGTGACGAACTGTTCGAGCTTGTCAGTGCGTCCGCACCCGACACAGGTCACCTCACTATCAAGGTTCAAATCGGCGGGGTGCTTAAAGACCTTGCCGCCGCACTGCGGGCATTGGGTTTTGAGTTCCATGATGCGCCTATCAGTCCTATTCGCATCGTGCCTGAATTTACAAATTCTGAAGTCGAATCTCGGTTTGCGCACCTAAAACCAAATCGCAACGCTTGACGCCGCTAGCACTAGAAACGAAAAGCCGGCTAACCACGATAAATACGACGGGTGATCCATCACCCCAGCGGAGATGATCTGGGAAACAGAGCTCATCTTGACGCATAGGGAGCTCCGCAAAGGAGTCCGGCAGGTAGTCTGGCGGGCTTCCTTTTATCCCCAACTCGGCTAGGTCATTGGCGAAATTCAGTATTACCGGGAAATCTCTCATGTGATCTTTCATGGTTGGTGGAACTAATGAGTCTGCATAGAGCCGTCAATCACCTAATCATCATCCTGCGGCAGATCGAGGCGCGGGTGGTCAAGCCTGAAGCGCGGCACCGCACCTTCCACATTCAGTGTCGTCGCCGCCGCCCATGCTGCGGCACTTGGGGCAGATAGAGACCGCTGAAGGCGCATTAGCGACCTTGGGTGCTGGCTTCTCGTCCAGGAAATCAAGCAGCCCCTCACCCTCTCGCAACTGGACGGGCGCCGGCGCCAGCGCGGCCGGGCGCATCGAGGCGAAGCCGGTGAGGATCGCGCCCACAACGGCTAAAACGCCAGAGAAGATGAGAAGGTTTTGGCGCTGCGCCATCCTGTCGATGTTCGCCACATCAGCAGCCGGGGTGCGAATTCCGTAGCCGAAATCCTGGGCTGGCACATGAACGCTGACGTCCATATTCAGCGCGTAACCGCCAAGCAGCAGGCCGGCCACCAAGATCGCAATTCCTAGTTCTTTCATTCCCTACCTCCTTTTTTCAGGCGGCATCCGAGCGCGCCGTTTCGCTTTTATAACCCGCCAGTACCACTTCTATCGCGCACGCGGCCGATAACTGTGATGTGCTCATTTGCCGCCTCGGCAGGCACTTCCTCGTCCTTATATGCCGGATTAACGCTGCGTAAAATAAGCGTTCCGTCCAGGCGTCGGCTAAGGTATTTGACGCGCAATTGGTCTCCGTATCGCAGCGCATAAAGCCGGCCGTCAATTACCTGCGTTTCATCAAGATTCACCAGGATGGTGTCGCGCGCGAATAGCAGTGGCTCCATGCTGTCACCGGACACCCGGAAACGACGGACACGATCTGGATTAATTCCGTATTTCTGGAACCAGCTGCGCCGGTAAGTGGCCGGCTCGTTATCGTCCATGATCTCGTAGTGCACGCGCCCGTTGCCGGCGGAAAACTCCACTCTATGCTCAGGAACCATAACCACATCATCAGGGATGGGGTCGTCCGGGTGCCGGGCGACCACGGTCGGGGCCCCGACCTCAGTCCCAAATTTCAATAACGAAGGTGTCACGCCGAGGAACTGCGCTGCAAGCTCAAGGTTCTTCCCGCGCGGCTCGGCCTGGCCGGCAATCCACTTCTGCACCGCTTGCGGCGACACGCCGACGAAGCGCGCCATCTCCGACTGATTGCCGCCGTTCTTCTCCTGCAGGTAGTTCTGAATTCGTGTTGCCATAGTTTCCATCCATCCATCTTACAAGCAATCGTTGTAACGCTCACTGCAAATTTTAGTTGTAGCAGAGTCCGCTTTACTGTAACCTAGGGTTGTAGACAACAACTTAGGCCAGATCATGGAAACCGGAATTGCGAAAGCTATACGGCTTGCAGGAAGTCAGACCGCGCTTGGAAACATGCTGGGCCTGACGCCGCAAGCCATTCAGAAATGGGCGACTCAAGGATTTGTTCCAGCCGATCGCTGCCGCGAGGTGGAAGAGAAGCTCGGCGGCCAGGTCACTCGATACGAGCTCAATGCTTCGGTGTTCGGCGACGCGCCGCCGATAGCGCGGAGCCCAAGGCGTCGAAATGTCGGCGTGTAGTTCGAAATATCCATAGCACGAACAGTAATTGACCCGGAGATAAAAAGCATGCGCAACGATTCGCACAACACCCTGATCGGCACCATCCGCGCTGCCGTAGTCGAATGGCGTAAGCGGGAAGGCTGGAGCCGCGAGAGCGTCGTCCAAGAAATCGTTGCCAAGCACGAAGAGATCGACGGCCCGACCATCACCGATATCACCTTCGATCCGAACACCCGTGACGCGTTCCAGCGCCTGAAAGTCAACGCCGACCGCGTCTTCCGCTGGCTGGACGACGAGAGCAAGGACACCAACCTGCTGCCGGTGAACTTCCTGCCGTCGATCCTGGCCGCGCTGCCGATCGATCTGCGCCTGCAAGTTGTCGGCGGACTGATCCGGCCGTTGGGCCTCGAAGTCCGCAGCTCGGAGCACGCCGAGACCCCAGCGTTCAACCCGATGGTTCACGCGAGCAGCATCATCAAAGAAGGCTCCGAAGCTGCGCAAGCGGTTCTCAAGGTCGGCGCCGGCGCATCCCAGGATGTCATCGAGCAGGCCTGTAAGGAACTGGCTGACGTCCGTGAGGCGGCATTCGAGACCGAGCGCGCCCTGCGTGCTGGTGCGGCGAGGGCTTGAACATGGCTGAACAGATCGTCTCCCGCGAAACCATGCGCCAGCGCGGCGCCGACGCATTCAACGCCGGCCGCACTCGTGACTCGCACAACATGAACTGGCACTCGCCTGCCCTGCCCGATTGGCTGGCCGGGTACGACGCTGCTGCGGGCATCTGGCACCGCGCCACGAACAAGCAGGCCGTCGTGGTCATGGTGGAGGCTGCCGAGGTATGACCACCAACATCCTTTCCCCGAGCTGGGAAGGCGACACCGCCGAGCCAATCGACCTCGTCGCCCTGCGCATCAAGGCTGTCCAGGCGCCCGTCTTCGGCGAGTGCGACGGCTGCCTGTTCGCCGGCCAGCGCTCGAGCGTCTGCTACGCCGCGGCTGGCATCGCCGTGCTTGCCGGCGATCCGGACTGCGACCAGGTGCTGACCGGGCC
This sequence comes from Massilia sp. UMI-21, assembly GCA_015277795.1. Taxonomy (NCBI): domain Bacteria; kingdom Pseudomonadati; phylum Pseudomonadota; class Betaproteobacteria; order Burkholderiales; family Oxalobacteraceae; genus Massilia; species Massilia sp. UMI-21. The sequence continues at coordinate 2,547,220 of CP063848.1, read as the reverse complement.
GCGCCGCACGGTGATCTACGTGATCGATAAATCGGACCCCCGGCAGATTCCGCTGATTGAGAAGGGGCACTGATACATGGCACGCGCACGCAACATTAAACCCGGCTTCTTCACGAACGAGGAGCTTGTCGAACTGCCCTTCTCTACCCGCCTGCTATTCATCGGCCTGTGGACCTTGGCCGACCGTGAAGGTCGCCTGGAGGACAAGCCCAAGCGCATCAAGATGAACCTGTTCCCTGCTGACAGTGTGGACGTCGATGCCGCCCTGGGCGAGCTGCAGGCATCCGGCTTCCTGAAACGATACGAAGTTGATGGCGCCCGGTTTATTCAGGTGCTGGCATTCAGGAAGCATCAGAATCCGCACAGGGACGAGAAGGCTAGTCTCATCCCTGCACCAGATGGGCACGGTGCAAGCACGGTGCAAGCACCGGGCAAGGATGATGGCAATCCGGCTGATTCTCCGATTCCTGATTCTCCGAACCCTGATACCCCCAACAACGACAACACCGGCGCTGCCGCGCCCGTCGAAGTCGCCGCCTTGCCTGACGACCTGGGCGACCTGGACGCCCCGAGCGCCGCGCCGCTGCCACCACAGCAAGCTCCGGTCGAGCCGCCGAGCCCTGCTCTCGCCTTGACGCTGATCCTCCGGCCGCTGGGCGTCACGGCCCTGTCGACGCATCCGACCGTGATCGCCTGGGCTGACGCCGGGGTCAAGGCCGAGACGCTGACCGAGGCGGTGCGCATGGCCCGCGAGCACAAGCCGACCGGCTCGATTCCGCCGAACTACCTGGCCCCGATCGTCGACAAGCTGCTCAACCCAGGCGCCGCTGCCCCTTCCGGACGGGGCGCCGCGCCGGTCAACGAAAAGTTCAACTTCTCGCACCTGGACCGCTCTGGCGACCGGGCCGCGATGGAGGCAAGCATGGCCCGCCACGGCATCACCACCCCTGGTCCCGATGAGGAAATCGACATATGAGCGACGACACCCTGCAACCCGTTGGCGGCCTGCTGGCCGGCTTCGGCCCGCGCCTGGCGATGGTCGTCGGCACATGCCCGCAGCACGGCGAGGCCGAAGCCCTGACCCGCGTCGGCGCCGAATGGCAGTGCCCGCAGTGCCTGGAGATGGCGATGGCGGCCGACACCCGCGCGAAGTGGCTGCAGACTCGGGCCGCGGACCTGATGGCGACCGCTTCGATCCCGGCCAAATACGTCGGCCAGCGCTTCATCGCCAGCACCGATGAGCAACGCGCCGTCCTGCGCACCGTGCAGCTGTACCGCGACTTCATCCTCAAGGAGCTCGCCTGGGCCGCGCTGATCATGGTCGGCACCACTGGCACCGGCAAGACCCTGCTCGCCTGCCAGCTCGCGCAGTCGCTGATCTCCAAGGCCTCGCGCTCGATCCGCTACATCACCGCCGCCGGCATGATCAGCGAGATCCAGGCCACCTACGGCCGCGAGGGCAAGAGTGAGGAAGCCGAGATCATGCGGTTTGCTCAGTACGACGTCCTGATCCTCGACGAGATCGACGCCATCCGGGCCACCGAGAACGCCAACCTGCTGCTGACCGAGATCATCAACCGCCGCTACAACGAGGCCAAGCCGGTGATCGTGATCAGCAACCAGCCATTCGACAACCTGGCGCGCTACGTGGGCGAGCGGGTGCACAGCCGGCTGCACGAGCATGCCTTCGTGTGCGACTTCCGCTGGGCTGACGCGCGGCGCGCCGGCGGTGCGCAGCCAGCGCTGCAGGTGGTGCGATGAACAACAAAAAACGACAAGGAGGAATCATGAAAACGAACCGCGAGAAATACGACCACTACTGCAGCCTGATCGCCGCGCGCGACGCCGAGGCAATCGAGGCCCTGCTGCCTGATGGCGTGCCGGCACAAATCTTCATCATCGAACAATACGAAGCCAAGCCGATTGCTGTCACGGGCGTGCGCCGCTGTCGTCCGCGCCTCTACGTCAAGTCGGAGCCGAGCCGCATCACGAGGGGCGACGTCGAGGCAGCGAAGGCGGCCGCCGAAGGCTGGGTCGCTCCGACCCTGGACGAGATCTTCGTCGACTACAACTATAAGCAGACCTACGGCACCGTCAGCGGCGCATACCCCTACCCGAAGATCGGCGCGGAAATCACTCTGGCCTGGAGCGCCGAAAGCCTCGCGCCTGAGATCGAGCGCCGCCGCGCCCTCTACGCGCCGCGCGACGGGCACAAGCCGTGCGCGTACTGCCGCACGCAGACACCAGAAGCGAAGCTCGTCAGTGGCACGATCCATTACCGCGATCGCGGCGGCCTGGCGCGCAAAACGTGCCTGTACTGCAGTCCGACCTGCCACGGCTACGACCAATGCGGACACGAGGGCTGACCATGACCCGCCACCATCCCCACTGCGTCATGTGCTCCCGCTTCTCCATCGTCGGCCGCAGCGAGGAAGCCGCCCAGGGCCGCGGCTACTGCGTCGACCGGGACGAGGTCAAGGCTTGGGATGGGCAGGCTTGTGTGCTGTTCCTGCGGGCCAGGGATGAGGCGCCTAGGCGGGCGTTTGCGGAGAATCGCATGAACAACAAAAAGGAAACCGAGACAGCATGAAAGCAATCGACCTGTTCGCCGGCGCCGGCGGATTCAGCACCGGCGCGAAGATGGCCGGCATCGAAGTCGTGTGGGCGGCGAACCACTGGCCGGCGGCCGTGGCGATCCATGCGCAGAACCATCCAGGCGCCGAACACGCATGCCAGGACCTGCAGCAGGCAAACTGGATGGAGGTGCCCGCGCATGACCTGCTGATGGCCTCTCCCTGCTGCCAGGGCCACAGCAAGGCGCGCGGTAAGGCCAATGGCAACCCTCAGCACGATGCCAGCCGCTCGACCGCCTGGGCTGTCGTGTCGGCCGCCGAGTATCACCGCCCGGCGCTGGCAGTCATCGAGAACGTGCCCGAGTTCACCCGCTGGGCCTTGTACCCGGCCTGGTGCGCCGCCATGGATGCGCTCGGGTACGCGCTGACGCCGATGATCGTCGACGCCGCCGACCACGGCGCGCCGCAGCACCGCGAGCGCCTGTTCATTGTTGCCGTCCGCGCCAAGCACCCGCTAATGATCCAACTCGAGCAGCGCGCCCACGTGCCGGCCGCCAGCTTCATCGACTTCGGCGCCGGTAATTGGCAGCCGATCGAGAAGCCGGGCCGCGCCGCCAATACCCTTGCGCGCATCGCCGCCGGCCGCGCCGCGCATGGCGATCGCTTCATCAGCAGCTACTACGGCGGCACCAAGGGCGGCCGATCGATCCAGCGCCCGGTTGGCACGATCACCACCAAGGACCGCCACGCGATCATCGACGGCGACCGCATGCGCATGTTCTCCGCCCAGGAATGCCGGGCCGCGATGGGCTTCCCGGCCGACTACATTCTGCCGACCAAGCACGACCAGGCGGTGCACATGCTGGGCAACGCCGTCTGTCCGCCGGCAGCGCGTGACGTTATCGCCGCAATGCTGGAGGCCGCATGACCCTGACCCGCAGCTCCCCCATCGCCCGCACCAGCACCCTCAAGCCCGCACGCACCCGCAAGTGCGCCGTCAAGGGCTGCGGCAACCGCTTCCAGCCGCGCAGCATGACCCACAAGGCCTGTTCGCCGACTTGCGCCGAAGTGGTCGCCGTAGCCGAACGGAAGCGCCTGGCCGCCAAGTTGGTCGCCGCCGACCGCGCCGACACCCGCGCCAAGCTGGCGAAGTTCAAGCGCCGGCCGCAGTACGTCGCCGAGGCGCAAGAGGCCTTTAACGCCTACATTCGCGAGCGAGACCGCGACCAGCCCTGTATCTGTTGCGGCTCGTTCGCGGCGGCCGGCGAAGGCTCATTGGTAGGCGGCGGCTGGGATGCCGGCCACTACATCAGCCGCGGCCACGCCTCGCACCTCCGCTTCGACGAGCGCAACGTGCACAAGCAGCGCAAGGGCTGCAACAAGCCGGGCGGCACCACGCGCGCAAAGTACCGCGCCGGCCTGGTCGGGCGCTATGGCGAGCAATATGTCGCCGACCTGGAGGCGCTCGAGTACGCGCCGCCGAGCCGGGATCTGACCGTCGAGGAACTGGTGCGGATCAAGGAGACCTACCGCGCCAAGCTGCGCGAACTGAAGAGGGAGGCGGCGTGAGCTCTACCGCGAACCTGATGCTGGGCGACTGCTTGGACCGTATGCGGGAGATCCCGAGCGGTACCGTTGACCTTATCCTGGCCGACCTGCCCTACGGAACAACCTGCTGCGCCTGGGATTCGGTGATCCCGCTCGCACCGCTGTGGGAGCAGTACTGCCGCGTCCTGAAGCCGCGCGGCGCTGTCGTGCTGACCGCCGCACAACCATTCACCAGCGCGCTCGTGATGAGCAAGCCGGATTGGTTCCTGTACGACTGGGTTTGGGAGAAAGGCAACGCCACCGGCTTCCTGAATGCGAAGAAGGCGCCGCTGCGTGCGCACGAATCAGTACTCGTGTTTGCGCCGGGCCAGCCCACCTACAACCCGCAGTTCACGCACGGCCACGCGCGCAAGAAGACTTCGCGTCGGACAGTCGACAGCGAGTGCTACGGCAAGGCGCTGAAGCTGGCCGAGTACGACTCGACCAGCCGGTACCCGCGCAGCGTTCAATTCTTCTCGAGTGACAAGCAGCGCGGCAACTACCACCCGACGCAGAAGCCGCTCAAGCTCATGGAGTACTTGGTGCGCACTTACTCGAATCCGGACGACCACGTGCTGGACAACGCCATGGGGAGCGGTACCACTGGCGTGGCCTGTCGCAACACCGGTCGTGCATTCACTGGCATTGAAATGGACCCGGAGCACTTCGGTACCGCCCAGCGCCGGATATTCCTGCCACTGGAGCTAGCAGCATGACCCACGCCGCCCAGCTTGCCGCCTGGCTCAACGAGCACATGCCCGAGCTCGCCGCCGACCTGGCCGGCATGACGCCCGCAGATGGCCGCGCTCGGCTCAACGCTCTGACCGGCGCCGGCGTGCGCAGCTGCGACACGAAAGAGGATGCGGCAGGCCGGTTTCTGGCTGCTTTGGTCGACTTGGCTGCCGCATGACCGAACATCGTTTATCGCAGCGTCGGGACGCGCCGTAGTTAAGTCGTTCTGTGGTGTGGCTCGACTCAATAATATTTCCAGATTACAGTTTATTTTCGGCAAAAATTAGGCCCAATATGGTACGCTAGCCCGGTCGTCTAACGGAGAAAGTCATGGGGTTCGCAGATCGCTATATCCACGCATTGAGCGCGTCGAACCTCCTGGACGACGCCCAGCACCAACAAGCCGAGCCGCTCATTGCCGCTGCCCTGGCCGACCTCACCGGCGGCTCCGGCAGCGTGTTCGGCTCGATGCTCGCACGCGCCAAGTTGGCCGGCGTGCCGCGTCAGGCAATCGAGAGCGGAACGTATGGTCTCGGCGCCCTGCTCCGCGTCTGGACCGAGGAGGTCACCAAGAAGGGTCTCTCGCGCGGCTGGCTCAAGATCAAGCACGAATGGGACATCAAGGCGGCGCACGCGATGTACGCCAAGATCGCCCGCGTCAGCCTGGCGCACTGGCTGGCCGGCGGCTGCGAGGTCTGCAACGGGACGAAGATCAACGACGGGCGCGCATGCACCCATTGCCACGGCACCGGCCGCGAGCCGATCAAAGGTGGCGCGATCGAGGTGGAGCTGATCAAAGGCATGGAGAGCGAGCTGGAATGCATGTTCCAGTCGCACAGCGCCCGGGCCGGCGCGAAGATGCGCACGGCGGCTTAGTTATTTGCTCAGCGGTATTGCGCAGCCCTGCGAACACCCGTAAACTGTAGTTCTTAATTCCCTCGATCCACGTAATGCGCGCTTCGGCGCCACCGTCACCCGAGGCAGGCGAACACCCAGCACCCTTGCTGACCGTGCTCGCCTGTCGCAAGCCCGCACCGAAAGGTAGCGGGCTTTTTCACTTCCGCAGCACCCGAAGCGCAGCGCCCTGGCACCGCTGCAAAACGAAGCCGTGCGCCCTGTCAGCCACGACCTTTACTTGTCAAACCCTGCCTCATGGGAAGCTTCGCGCCTCACCGGCGTAACCGGTGACCACACGCATGCTGATTGGCTGCTGGGGGCTCCCGGTGGAGCGCACCAGTCGGCAGCCGTGTGGCGAAATGCGGAGAGGGGCTGTTGCCCTGCAAAGTACCGCCTTAGGCGTCGCCGGGTGTAGCACCGGCCGCCACAACCTGTCTCCAATGCCATCCTGATCGATCGGCATCTTCGCCCCGGTAGCTCAACGCTGCCGGGGCTTCTTTTATTCGAGGTCCCGCATGGCTCAGCTCAGCATCACCCTGCATGTCCGCCCACGCTGGTGGTTCGGCCCGGCGCTCAAGCTGCTGCTCGTCGTGCATCACTTCACCGGATGGGCGCCAAGCACGCAGACCATCCGCAGGCTGACCAACCTGGGCGTGCGGGTCGAGGTCTGAGATGGGCGCCCCTGAACACGACTGCTACCGCCATCAGATCATCCGCGCTGTCACAGGCAACCGCCCAGCGATGGTGTACAGCGTGACCGACAACGCCGCACTGCAGCGCATCTGCGAGCGCCTGGTCGAGGCTGAGCGCGCCATGGAGATCCTGCAGCACAAGGGATACGGAAGGCCGGGCGCAGGCATGCTGCTGCATGAGCTGGCGGCGTTGGTCCCGGAGAAGGCATGAAGCTCACCACCCTGAAATCGAAGCTGCGCACCGTAGGCCCGCGACTCTCTGCCCTGCCCGTCGCTACCGGCACTGTGGAGCGCAAGCGAGCAGTGAAGTAAATGATGCACTGTATGCAAATACAGTGGGGTAGAATTGACGAGCCCGGCAGGTGCGCTAACACCGGCCGGGCTCTAACCAATCTGACCTCAGGAGTCATCATGGCTGACGCCGATACTACCGTATTCCGCACCTGCACGCGCTGCAAAGTTTCCAAGCCAGCAACAGCCGAGTTCTTCCACGCATATAAACGCAGTCCAGATGGCCGACGCGCTATATGCCGCATATGCCGCGCCGAGGATCATGCCGAGCACCGCGACGAGCGGCTGCCTCAGCGACGAGCGCACTACCAGGCAAACAAAGAGCGGCTGTGCGCGACTGTCCGCGCATATTACGTCGAGAACGCAGAGGCACAGCGGCAGCGCGCATTAGAGCGGCACTTCAGAAATCACGAAGATCGCCTTGAGAAGATGCGTGAGTACCGAGCAGCGAATGTGGATGCGCTGAATGAGCGTCGGCGCCCCAAGGCAAGAGCCGCGTTCCATGCGCGCTATGGCACCGATCTGGAGTTCACCCTCAAGCATCGGGTCCGCGCCCTACTCCGCGTCACCCTGCAGAAGGGCCGGAGCGGCAAGCGCATGGCAGAGTTGCTTGGCTACACAGCCGATGATCTTCGCATGCACCTTGAGCGACAGTTCACCAAGGGCATGAGCTGGGAGTGGTTCATGGCGGGCGAGATCCACATTGACCACATCATTCCTGTAGCGTCGTTCGGCATCATTGAGGAGGACTCGGATGCCTTCAGGCAATGTTGGGCGCTGCCCAACCTGCGGCCCGCATGGGCCAAGGACAACATAAGCAGGCAGGATAAGGTGTTGACCCTGCTATAGACGGAGAGTTGCATGGCGTGGGGCACGAAGAGCCGGCACGAGCGCGGCTACGACAGCGCCTGGGTCAAGGTGCGCAACGAGGTGATGAGGCGCGACTGTGGGCTGTGCCAGCCCTGCCAGCGCGCCGGCCGCCTAGGAACCAACGCGCACGCTGTCGATCACATAGTCAGCAAGGCCAAAGCCAGCCGGCTTGGCTGGCTTCGCGCCAAGACCGATCATCCATCGAACTTGGAAGCGATCTGCGAATCCTGCCACTCAGTGAAGACTGAGGTCGAGCAGGGTAAGCGGAAGCGCCCTCGGAAGACGGTCGGCGAGGACGGCTGGCCCGTCTAGCCCCCACCCCCCATCAAATGTCCGCAAGGCAACAATCGAAGGGACCGCCCGTCCCGTCTTTACGCACATCCGCGAATTGAGACTTTTTTTCTAGGACTGAAATCATGGCCGGACGCCGCCCTACACCGACCGCGCTGAAGCTGGTCAAGGGCAATCCCGGCAAGCGCGCGACCAACAAGAAGGAGCCCAAGCCGGCGCGCCAGATTCCATCCTGCCCCGCGCATCTAGCTGATGAGGCAAAGGTGGCATGGGGGCGTCTGGTTGTCCTTCTTGACAGAATGGGCGTGCTAACCGAGGCCGACAGCTTCGCGCTTGAGCGCCTATGCGACTGCTACGCCGATATCTTGGCGTGCCGCGATCTGATCGAGCGCGACGGCCGCACCTACACGACTCAGTCGGAGGGCGGCACCCTGATTAAAACGAATCCGGCCGTGAATCAGCTCCGAGCGGCCGACGCGCAATTCAAGAGCTACCTGGTCGAGTTCGGCCTCACGCCGGCGGCGCGCACGAAGGTGAATGCGAAAGAGCCCGATGACGACGACAAAGACAAGAAAGACCCGATCGGGGAGTACTTCGGCTGACCCGGTAACTCAGTACGCCCAGGAGGTTGTTGACGGCACTCGGATTGCCGGCCCTCATGTGCGAGCACAGTGCGCGCGCCACCTGGAAGACCTGAGGGAGGGTCCGAAGCGCGGACTGGTGTGGGATCTGGCGGCGGCGCTGAAGGCAATCGGCTTCTACCAGGATGTCCTGAAGCTGAACGGCGGCGACTTCGAAGGCCTGCCGTTCATCCTCCTGCCCTGGCAGAAGTTCGTAGTGGGCAGCATCTTCGGCTGGAAGGGCTCGGACGGCTACCGGCGCTTCCGTGTCGCCTACGTGGAGACTGCGAAAGGCAGCGGCAAGTCGCCGCTAGCCGCTGGATTCGGGATGAAGGGGCTGGTGGCCGATGGCGAAGCGCGTGCCGAGATCTACTCGGCTGCGACGAAGAAGGATCAGGCAATGATCCTGTTCCGCGACGCTGTGGCCATGCACGACCAGTCGCCGGAGTTGTCCAGGCGCCTGACCAAGAGTGGCACTGGCGAGAAGGCCTGGAACCTCGCATACCTGCAGACCGGCTCATTCTTCCGTCCGATCAGTAGTGATGACGGCCAGTCGGGGCCACGGCCGCACGTGGCGCTTGTGGATGAGTACCACGAGCACAAGACGGCGACTGTGCTCGAGATGCTGCGCGCCGGTACGAAGAGCCGGCGCCAGGCGCTGATCTTCATCATCACGAACGCCGGCGCAAGCCGAAAGTCGCCCTGCTGGAATTCGCACGAGTACGCCGCAAAGGTCGCGTCCGGGGAGTTGATCGACGACGCTTTCTTCCCCTATATCTGCGCACTTGATGAGGGCGACGACCCGTTCGAGAGCGAAGATTGCTGGCCGAAGGCGAATCCAAGCCTTCAGGACGCGAACCTGCCCGGATACAAGTACATCCGCGAGCAAGTGACCGAAGCTCGAGGCATGCCGTCGAAGGAATCGCTGGTGCGCCGGCTGAACTTCTGCCAGTGGACGGACGCGGAGTCGCCCTGGATTAGCCACGAGATTTGGAAGGCGGCGAAGCTCGACTACGACGTCGAGGATTTGCGAGGGCGTCGCGCAATCGCCGCGCTCGACCTGGCCAGCACGACCGACCTTACCGGCTTGGTCTTCCTGGTCGAACCGGTCGCGGATGGTGAGCCATGGAAGCTGGTCCCATACCCCTACCTGCCCGACGCTGATCTGCAGCGCCGCGCGGATCAGGACCGAGTGCCGTATGTGCAATGGAAGGCCGAGGGCCTGCTACACACCACTCCAGGCCGGGCGATCAGTAAGCGGATCATCCTGCAGAAGCTGTCTGGCATGTGCGACTTCTTCGAGATCATCGGCTGCGCCTACGACCGCTGGCGGATCGAGGACTTGCAGCAGATGGCTGCCGACGACGGTATCAGCCTTCCGGAAATGACGCCCTTCGGCCAAGGCTACAAGGATATGAGCCCGGCCATCGAGCAGTTCGAAACGATGCTGCTCAACGGCGAGCTGGCGCACAACGGGCACAAGGTGCTGACGATGTGCGCCGGCAACGCAGTGACCGACCAGGATGCCGCCGGCAATCGGAAGTTGGACAAGGAAAAGGCTACGGGCCGGATCGACTTGATCATTGCGGCCGTGATGGCCGCAGGCCTGGTCAATTCCATAGCGGCGCCCGTTGAATCCGCCTACAACGACCGCGGCATCTTAATGTTTTAAGGAACCCCATGGAACTATTCGACGCTCTAACCGCCACATCGCACTGGCGGGAAGCGGAGTCGCGTCCAGCGGCGGTACGAAAGGCGGGCGGCCAGGCGTTCGCGTCGCTGACCAGCGCCGACTTGATGGAATACATGCGCGGCGGCGAGACCGCGAGCGGCGAGTATGTCACGGCGTCAAATTCGCTGGAGAACATGGCGATCCTGCGCTGCGTAAGCCTGATTTCCGAGTCGATCGGCATGCTGCCGCTGAACCTGACGGCCCGGGGCGACGAGAAAGCCTACGCGACCGAGCACCCGCTGTATCGCGTGCTGAAAAGCCGCCCGAACGAGTTCCAGGGCGCCTACAAATTCAAGAGCACGATGCAGTTACGCGCCCTGCTCAAGGGGAACGCCTACGCGCGCGTGATCTGGCGCGGCAACACCGTAGTCCGGCTCATCCCGCTGGACTCCGACAAGGTGACGCCGAAGATGAACGACGACTTCACCGTGCGCTACGAATACCGGCGCCCGGACGGCGGAATCGTCGCGTTACCGGCTCGCGAGATCCTTCACCTGGCTGACCTGGCTGACGACGAGCACGGCCTTGTCGGGCTGTCGCGCGTAAAAAAGGCGAAGGAATCGATCGGCTTGGCCCTGCAGGCGCAGAAAGCAGCCGCTCGCATCTTCAAGAACGGCGTCATGGCCGGCGGCGCCCTGTCCTACCCGAGCAAGCTCAACGACCAGCAGATCAAAAACATCCGCGACAGCCTGGAAGAGCGGTATTCGGGTCAGGAGAACGCCCACAAGTGGATGGTTCTGGAAGACGGAATCAAGGCCGATAAATGGGCGAACACCGCTGATGACTCGCAGCTGCTGGAGGGTCGGAATCACCAGATCGAGGAAATCGCCCGCGCTTTCGGCGTGCCGCGCCCCCTGCTGATGATGGACGACACCTCCTGGGGCTCCGGCATCGAGCAGTTGGGCATCTTCTTCGTTCAGTACGGCCTGCAGCACTGGTTCAACATTTGGGAAGACGAGATTGCACTCAAGCTCCTGAGCGAACGCGAGCGCGATCTGTACTACGCCAAGTTCAACGAGCGCGCCCTCCTCCGCGGCACGCTAAAAGACCAAGCTGACTTCTTCGCGAAGGCGCTGGGCTCCGGTGGCAGCCAGCCCTGGATGAAGGCGAACGAGGTCCGCGACCTCCAAGAACTACCGAAAAGCAGCGAGTCGGTTGCCGAGTCGCTCGAAAGCACCCTCACGAGGAAAGCGAATGTCCCTGATCAAACTACCTGAAATCAAGGCTGATGCCCGCATCGCCACCGCGCAGTTCGATCTGCGCCAGGATGCGCTCGACGCCTGGGAGCCCGGCGTGCGCGCCGCGGCGGGCGATGAGGCCAAGACGATCAGCATGTACGCGCCGATCGGCCAAACCTGGGACGGCGAAGGTGTCACCGCTCGCCGCATTGGCGCCGCGCTGCGCGCCATTGGCGACAGCGAGGTGACGGTCAACCTGAATTCCCCGGGCGGCGACTTCTTCGAAGGCGTGGCGATCTACAACCTGCTGCGCGCCCATTCGAAGAAAGTCACGGTCAACGTCATGGGTATTGCCGCTTCGGCCGCTTCCGTGATCGCCATGGCCGGCGACGAGATCAACATGGGCGAAGGGACGCACCTGATGATCCACAACGCCTGGGTGGTCGCCGCCGGCAACCGGCATGACATGGCTGAAGCTGCCGCCTACCTTGAGCCGTTCGACAACGCTATGCGCGACCTCTACGCGGAGCGCACCGGCATGGACGCCAAGGAAATCGCGAAGATGATGGACGACGAAACCTACATCAACGCATCCGACGCTGTCGCCAAGGGCTTCGCCACCGGCAAGCTCGATCGTGCGGCGATCACCAAGGACGCAAAGGCGGCGCAGCACATGAAGGTGCTGGCCACCGTCGAGTCCTCGCTGGCGAAGTCCGGCCTTTCCCGGGCCGCGCGCCGCGAGACGCTCAACGCACTATTCAACGGCAAGCCGGGCGCTGCCGGAGAACCCGATGCCACGCCGGGCGCTGGCAGCGACACCCAAGTTGAAGCCTCGCTTCAGAACCTCCTGAATACTCTGAAAGGGTAAAGCAATGAAAAACAATCGCATCATGCTGGCGAAGGCTGCTGAACTGGCCGTCGCAGCAAAGCCGGCGCCGCGCGGCATTGTCAGTGGCGTGCGCGCCGATGGCGGCAACGTCACCCAGCTCGTCGCCTCGCTGCAGCAGGCGTTCGCCACCTTCAAGGACGAGCACACCAAGCAGCTCGCCGACCTGAAGGCCGGCATCAACGACCCACTCCAGGCGAGCAAAGTCGAGAAGATCAACGCTGACATCGCGAACCTGCAGGCCGCGATTGACGCCAGCAACACCAAAATGGCCGCAATGGAAATGGGCTCTGGTGGCGGGCGCCAGGTCAAGGACAAGGAATACAGCGACGCGTTCCAGGCACACATGCGCCGTGGCGACGTGCAAGCGGCCCTGAACAAGGGCGTCGCCGAAGACGGCGGCTTCACCTCGCCGGTGGAATGGGACCGCACGGTCACCGACAAGCTCGTGATCGTGTCGCCGATGCGTTCGCTGTGCAGCGTTCAGAAAGTGGGCGGCACCGGCTACGAGAAGCTGGTCAACAAGCGTGGCACCACCTCCGGCTGGGTCGGCGAGGAAGACGTCCGCGGCGAAACCGAAACCTCGAAGCTTGCCAAACAGGGCTACAGCTGGGGCGAGATTTACGCGAACCCCTCGGCCACCCAGCAGATGCTGGATGACAGCGAGATCGACATCGAGCAGTGGCTGGCCGGCGAAGTCGACGTCGAGTTCGCCTACCAGGAAGGTAAGGCATTCGTCTCGGGCGACGGCACCAAGAAGCCACGCGGCCTGCTGACCTATGCTGCCGGCGGCGCCGGCCTGCACCCGCTGGGCGGCATTGAAGTCATCGGCTCGGGCGCCGTCGGCAGCATCACCGGCGACTCGATCCTCGACCTGGTCTATGCCCTGCCCGAGACCTTCACCGGCAACGCCAAGTTCGCCATGAACCGCAACACGATGCTGCGCATCCGCAAGCTGAAGGATTCGGACGGCAACTACCTGTGGCAGCCGTCGCTGCAGGCCGGACAGCCGTCGACCCTGGCCGGCTACGCGATCGCCGACATCCCGGACATGCCGGGCGTCGCCGCCAACGCCCTGTCGATCGCCTTCGGCGACTTCAAGCGCGCGTACAAGATCCTGGACCGCGTGGGTGTGCGCGTGCTCCGAGACCCATACACGAAAAAACCTTACGTAATGTTTTATACAACTAAACGGGTGGGTGGTGGTTTGGAAAATCCCGAATGCATGAAGTTTATGCGGATCGCAGCCGCCTAAGCGATGTAGGCAAACTCAGCATTGTCGGCCTTTGTGATGTAAAGTAAAGGCTGACAATGCGAGGGCTGAATGGCGGGAATTTGTTCGATCGAAGACTGCGGGATGCCTTTTCTAGCAAGAGGTTATTGCTCCGCTCATTACACTCGCTTTAGGAAGCACGGCGATCCTCTTGCCGGCGGACCGATGAAGCCAAAAGCTTCGGAGCGTCGGCCGGTCGGCTCCCCCTGCAGGCATCCAGGATGCGATGGAGTCACCGAGCCCGGCTCGGCTTTCGGCTTGTGTGGCGCGCACTATATGCGTCGCAAGAGTGGCCGCGATATGGATGCGCCGGTAGCGCGAGTTCGCACGAAAGCAAAGCGGATCGATCGACTCGGCTACGTATGTTGGTCCGATCCATCGCACCCGCAGGCAAGAGGCTCAGGTCAGGTGCATGAACATCGCGCTGTAATGGCTGAAATGCTCGGGCGTGACCTTCTCCCTGGTGAAAACGTCCACCATATAAATGGGGTCAGGTCAGATAACCGCCCCGAGAATCTCGAGCTCTGGGTGACCATGCAGCCTGCCGGCCAGCGTCCGGCGGACTTAGTCGCGTGGGCCAAAGAGATTTTGGCTCGCTACGGCTAGCCAAAGCGAAGTACAACAAGTCACATGAGGCCACCTTCGGGTGGCCTTTTTCATTTGGAGTAACGATGAAACTCACCAAGCCATTCCTGGGCGTGCCTGACGGCGAGATCTACCCGGTCCAGTACGAGGCCGGCGACGAATGCCCGCCCGAGCTGGAGACTGCGGCTATCGCGCTGGGCGCCGCGGATGCGCCGGAAGGCGCCGAGCCGGCCAAACCCACCCGCGCCAAGAAATAACCGATCCGGCCGCCGTCACCTACGCCGAATCGCTGAAGTAATCCCCTGCCGCTCGCCGAGTGCCGGCGGCCTCACCGAATACCGAAAGGCAGCACATGCCCACACTCCAGAAGTTCCAAGATTTCGCCGAGCAGGTGCTGCGCGGTAAGCACGACTTCGGCGCGCACGTGCTCAAGGTCGCGCTGACCAATACGGCGCCGGTCGCAACGAATGCCGTCCTGGCTGACATCACCCAGGTAGCGGCCGGCGGTGGCTACGTGGCGGGCGGCTACGCGCTCGACTCGGTCACCCTGACCGAAGCCGGCGGCACGGCCAAGGTCACGATTGCCGACGAAGTGATCACCGCTACCGGAGGCTCGATCGGCCCGTTCCGCTATGCGGTCGTCTACAACGACACCGCTACCGGCAAGCCCCTGGTCGGCTTCGTTGACCGTGGTGACAGCATCACGCTGCTCGACGGCGAGTCCGTCACCGTCGACTTCGATGCGGCCGCCGGCGTGCTGACATTGGCCTGACCATGAGCATCCGCGACCGCATCCTGGCGCGCCCGGAACTGGCTGACCTGCGCGCCGCGCGCGATCTGGACGGCCTGGCCGCCGCGCTCAACGCAAGCGCGCCGCTCGTCTCGAAGCAGCGCTTCATCACCGCTCGAGCGGTTCTGACGCAGTGCCAGGACGGCGCGGCGATCCTGACAGCGCTCGAAACCGCGGCGCCGCAAAACGTCGCTGTCGCCTATGCGCTGCGCTTCCTCGGGCAAGATGCCGGGCTGGACATCGGCGATCCCGGGGCGCATGCCCTGCTGGATCAGCTTGCCCTTGCCGGCATCCTGAGTGAAGCGCACATCGAGCAGCTCAAGGCCCTGGCCCGCAAGCCCGATCTGGTGACTCGACTCGATGTCGAGACCGCCATGTACAACCCTGATGGAACCGAGAAATGACCGCACCTACCCGCTCGACTGTAACGATCCTGGCCGCAGCGGCATCGACTGGCGGGACCAAGGCCGCACCGGCGACCACGGGCGCGTGGGTGGATGTGCGCACGTTCAATGGCGGCGATATCGCCTGGAGTGTGAAGAACGGCAGCAGCGCCCCCGGCGTGCAGGGCCAGTTCACGCTGCAGGTTTCCGACGCAAACGATGGAACCAACATCTCAGACTTGTGGAGTGGCGGCGGCGATGTGACCGCAAACAGCGAAACCACTGGCCTGATCGATCTTCCCAGCGCCGCATCCTACGTCCGCATGATCTGCTACGGAAACACGACGAACCCTGTCACGTTTAAAGCCGTTCTGTTCGCCAAGGGGTAATCATGCGTGTCATGCGCTATCAGCCGCAAGGTCGTGTACGCATCAACACGCGCAATCCCCTGACGCTCGGGCTCGTGCTTTCGATGCAGGCCGGCGCGGGCGTGCGCGATGTGATCTCCGGGCAGGGCATGTCCGGCCGCGGGTCGGCTCAGTCGATCAAGGCGTTTGACGGCGGCCTGGCCTACGACAATCGTGCCGTAAACTCGGCTGCATTCGTGAGTGCCGCCGGGCTGTCTGGCGCGCTCGTCGGTGACCAAACTGTCGTCTTCGACCTGGTGCTGTCGGGGGCATATTCTGGCAATGCGCCGGCCATTGGCGGCCTCTGGCGAACGACGACGCAAAACGATTCATGGCTGACCCTTGATCGAACATCGGTCGATGGGCTGACGTTGAATTTCAGGATTGGCGGGGTAAGCTCATCCAGGACATTTGCGATTGGCGCCTCATCGCTGTACGGCAAGCGCATCATCATTGCCGCGTCGATCTACCGTGGCGAAGGGCGAATCGTTCGCTTGCGCGTCGCCGCCGACGGGCAAGTGCTGCTCGATCTGGAGGCCTCGTACAGCGCATCTGGTGACGCGAATGTAACGCCGACTGGGACCGAGTACGTTTCGATCGGTTCGGAATCGATTGAAAATGCGACACGGAATCCGAACTGCATTATCTATA
Organism: Massilia sp. UMI-21; assembly: GCA_015277795.1. Taxonomy (NCBI): domain Bacteria; kingdom Pseudomonadati; phylum Pseudomonadota; class Betaproteobacteria; order Burkholderiales; family Oxalobacteraceae; genus Massilia; species Massilia sp. UMI-21. Next base: position 2,530,782 of record CP063848.1, on the reverse strand, counting down.
GTCAGCATCACTTCTCGCGCGTACTCGACGCGCGAGAAGTCGCCTCACTTTCGGCTGCCCAATGGCAGCTATTCGCCGCTCCGAATGGTGGCGAGGTAGGTGCGCCAACGGCTCCTGGTGGCTCGGCGCTGATTGTGACCCCAGCCGCCCTGCTGCTCGGCGGCGGCGAAGTGGCAATGCGCGTGTCGCGCCGCGTCGGCGTTCAGGCGGCGGCTATGGCGGTCAGTGGTGGCAGTGTCACTCTGCGGGCCGCCAGACAGCTTGGTGTTCAGCCAGGCGCGCTGATGCTGACTGGCGGTGGCGCGGGACTGAAGGCGGCGCGCCTTATTTCGGCTACCGCTGCTGGCCTGACGCTGCAGACCGGCGCCGCGCAGCTGCGCGCATCGCGCCGCCTCACCGTTGCCCCTGTCGACATGGCTGTGACGGCCGGAACGCTCCAGTTCCAGTACGCGCCTGCGCCGGCGGCAGGCAGTTACGCGATTGCCGTGTCACCGGCTGCGCTTTCGCTCAGCGGGGGCAACGTAGAAATGCGCGTCACCAGGCGGATTCCGGTTGCGGGTGCCGGGCTGGCGATCTCGAGTGGCGAGGCGCGACTACTTGCCGGGCGCCGAATTCTAGTCGCTCCAGCGATGCTCGAGTGCGCGGTCGGGGAAGTCATCTTGCGCGCCGATCGGCGCCTGCAGGTCACCCCCGCGCAACTGGTGGCCGCCGGCGGCGCGGTGGTGCTCCGCTACAGCCAGCAAATCGAATACGCCCGTGCGCCGGACGGCTTCGGCTACCCGCCGCAGCGCGTCGAGATCCAGGCTCGGCCAGCCCAGCTTGGCGGCTCGCGTCCCGCTTCTATCCAAAGGAACAACAGATGACAACGAAACAGGTATCGGTGCCCGCTGGCCTGCCGGTGCCCCTGGCCGCCGCCATCAACAAGGCGCGCGCCGACGGCGCCGACATGGAGGCCGAAGTCGAGCTCGAGGTGCGCGGCATCGCCGGCCAGGTCGAGCACGAGATCGGCCGCGCGCTGTGCGAGCAGACTTGGCGCGTCACGCTGGACCGCTTCCCTGATGCGATCAAGCTGCCCATGGCCGCGCCGCTGATCGCCGTGGAAAGCGTCAAGTTCATCGACGCCGACGGCGTGCAGCGGATCCTCGACCCGCAAGACTACTTCGTGGACAGCGCAAGCGAGCCCGCCTACGTGATGCCGGCGCCGGGCCGGGCCTGGCCGGCGACCGCCGTGCGCGCGAATGCCGTCGAGGTGCAGTACCGGTGCGGCTATGGCGCCGACTACACCGCGGTGCCGCCGGCGATCCAGAGCTACATTCTGGGGCGCTTGGAGGCGATCTATTCGCAGGGCGAGAGCGGGAACGCCAAGTTTCTGGGCGGCCTACTTGACGCGTTCAGGGTGTACTGATGGCGGCGCCCGTACGACTCAACGAGCGCGCGACCATTCAGGAGCGCACCACTGGCCGCGATCCCGAATACGGCACCGAGGTTGACACCTGGGTGGCTGTGCATGACCGCATCTGGTGCGAGGCGCAGGACGTACTGCCCAGCCGCGGCGAGACCGTCGAGCAGGGTCGCCAGGTGGCCACGATGCGCACTCGCCTCCGGATCCGCAAGCAGATCGCGATCGCGCCGGAAATGCGCGTCATCCTGCACGGCAAGGGCGATCGCGTCATGCAGGTGATCTCGGGCCCGGCGTACTTGGACGACAAAACCCACGTGGAATGCATGCTGGAAGGGTATAGCGATGGCTGACGAAACGATCGCGGGCGGCCGGGCGCTGGATGCGCTCCTGCAGACCTTGCCGGTGAAGGTCGAGAAGAACATTCTCCGCGCCGCCATGCGCGCCGGCGCTGCCGTGTTCCGCGAGCAGGCGAAGGCCAATGTTCCGGTCGACTCCGGCGCGCTCCGCCGCAGCCTGAAGGTGTCGGTCAACACGAAGCGCGGGAAAGTTACGGCAAAACTCAAGGCAGGCGGGAGGCTCGCGCCGCACGCGCACCTGGTTGAGTTCGGTACGAAGCCGCACAAGATCAAGCCAAAGAAGCAGCAAGCGTTGGCGTTTGGCGGGCACGTGGCTCGCGAGGTTGACCACCCAGGCGCCAGGCCCCAGCCATTCATGCGCCCGGCTTTCGATGGCCGCTCGACAGCTGCTATTGCCGCTGTCGGCGCCAAAATACGTGAGCGCCTGACGAGTGAAGGCATTGACGTGCCAGCACCGGAGGAGCCATGAGCGCTGTAAAAGCCGTAATCGCCCTGCTCAAGGCCGACGATCGCGTGGCCGCCCTTTTCGGCGACCGCGTGTCTGCCGGCGACGTGCCGCAGGGGGCCGCACTGCCCGCGATCGGCGTGCGCGAGATCAGCAGTGTCCCGGTCGGCGCCATTGACGCTCAGGCCGCGAACTCACTCGTCACGAGCCGCGTACAAGTTACCGCCCATGTGAAGACGTACCCCGAGCTCGCCGGAGCACTGCGCGCTGCGCGCCAGGCCTGCAACTTCGAGCGCGGCTTAATCGCGGACGTTGACGTCGCCAGCGTCGTGCGCGACATCATAGGCCCGGACCTCCAGTACGAGAGCGGGCACGCTAAAAGCATCGACTTCACGGTCACGCACCACGAGCCGAATTAAACAGCAGCACTCTTCAACCCAGCCCGCACAGCATTCCGCTTGCGGGCTTTTTTATTGCCCAAAGGAGAAGTATGGGAACCGCAAGCGGAGTTTTCAAGCAGGTCGCCTACAAGCCGGAGACCGCCTACGGCGTTATGCCGACGGCGAGCGCTGCGCAGGCCATGCGCCGCGTCACCTCGTCGCTCAACATGTCGAAGGACACCTACCAGTCGAACGAGATCCGCCCCGACTTCCAGGTCGGCGACATGCGGCACGGCCTGCGCAAGGTCGGCGGACAGATCAGCGGCGAGATGTCGGCGAAGACTTGGGCCGACTTCATCGCGGCTGCACTGAAGAAGGACTTCGCGGCCGGCGCTACCGTCGCCAGCGCGTCGATCACCGTCGGCGGCACCGCCGGCGCCTGGACCCTCACCCGCGCGGCCGGCTCGTTCCTGACCGACGGCGTGAAAGTTGGCGATGTTGTTCGCCTGACCGCCGGGGCGTTCAATGTCGCGAACCTGAACAAGAACATCCAGGTCACCGCGCTGACGGCGACCGTGGCTACTGGCGTCGTGCTGAATGGCTCCGCGCTCGTCACTGAAGGGCCGATCGCATCCGCTGCTCTGTCGGTTGTCGGAAAGAAGACGCTGGTCCCGCAGGCCGGCCATACCGACAAGTCATTCTCGATCGAGCACTGGCACCCGGACGTTCCGGCCGGCGAGGTCTACACCGGCTGCAAGGTGACGAAAATCTCGATCAACCTGCCAGCCACTGGCATGGCGACCATCGCCGTCGAGTTCGGCGGCAAGGATGTCACCGGCAGCGCGGCGCAATACTTCACCAACCCGACACCGGTCACCGTTACCGGCACCATGGCGGCCGTCAATGGCGTGGTCAAGGTGGGTGGCGTCAGCGGCGGCACGATCACGAGCGCGAGCCTGGAGATAAGCTGCGCGCAGTCGAGCGAGCCCGGCATCGGTTCGAACACTGCCGACCAGGTCGCCACCGGCCGCGTCATCGTCACCGGCCAGATCACCGCCAAGTTCGACACGACCGCCCTGCGCGACGCGTTCTACAACGAGACCGAAGTGTCGGCCTACCTGGCTTTCACTGCGGACAACTCGGCGAATTCGGACTTCCTGGCCTTCAGCATGGGTCGCCTGAAGCTCAACGGCGCCGACAAGGACGACGGCGAGAAGATCCTGATCCAGACCATCCCGTTCCAAGCACTGCTCAACGGTGCCGGCGGCGCGTCTGCATCCACCGACATGACCACCATCGCCGTGCAGGACAGCGCGGCCTAACCCCTTCGCCGCCACGTGCGGCAACCCTGGCACCGACTGGTCGCCGTCTCCTTTCGCGGGAGCGGCGGCCGGCACGGGCATTTTTCCTCCACGCGAAAGAGAGAACCTGTATGAACCTGAATACCGCCCAGCCTTCCGACCTGATCAACAAACTGGTGTCCTCGCTGGATATCGACGCCTTCGACGACGTCCCGACCGGCAAGTTGATCCTGGTGAATCCGGTCACCAAGGAGAAGACCAGTACCTTCATGGAGCTGGCCAGCCCGGAGCACGAAGCCCGCAAGCGCATCGACCTGGCTCGCACTCGCCGCCTGCGCGCGGAGTTCGCCGCCAACGGCAAGCTCGAGTCGCGCGACCCACTGGAGGACATCGAGGACGAGACCGACTACCTGGTGGCCTCGGTCCTGAGCTGGAACGTCACCCGTGGCGGCCAGTCGGTCGAATGCACCGCGGCGAACGTCCGCGCGCTGCTGGCCGACCCGAAGAAGCAGTGGGTCCGCGCCCAGGTCCGCGAAGGCGTGCACAAGACCGAGCTTTTTATCGCCGACTCCGCGAAAGCCTGACGGAGTGCTGCCGCGCCGAGCATGAACTGGCGGCGCGGCAGGGCGACGGCGCAACACTGCGCACGCATCTTCAGCGTCTGGCGAAGAACACCGGCGAGGTCGACCCGCTGCTCAAGATCGAATGGCCTCGGGTTGGCCTGCCCCTCTGGGATGCCTTCAGGCGCATGGGGCGCTCGTCGACTGTGAATGGGCCTGGCCCGATCCAGCCGGAGAACATCCTGGCGTACCAGCAGCTCTACCGCGTCCGGTTCACGGACTGGGAGCTGGAAGTAATCGAGGCCTTCGACGCGATCGCGATGGAGGCCATGAGCAAGAAGAACTGAGGGCGGCTGCGATCGCCCTCTTCCATTTGGAGAAGACATGATCGTCGGCGATATGGAGATCCGCCTTCGGGCAGACATCGCGCGCCTGCAGCGCGATATGAACGACGCGCGCCGCGTGGTTACCGCGGCTACGGCCGGCATGGAGCGTGCTGCCCGGGCTGCAAAATCTGCCCTCGGCGGTATCGCATCCGCTCTGGGCGGGCGCGAGCTGATCCAGATGACCGACGAGTACACGAAATTTACCGCGCAGCTCAAGCTGGCGACTCAGTCGCAGCGTGAGTACGCGGCCGCCTACGCCGACGTCAAGCGGATCTCGACGCAATCGACTCAGGGCCTGGGTGAAACTGGCGTGCTGTACGCCCGCATCGCCAACGGTACGCGCGAACTCGGCGTGGCACAAAAGCAGGTTGCGGCCATTACCGAGACGGTCAACTTGGCCCTGATGGTTTCCGGCGCTACTGCGTCCGAATCAGCCTCTGCCCAGCTGCAGTTGTCCCAGGCCTTCGCGTCGGGCACCCTGCGCGGGGAAGAATTCAACGCCGTCAACGAAGCCGCGCCGCGTCTGATGCTAGCCCTCGCTGATGGCATCGGCGTACCTGTGGGCGCGCTGAAGAAAATGGCTGAGGAAGGCGAAATCACGTCCAAGATCATGTCGGACGTGCTGCCGAACGCCCTGGTGGGCCTGCGTAAAGAGGCCAAGGAGATCCAAACCATCGCTGGCGCCTTCACGGTCCTGAAGAACAATGCCATGGAGTTCGTTGGGGTCCAGGCGCAGGCAAATGGTGTCGTCGCGGCTGCGGCCGGCGGGCTCACACTCCTGGCTAACAACCTGGCCTTGGTGGCCGGCTCCGTGATGACACTTGGCGCCGCGAGGCTGGGTAGCGTCATCGGGGAGTGGGTGGCGAGCACTTATCGCCAGATCACCGCCGCCAGCGCCCTGCGCGCGGCCAACATTGCATCGGCTGAGGCCGAAGTCGCCGCCACCGGCGCGAAGCTTGCGCAGCTAAGCACTACTCGAGCAATGATCGTAGTGGCGCGCGAAGAGGCTATGGCGAAGCTGGTCGGATCGAACGCAAACATCACCGCAGCGCGCACCGCAATGACCGCGGCGCAAGCTGCAGGCGCACAAAGTTTCGCCTTGCGGACTCTGCGCCTCGCTACCGCTGAATTAGCCGTAGCCGAAGCCCAGCGCGCCGCCATGGTCGCTGAACTTGCCATTCTTGGCCGCCAGCAAGCGGCTGTCTCGGCGCAGATCACTGCCGCCACCGCGGCGCAGACCGCCGCCCAGGCTGGCTTGAACGCAGCGACCACCGCCGGCGTCGGCGCCGCCAGCCTGGCTTCGCGTGCTCTCGGCTTTCTTGGTGGCCCGATCGGCGCCGTGATCACCTTGCTTGGCATTGGCGCCATGGCCTGGTCGACGTGGAAGAGCAAGGCGGTCGAGTCCGAGAAGGAAGTCGCACGCACCCTGGCTGAAGAGACTGAGGACTACATCGCCAACCTGCAGCGTCAGATCGACAAGCTGAACGAGCGCAACGAGCTCGCCGGCAAGCGCATGACATCGGGCGCCGAGCCGACCACCGACTACGAGAAGCGCCGCGAAGCGATCATGGCTGAGATCAACCGAATCTCGAAGGATGCGGACCTGGGTGCTGATGCCAAAACAGAGCAACTGCGCGTCTGGGGCGGCCGGCTGAACCAGCTCACCACTGACATGGAGCGGCTGAGCACCGCCCAGCAGAAAAACAAGGACATCAGCTTCGATTCGAAGTATTCCGACTGGCTGGGCAAGAATGGCAACGCCGCTCAAAAGGAGGCGTATGAGCTCGAGGAGCTGCGAAAGGAATACGGACGCGTCACGCCCGAAATGGAGAAGTTCGTCAAGGCCAAATATGCTGACAAGGGCGCCGCCGCCAGCATCAAGCAAGAAGCGACCGCCTACCAGAGCCTGGTTACGTCGATCGACGAGAAGCTTGCTGCCACCGCGCTTGAGCTTCAGGGCTACGACAAGTTGTCGGACTCGCAAAAAATGGCGATCAAGCTGGATGCCGAGATCAAAAACGGCAAAAGCAAGCTGAGCGTGGAGCACGTAAAGGAGGCTCGCGCCAAGATCGAGCAGATCGCGGCGCAAGAGGATTTGCTCGAAGTCCAGAAGCAAGCCGCGAAGTGGGCGGAAGCCGAGTCGAAGAACGACGCCGACCACTACACGAATCTGCGCGCCGGAACCGCTGCGATCGACGACCGCATCAAGCAGATGCAACGCGAGATCGACCTGCACGGCATGTCTGCATCGGCTGCTGTCGACGCCGAGCGCGCGAAGCTGGAGGCGAAGCTGGCCGCCGGTCCAGCAACTTACGCCGAGCTGGCCGCGCTGGATGCGCAGATCGAGAAGCTGGGTCAACTGGCCGAGCTCACCCGCAAAAAGGAGACGCTCGACGCCGGCTCGAAAGCAGCGCAGCAGGCTGCTGAAGACTGGAAGCGCTCCGCCGAATCCATCGAGCAGTCCCTGACCGACGCCCTGCTCCGCGGCTTCGAGTCGGGCAAGTCGTTCGGCCGCAACCTGGTCGATACGCTGAAAAACATGTTCAGCACGCTGGTGCTGCGCCCGGTGGTTCAGGGTGTTGTCCAGTCAGGCATGAGCATGGGCGGCAGCGCCCTCGGCATGGTTGGGACCGGTACCGGCGCCGCTAATGGTGCATCGTCGATGCTAAGCACGATGGGGAGTGCAGGCTCCATCTACGGCGCATACCAGTCTAGCGCGCTGGGCCAGTTCATGAGCGGCATGTCAGGTTCGGCCAGCTATGCGTCGCAAGCGCTCGGCGCGCCGATGACCAGTGCGGCACAGGCGGGCAGTGCGACCGCATCCGGCCTTGGTGCCGGCGGCGCTACCCCATGGCTTGGGATGGCCGGTGGCGGCCTGGCTGCTTACCAGGTGGGCGAGAAGTACGGCGCCGTGGCTGGCGGCCTGGCCGGCGCCGGCACGATCGCGGCGGGCGGTGCGCTGACTGGCGCAATGGGCGGCGCTGGAGCCATGGCCGGTGCTACCGCTGCGCTCGCAGCGGTCCCGGTCTGGGGCTGGATCGCCATCGCGGCGCTCTCGATCCTGGGCGGCATGCAGAAAGGCCCAGAGAAGAGCACGCACCTGACCTTCGGCAGCAACAACGCCGCTGGTAACATCTCGATCAACGAGCGTGGTAACGAGGGCAAGATCGGCCAGTCCTACATCGATGGCTCGAGCACCGGTGCGTTCGGCAGCTTCGGCGTGGTCTCGTCCTTCTGGATGAATGCCGCGCAGCCGGCGGTGCAGGATTTCATCAAGAGTGTGACTGCGACCGATGATGCCCTGTCCAAGTTCATGAGCGAGACCGAGAAAGCGGCAGTGAAAACCACCCTCACGGCGCAGCGCACGGTGTCGAACTCAGGTCCAGAGGGTAGCGACCCGAACGGCCTGGGGGGGCTCGACAAGGTCTTCAGCGAGCGCATCAAGACCATCTTCAACACGCTGGAACCGGGTCTGGATACTGTGCTGGCCGGCTTCAAGGGCAACTCCCAGCAGCTCGGCGCCGAGGCAGAGGCGCTGCTGCAGTACCGCACCACTCTGGCCCAAACGGGGGAGGCGCTGTTTGGCGCCAAGGTCACGCTGCAGGAGCTGGCGGCGCTCGCGCAACCGACTGAGGCGGTGTCGACCGCGATCGGCAGGATTACCAGCCAGTTCGAACTGACCAACGCCGTCGCAGCATCGCTCGGCAAGACCACGGCCGAGGCCTTCGGCGCCGCCGGTCTTGCGTCACTGGGCGCCCGCGAGAAGTTCGTCAGCGCAGCCGGAGGGTTCTATGCCCTGGCTGCCAATGCCGAGGGCTTCGCGCGCGACTTCCTGACCGAGGCAGAACGCAACGCGCCTGTGCTGAAGATGGTGACGGCACGGATGGAGGCGCTCGGCTTCGCTGGCTTGGAAACCCGAGAGGAGTTCAAGCAGGTGGTGATGGGCCTCGACCTGGCTACCGATGGTGGAGTGAAGATGTATGCCGAGCTGATGAATGTCGCAGCAGCATTCGCTCAGGTGCACCCAGCCATTGAACAGACTTCGAGCGCCGCCGACAATGCGGCCAAGGTACTGCAGGAGCGGGCTGCCCTGCAGGATCAGCTCGACCAACTCACCATGACGTCAGCCCAACTGCTGGAAAAACAGCGCAACGCCCTCGATGAGAGCAACCGCGCGCTGTTTGACCAGATCGAGGGCATCAAGGCCCAGGCAGCAGCGGTCCAAGCAACCAAGGATCGCGCAGCCAACCTGCTGTCAGGCGTCGATTCGATGTTCTCGGCGCTACAGTCCGTGGTCACCCGCGAGAAGGCCCTCCTGCAGGATTCGGTGAACGCGCATCGCGCGCTGTTGTCGGCCCTGCGAGGCGCGCTGGACAGCATGAGCGTTTCCGGCCGTGAGCTGGAAGACCGCCAGAACGCCCGCGCCCAGGTGCAGACCGCGTTGGCAATCGCCAAAGCCGGCGGCGTGCTGCCGAACGCTGACAGCCTGAAGGGCGCCCTGTCCGTGCTGAGCAAGGACGCTTCGTCCATGTTCGCTACCCAGCAGGACTACCTGCGCGATTTCTACTCGACCCAGAACGACATCGCGGCCCTCGCCGGGCTGACCGATGACGCCCTGAGCGTGGAAGAGAAGTCGCTCGCAGCACTGGACGGCATCCTGGCGAACGCCGAGCAGCAGATCAGCGCGCTCAAGGGCATCGACATGTCGGTGTTCTCGGTGGCGGAAGCGGTCAGCGGGCTTGCTCGAGCGATGGGCGCGGCGAAAGCTGACCCTGTGGCCAGCGCTGGCGGCAGCATCGCCAGCCTGTACAAGGAGCTGCTGGGCCGTCCGGCTGACAGCGCAGGCCTCGACTACTGGCAGAACGCGGTGGCCGGCGGCATGTCGCTCGACCAGGTGCGCAAGCTGATCATGCAGAGCGGCGAGTTCAAGGGCATTCCGGGCTTCGCTTCGGGCGGCCTGTTCGGCGGTGGCCTGCGGATCGTCGGCGAGAACGGTCCGGAACTGGAGGCCACCGGGCCGTCGCGCATCTGGAGCGCATCGCAGACCAGCAGCCTTCTGGCGCGCATGTCCAGTCCATCGGACAACAGTGTCGTGCTGGTCGCGGCCGTCGAGCGCCTTACTGCTGAGAACCGGGAAATGCGGCGTGAACTGAACGATGCGCTGTACGCCATCGCCAAGAACACGATGAACACCGCTGACCACCTGGACGCCGCCGTAAATGGTGACGTTCCACTTGCCACGAAAGTGATACCAGCATGATTGTTGTTGATCCTGTAACGATGGGAGATGCAGCCTTCGCGCGCGCCAGCTCGGCCACGTATTGGGACCGGGATGGCGTGCTGCGGACGGCAGGCCCGAATGAGCTGCGGGTGACGTATGACCCGACCGACTTGAGCAAGCCGCCGTATGCGCTGGTGGAAGCGGCTGCAACGAACATCCTGAGCCGCTCAAACCAGTTCAGTTTTTCCAACGTATGGAAGGCTGGCACGAACGGCGCACTGTCCGAGGGCACTGTTGCGTGGGTGGACGGATCAATGACCGCCTCGGCGTACACCCACGCGACGAGCACTGGTAATTTCGCCTACCTGTCGCAGATCGCCGCCGACCCTGCTGACGCTTCGCTCGATTGGGTTTATTCCTTGTGGGTCAAGGTGCCTAGCGGTACGGCTACGATCAACCTTGCGATCAGCAATGTCAGCTTGGCGACCAAAGTCGGCGCGGTCGAGGCGGTAGGCACGACTTGGCGGCGGTTGTCGTTCGCGCTCGCGGCGGGGCAGCTTGCCAACACCGGGCTGATCGGCGTCGGCTTGTTCGGCACGCCCGGGCAGGTTTACCACATCTACGGTGCGCAGCTTGAGCGGGGAAATCGTCCATCGTTCTGCATCCCGACGTTCGCCTCGGCGGTCACCCGCGCCGCTGATGTCATCAGCTCGACCGCTGGCCTGCTGTATTCCAACGTGGCCGAACCTGAGCCGCTGTGGGCGGCCGGCACCTACGCGCTTGGCGCCAAGGTCCGCGACGCCGCGCACGTGGCCTACGAGTCTCTGGCGGCGGCCAATACGGCCCCGCTGACGGATGCGTCGAAGTGGCTCAAGCTCGGCGCCACGAACCGCTATGCAATGTTCGACGACCGGAACAACACGCAGACCAGCAACGCGGAGGAGGTCACGGTCGTGCTCTCGCCGCGCGCGATCGCTCAAGGCCTGTTGCTGGGCAACCTCGACGCGACCGAGATCGGCATTTCCGTGGTAGTGCCGAACTTCGGCGTGGTCTACCGCGAGACCGCAAGCCTCGTCGTGTCGACTTCGAATAGTAGCTTTTTTCGCTGGGGCTTCAACCGCATTCGGCGTAGGACACTGTTCCTGTCGCTGAGCCTGCCGATCTTCTTCAATGGCGTGGTCACGGTCAGCATTCGGAAGCCCGGTGGCATCGCCAGGTGCGGCATGTGCCTGATCGGACCTATCGTCGAGCCAGGCCCGACCCTGATCGGCCTGTCCACCGAGATCAAGGACTACTCGACCACCTTGTTCAATACGGATGGCAGTAGCTCCACAGTCGAGCGAGGCTACCGGAAGTTGATGTCCATGGACGTGTCGATTGATACCGAGAAAATCGTCGAAGCGGAAGAGCAGATGATCGCCTGGAAGCAGAAGACGGTGGCCTGGATCGGCGCGGCCAGCCGGCCCGACACGGTCCTGGTCGGCCGCTACAGCAGTTTCAAAAAAGTGATCGAGTCCTACCCTCGGTCGAAGATGGCTTTGCAAATTGAAGGGGTGCTTTCGTGACAATTACCGCTCTGACCGACCTGAGCAAGTTGCCGAACCAGTCGCAAGATCAGGCGACATTCGATGCTAACTGGGCCTATGTGCTTGAGACCATGGTGCTGCGAGCGAATCAGGAAAACGCGCTTGCTGCGATCATGAGCTCAGCGGGGTCCGGCAGCGCTTTCTCGCTGCAGTACAAGTTCGACGCTGGCACTGCAACGACCGACCCTACCGCCGGTTGGATGCGCCTCGCAACCGCGACGCAGAACCTGGCGAACGCCGTTGTGCTCGACGAGATCGGCGCGGATGGCGTCAACAACTCTGTGATCCTCGACCTTTTCGACTCGTCCACGAGTACGATCAAAGGGCATCTTCTGCTGCGTAACGCGGCCGATCCGTCTAAATGGCTGCTCTTGGCAGTTACGGGTCGCGCGGCGACGACTGGTTATCGAACCTTCTACACCACCCCTGTGGCGAGCAGCGTAGCAAACCCGTTCGCTCAAGCCGGCTTGGTCGTGGTTTCGTTCTCGCGCACCGGAGACAAGGGCGACACCGGAGCAGCCGCCGACCTCAAGGCCCCGACGATTTACGTTCGTGATGAAAAGAGCGTCGGGACGACAGGCGGGCTGTTTACCAATGCCGGATCGACGCCGAACGTGCGAGTTTTAAACGCGGTTAAGCGAAACGACATCAGCGGAGCGTCGCTTGCCGCCAACCGCGTTACCGTGCCAGCAGGGACCTACAACGTCTTCGCCCGAGCACCGGCCTACAACACAACAGCACATCGCATCGCCCTTTGGAATGTGACTGCAAACAGCCTGTTTGAGATAGGAACCAGCGAGTATGCGGGCTCCGTTCAAACAGACTCGATAATCCAAACGCGCAACACAGTGCTGAGTGTCGCAACCACTTTTGAACTTCAGCATTTTGTTTCGGCCAGTGGCGGCTCGCACGGACAAGGTTATCCGTCGGGTCTCGTGTACAACGAAGTTTATGCCGAACTCACTTTCGAGAAAGTCGCATAGTGGAAAACCTCAACACCCCCAACACCCCGGACGCACCGCCGCAACCACTTCGCTACGTCACCTTCGCCGCTGACGGCACGCTCGACGGCTGCTACCTGCAAGTGCCGCCCGAGGAGCACGCCGACCGCATGCTGGTCATCGACGAAACGCTCGCGCCGGCATGGGTCAACTACCGCGCTACCGAGGCGCGTGACGGGCTGGAGCTGTTGCCGCCGGCTGAGCCTGCGCCGCCGGCGGTGCCGCAGACCGTCACCCGCCGCCAGGCCCGGCAAGCCCTGCTCTTGGAGGGCCTGCTCGACGACGTGCCGATCGCAATCGCAGCCATCCCCGACGAGACCGCGCGCCGCATGGCTGAAATCGAATGGGCCGACTCGCTGGAGTTCGTCCGCACGCGGCCGCTCGTCATCCAGATCGGCGCCGCGCTGGGCTTGGACGAAGCGGCACTCGACGCACTTTTCATTCACGCAGCAACTCTCTAGGAGGCGGTATGGGCAAACTCGGCAGGATCTGGCAGAACTTCATCTTCATCCTGATCTCGATCGATCAGACGCTGGGCATGGTGCTCGGCTTCATCATGCATCCGGCCAGCGCCGAACTGTGGCCAGACGAAACGCTCTCGGCGCGCTGCGGTCGGCTCGGCCACCGCTACCCCTACAAGTTCTGGCGCGTCGTCATCGATGCGCTGTTCTACTGGCAGGGCCCCGGTCATTGCGTCAACGCTCACAAGAAGGAGCTGACGCGATACCACTTTCCGCCGTCGATGAGAAACGACGCAGCCACCACCGAAGCCCGCCCCGAGCGGGTTTTTTAACGCCTATCGAAAGGCACCCATGAGCAAAATCTCTGCGCCCGAAGTGGGCAGCTACGCCGGCGGCGTCGTGTCGGTCGGCGCGTCCCTTACCCTCACCGAAGTCGGCATCATCGTCGGTATCGTGACCGCGCTGCTGACGTTCGGGCTGAACGCCTGGTACACGTCCAAGAAGAACGCCCGCGAGCAGAAGCTGGCCGATCTGGATCAGCGCGAACGCGAAGTGCGCCTGGCGCAGCTGGAGGGCGCCAAGTGAACCCGACCCAGCGTAAAGGGCTCGGCGCCCTGGTCGGCGCCGTCGCCGCAGCCGCCCTGCTGGCATTTACGCCGGCATGGGAGGGAACCGAGCTGACCACTTACCGGGACCTGGGCGGGACGCTGACCTACTGCACCGGGGCGACGGAGGATGCGCAGTTTGGCAAGGCCTACACGCCGGCGCAGTGCCGCGCGCAGCTCGACCGGGACCTGGAGTGGCACGCCGCCGGCATCGCGCGCTGCATCCCCATGGACCGACTGACGGACGGCCAGAAGGTGGCCTTCGTGGATGCGGCGTACAACATCGGCGTCGCCGCGTTCTGCCGCTCGAGCATGGCGCGCCGGGCCGCCGCCGGCAACATGGCCGGCGCCTGCGATGCGCTGCTCATGTGGAACAAGGTCGGCGGCAAGGAGGTGCGCGGCCTGACCCGCCGGCGCCAGGCAGAGCGCGAACTGTGCCGGCGGGGTCTGCCATGACTGCCCTGGAACGACTGGCCGGCGCAACGATGCTGCTCGTGATCACCCTGCTGGGCGCGTGGTTCGGCTTGCGCCACTACGGCGCCGAGCGCTACCAGGCCGGCCACGACGCCGCTGTCGCCGCTGGCCGGGCTGAGCTCGACCGCCAGACCGCGGCTTACCGCAAAACCGAAGCCGACCTGCGCGCCCAGCTGCGCGACAAGGACGCCGTGGCATTTACCAAGGAGAAGGAATATGCAACGAATCTCGAAGCTGCTCAGCGTCGCGTGCGCGCTGGCGTTGACCGGCTGCGCTGCCCAACAGGGGCAGTACCAGGCGCCGCCCCGGCCGGTGATCGACCCGCTGCCGGCGGACCTCAGGCTGACAGCGAAGGACCGAGCATTGTGCCCGAGACTGCTGCTGATCTTCTCGGCATCGCCGCAGACGTTGGCGGACTCGTGCGGCGATACGAGCGCGTCGTCGAACGCTTCGAAGCCTGTCAGGCGGTGAGCGCAAAGTAGCGGCGCGGGCCAGGGCGGCGCAGGATCAGGGCTACGCGCGCCGGCGGCTAGGATGCAGCAGCACCCGGCGGGCAAAGTCGAGCGGCAGCCCGAGTTGGAAGAGCGCGCGGGCGCCGGCGAAGACGCCGTGCGATGCGGCGATGTTCAGGGCCGCGTCAACGCGCGCGGCTGTCAGGCGGTCAGTTCGGGTATGCATCGGGCGATGGTAACAGGGCCGGCGCCGGGCCGGATGAGCGGGATCAGTCAAGCCGCGATGCGATGTCCTCAGCCGTCGCATTGTAGTAGGTGCGCAGCTGGTTGATGTTTGTGTGGCCGACCATCCTGGCAAGGTCCAAGACGTCGAGCTTCTGGGCGAGGCGAGTGATTGCCTCGTGCCGGGTGTCGTGGAACGTCAGCCCTTCAATGCCGGCGTTCTTCTTGGCTTTGCGAAACAGTGCATCAAGGATCGCCGGCGTGAGATCGAAGCCGCCCGGCACCAGCTTCCAGAGCTCGAGCGCGTATGCCGACAGCGGCACATCCCGCGGGCGCCCGTTCTTCGTCATGTGCAGACGCGCCACCCTGCCGTGCACATCACCCTTGCTGAGCGCGCAGATTTCGCCAGCCCGCATGGCGGTCTCAATCGCAAACAGGAAGGCGACCGCGATCCGCTGCTGCTTGGTGGCCGGCGCGGTCGGCTTCTGTCGGTCCCAGCCGAGCTGCAGGCACAGCGCGTCGATCTCGGTGTCGCTGATCCGCCTGTCGCGGTGCGGCGGATCCTTCGGCCGCTCGACGTCTTTGGTCGGGCTCTCCTTCAACCATCCCCATTCCCGCCGGGCAACCGTAAAGACATGCGACAGCAGGTTCATGTCGCGGTTGACGGTCGAGCCCTTCACCTCCTGCAGGCGCCCGTCGCGCCACGCCGCAATGTCCGCCGGCTTGACCTCGGCAATCTTCTTGTCGGCCAGCGCCGTGGTGCTGAACCAGGCCAGGCGCTTCGACTCGTTCGCATAGCTGCGCTTCTTCTTCGACACCTCAAGCTCGTAGCGCTCAAAGGCATCGCGCAAGGTCTTGCTAGTCGGCGCCAACTTCCCTTCTTTGATCTGGATACGCTGCTCTGCCTCCCAGGCCAGCGCGGCAGCCTTGGTGTTGAATGTCCCCGAGACTCGCTGTCCGCGCACCATGATTCGGTGCCGCCAGACGCTGCCTTCCTTCTTCGGCGCTGCCATTTTTGCCAATCCCTTTGGTAATTTTTGGCAAATGGTATCAGAAAGGAAGCGCGAAAAACAAAAAGGCATCGCCGCGTTGTTGGCGGGATGCCTTGCAAATCAAAGACTAAGCGAGAAAAACAAGAAAGCAACACTTGACAGTGGTGCCCGGAGCCGGGATCGAACCGGCACGCCCTTTCGAGCACGGGATTTTAAGTCCCGGGTGTCTACCAGTTTCACCATCCGGGCAGCGGGCGAGATTCTAGCATACCGTCGGCCTTGTTGGATTGGAACGGCAACTTTGCAATCTCAGCAATGAACCGGTAGCAAAAAAGGCGCTGTTACCTTTATCTATTGATGACCCCGATTGCGATGCGTAAGAACTGTTCCGCAGTAATTAACTGTGTTCCGTCGAGCGCCCGGTGCCAGCCCAGGTAATTCGGCAGATAGCGCGATGCCACGCCGCGAAAGCGGGCCAGCCAGTCGCGCAGACGCTGATGGAAAGCGTTGACGTTCTGGACGTGGATGGCGATGGCGGCGTGGCGGCGCACCCGCACGCCGGCGCGCAGGTTGACCGCCTGGTGGGCGATCCCATTTTTGCGTGAGAACGCCCGGTAGGCGGCATTGGCGTCGCTGACCAGGAGTGCTTGCCGGTCGAGCCTGGGCAGCAGGTGGCGTTCCAGGTGCGCCGTCTTCAAGGCCCCGCGCCCGACCAATGCGCCGATGGTCTGCCTGGCGCGGTCGCGTGCCACCAGGATGCAGTCGAGCTCGTTCGAGACGCCGCGTTTGCGTGCCGCGCCGCCACGCTTTCTCGGCGCCCGGTCCAGCTTGCGCGCGCCCTTTTGCGATTCCAGGATGAACATTTCATCGGCCTCGACGATGCCGCTCAGTTGCTCTGGTTGGTCGTGCTTGACCCGGTCGACGAAGCGGTGGCGCCAGCGAAACGCGGTGTTGCGGTGCACGCCGACGTCGAGGGCGGCGCGGCGCACCGATGTGGCCCCGATCAATGCGTCCAGGTAGTCGAGCCATTTTTCGCGCAGCCGCAGCCGCGCAAAAGGCGTGCCGCTCAGGTCGTTGAAGCTGCGGCCGCATTCCCGGCAGCGGTAGCGCTGCAGGCCATTGGCATGGCCGTGCCGGTAGCAGCGCGTGCAGGCGCAGCGCGGACATGCGCGTTGGGGTGCGCGGATCTGCTCGATGAGGGCGACGATCCGGTCCAGCCCCGCAGCCGGATGCAATGCCGCCAGTGTTTGTTGGCGCTGCGCCCCGTTCAGCGCGGGCAGCCGCGCGAACCATTTCTTGAAGCTGGGTGTTTTCACGGCCGCTTCCTGTCGATGGAGACAGGTGTTCGACCAGGAAGATGCTCAGCAGTTCACGCCTCATCCATAGTTAACGCTGACAGAGCCAAAAAAATGCCGCTGCCCCATCGAGGCAGCGGCCAAGAACTCAGTGAAGACTGAGCTGGAGACACGCGGAGAGAGGTGGAACTATCCACCAGAGACATAAACAAGATAGGTCCGCCGGGCGAAGCTACAAGCGCCGATTTGTCTCGCGAGTTTGTCAGTGTGATCGCACAAACGTGCGGAAAGATGCAGGGATGGCCGCTCAGCGCAGCGATTCGTAGGCCACGGCCAGGCACACCAGCGCAACCAGCACCAGCACGCCGTAGACGACAATGCGCATCGAGGTCGCCAGCTCGGCCACCGCGCGGTTGGCTTTGCTGTCCAGCTTGCCTTTGCGGCGCGCCGCGTTCAGCAGCATCGACACGAAAACGAACAGGGTCGCCAGGATCAGGAGGATCTTCATGCGGAGAGGTTCCGGATCAGGTACGCGCAGTCACCAGGGCCAGCGCCACCAGCGCCATGATCGACGACACCCCGGTCGCCATGCCCAGCCACAGCATGCGGGTGCGCGCCAGTTCCATCTTGGCGATCAGCTGGGCGTTCTGTTCGGCCAGGTTGGCGATGATCTCGGAAGCCTGCAGCATCTGGGTGCGCAGTTCATACAGGGTCGCTTCGTTCTTGTCGACGCGCAGGATCAGGTTGCCGAACAGGTCTTCCTGCGGCGCGTCCTCGGCGAGCGGCCCGGGCGCCATCCCAGGCGCGGCGCCGGACCGGCGCGCCACCGTGTCCCACAGCCGGCGCGCCCCGCTCGCCACCTGCGGCGCCGCATTGATCACCTCGCTCCACGGCACGGTTTTCAGGACGCTCCACCAGCCAGATGCCATACCAGTTCTCCTATCGGTTCGATTCATCCGCGAGCATACCACTGCGCGACCGGGGTACGCGAACTCATCGGGAACGCTAGCGTGCCGCATGTCCTGCCGCGCTGCGCTAACATCACGTCATGTGCGGACGATTCGACCAGAGCCAGACGGCTCGCTACTACGCCCAGGTGATCGGCTGGACCGACGCGGTCTACGACAGCGAGTCCACGCCTGCCTGGAACGTCTCGCCCGGCAGCTACCGTCCGGTGATGCACCTGCAGGACGGCGAACGGCGCATCGACGACGTGTTCTGGAGTTACCGCGCGCGCTGGGCCGAGGGCAAGCTGCCGGTCATGGTCAACGCGCGCATGGACAAGCTCACCAACCGCTACTGGAAGCCGCTGCTCAAGAACGGTCGCGCCATCGTCCCGGCCCAGGGCTGGTACGAGTGGACCGGCGAAAAGGGCAAGAAGCAGCCCTGGCACATCCATCGCAAGGACGGCGCGCCGCTGTTCTTCCTGGCGCTGGCGAATTTCGGCAGCTTGACCGGGCACGACGCCGATAACCGGGCCGAAGCCGGCTTCGTGCTGGTCACCGACGCCGCCGACAACGGCATGCTCGATATCCACGACCGTCGCCCGGTGGTGCTCGAGGCGGCCGATGCCGAACTATGGCTCGACCCCGCGCTCTCGCCCGAGGAAGCGCTCGACCTGGCGCGGCGCGCCGCCCTGCCCTCCGACGCCTTCGACTGGTACAAGGTCACCAACGCGGTCAACCGCCCGGGCGCGCAAGATCCGCAAATGGCCCTGCCCCTGGCCGACTGAGTTTCCACCGATTTTCCGGCAGGCGTAAAAAAACCCGCAGGCTTGCACCTGCGGGTTTTGCCTGTCCCGGCCGGAACGTCTTAGTGCTGGTAAGCGCCCAGGTCGAAACCGGTGCTCGCATTCCGCACGCGGCCGTCGATGTCGGTCGTCGGTGCATAGGTCGCGATGCCGCGGCCGATGGCCGGCGAGCTGGTGCTCAGCTTGAAGTTCGGCGTCGCGGCGGTGCGCGAGTAGCCGACGAACAGCGGGTTCGAGCTGATGGTGTTGGTGTAGGTGTTGCCGTTCAGCAGGCGGTAGTTGTATTTCGGGTTCTGGAACACCAGGTTGTTCTTGTAGGTGTTCGCGGTGCCGGTCTTGCCCTGCTCCGAGATGCCGTACTGGTTGTCGTACACGATGTTGTTGTGCACGTGGACGTTGTTGGCACCGGCCGAGGTGAAGTAGTAATCGCCGCCGCCGACGATGATGCCGAACACCGACGAGCTCACCGTGTTGTTGATGATCTTGAGGTTGTTTGCATCATGCCACAGGTGGATCGCCGCCGAACCGACGCGGTACACCACGTTGTTCTTGATGGTGCCCGAAGTCGAGTGATAGATGCCCTGGACATAGGTGCAGCCGGCCGGGCCGATGTCGTGCACGACGTTGCCGATCACGTCGCCCATCACACCCTTGTAGTAGCTGTCCACGCCGATCGCCGAACCGCCCGCGCTGCTGCACGGGATGGTGGTGGCGGTGTGGTGCACGTGGTTAGCCTGGATCACGTTGTAGGAACCGCCGGTGTAGATGCCGAGGGTCCACTTGGTGCCCGAGCCGATCTTGCTGCCGTCGACTTCGAAGCCGATGATGCTGACGTAGTTGCCGCGGTTGTCCCAGGCGGTCTTGTTGGTCGAATTGCTTGGGGGGACGATCTTGGCGCCCCACTTGGTGGTCGAGACCCAGTAGATGCGGCCGGTCGCGGTGCCGCTGCCGGTGGTCTTGAAACCGCCGGCGTAGGTGCCCGGGGCGACCCACACGGTGGTGCTCGGCTTGGTGGCGACCTGGGCGGCGCGCGCCAGGGTCTTGAACGGGCTGGCCTTGCTGCCGTTGGCCGAATCCGAACCGGTCGGCGACACATAGTAGTTATAGGTCGTGGTCGGGATGGTCGGCAGGCCGCCGGTGCCGGCCGGACCCGTATTGGTGTTGCGCTTGATGTATTCGTCGCTTGCCTTGAGCTGGCCGGCGATGTAGTCCATGCTGATACCGCGGTCCAGCAGGCTTGCCCACCATTCCAGGCCGGCAGCATCCGGCTCACGGCCCAGCAGCTGCAGGTACAGCTGGCGGATCTGTTCCTTCTGTGCGGTGGTCGCGCTTTCCAGGGCCACGGGAGCGGCCGAGGTGGCGGCGACGGCGTTGGCCGTGCCGAAGGCGCCCAGCAGGGCGGCGGCGGTACCGCAGAGGACAGCGTGGTGACGGATGTGCGAAGCGAAAGCGAAAGTCTTGTTCATCTGTGTTTTTCCTGTGTGCCCGAAGTGAGTGGGCGTGGAATGACGGGCAAAAAGTGCCCCATGCGCCGGAAAGTCCGGTGCAGGCGGCCACCTGCAAAAGGGCGGTGGCGTCTTCCTGGTTGCTTGTTCAGGCGCACGTGACCGTGCGCCCTCGGGGTGCACAGGCGGAGGCCGCCTGCACGGGATGGAACTGCTGGTTACTGCTGGGTGCTGCTGGGTGCTGCTGGTTATTCCTGGTTGCTGCTGGATCAGTGCTGGTACGCGCCCAGGTCGTAGCCGGTGGCTGCATTCCGCACACGGCCGTCGATGTCGGTCGTCGGTGCATAGGTCGCGATGCCGCGGCCGATGGCCGGCGAGCTGGTGCTCAGCTTGAAGTTCGGCGTCGCGGCGGTGCGCGAGTAGCCGACGAACAGCGGGTTCGAGCTGATGGTGTTGGTCGCTTTCAGGCCGTTACGGAGCGAGATGTTGTAGGTCGGGTTCTGGAACACCAGGTTGTTCTTGTAGGTATTCGAGGTGCCGGTCTTGCCCTGCTCCGAGATGCCGTACTTGTTGTCGAACACGATGTTGTTGTGCACATGGACGTTGTTGGCGCCGGCCGAGGTGAAGTAGTAGTCGCCGCCGCCGACGATGATGCCGAACACCGAGGAGCTCACCGTGTTGTTGACGATCTTGAGGTCGTTCGCGTCGTGCCACAGGTGGATCGCCGCCGAACCGACGCGGTACACCACGTTGTTCTTGATGGTGCCCGAGGTCGAGTGGTAGATGCCCTGGACATAGCTGCAGCCGGCCGGGCCGATGTCGTGCACGACGTTGCCGATCACGTCGCCCTTGACGCCCTTGAAGTAGCTGTCCACGCCGATCGCCGAACCGCCCGCGCTGCTGCACGGGATGGTGGTGGCGGTGTGGTGGACGTGGTTGCCTTCGATGACGTTGTAGGAACCGCCGGTATAGATGCCGAGGGTCCACTTGGTGCCCGCGCCGATCTTGCTGCCGTCGACCTCGAAACCGATGATGCTCACGTAGTTGCCGCGATTGTCCCAGGCGGTCTTGTTGGTCGAATTGCTAGGCGGGACGATCTTGGCGCCCCACTTGGTGGTCGAGACCCAGTAGATGCGGCCGGTCGCGGTGCCGTTGCCGGTGGTCTTGAAACCGCCGGCGTAGGTGCCCGGGGCCACCCACACGGTGGTGCTGGCGCGGGTGGCTGCCTTGGCGGCACGCGCCAGGGTCTTGAACGGTGCAGCCTTGGTACCGGCCGCGGTGTCCGAGCCGGCGGGCGACACGTAGTAGTTATAGGTGGTGGCAGGCGTTGCGGCGGCGGCGCTGCCGAAGGCGCCCAGCAGGGCGGCGGCAGTGGCGCAGAGGGCGGCGTTAAGGCGGAAGTTCGAAGCGAAAGTCGTGGTCATTGATGGTTTTCCTGTGTGCCCGGCTGGGTGGGCGAAGAACGGCGGCAAAGAAAGCCGCGGTGCACCGGAAATCCGGTAGCGCCGGCTACCTATGAAAGAGCGGTGGCATCGTCCTGGTTGCTGAATCAGGCACACACGCTTGTGAGCCTATGGGAGCACGGGCGCTGGCAGGCGCCGGTGCGGGATGGAACTACTTGTTACTGCGTGATGGGGCCGCCCTGTTGTCCGGTCTGCGCCGGCTGCTGCTCGCTGCCGTAGCCGCTCAGTTCGAACTCCGCTGTCGTCGTCGAGTCTGTCGCCTGCCCAGGGGCGCCGGCGGCGTTGATGGCGGGTGCCGGTTCAGTGCCTGCCGCGGCCCCTGCGTCGATGCTTGCCACAGGCGCCGTCTCGGCGATTGCTTCGACTGCAGCGGCGGCTGCGACGGGACGCGCAGCGGCTACGGCGCCGGCATCGGTGCTCACGCCGGCGGCGGTCGCCGACAGCTGATCACCGCCCCCGTCGATGTTGCCGCCGCAAGCGGTCAGCAGGACGGCGGCGCCGCAGCACAGCAGGGACGGGATGCGGAATGTCGATGCAAAAGCCTTGAATTGTTTCATGAAGGTTACAAGCCTCATCAAGTGAATGTAACCCTTTGAGCTAAGGAAACTGCCTAAGTTCAACTTTTTTGAAAAAAAATTTTCTGGGAGTAACAATCATTCAAGATCAATTTCCCTTGGGAAATCAAACACTTGCATGAGCTAGATCGAACATGCGCACGCAACCAAAGCCCGGTGTGAACGGTCTTACCAACTGGCTACCAACCGAAGGGACGTGTTAAATGGGCGAGTACATGCAAGTTCGGGCCATGCTGCAAGAAGGCGAGGCCTACGCGGGACTGATCCTGGGCAAGGAAGAAGATCCCGATTACCACCTGGTGCTGTTGCCGGGCGAGGCGGTCGACGTCAGCTGGACAACGGCGGTCGAATGGGCAGTCTCATGCGGGGGCGTGCTGCCGACGCGGCGCGAGCTCGCCTTGCTGTTCGCAAACCAGCGCGAGGTATTCGATCGCAACTGGTACTGGTCGAGCGAGCCGCACGAGACGCGCACCCAGTTGGTCTGGGGGCAGAACTTTGCCAGCGGCATCCAGACCATCTACGGCCGCCCCTACCGTGGCCATGCGCGGGCGATACGACGCATCCCCGTACCCTGAAATGCGACGCGGCCCCGTTTGGCTGCCGGGGCCGCGGACGCTCAAGGGATGAGCTTGGATGAAGGGCGGCCGAGCGGCGGCTGAGCGGCAAATGAGCGGCAAATGAGCGGCGGAGAAGCGCTACTATACTAGTGCGTCCGCCGGCAGACCTGCCGTGTCGATCAGCGCTCCGGTACCTTGGCGCGGCCGATCGGCTGCTCGATGTTCGCCAGGAACCAACTGGTCGCCGCCATCAGCGCCACGTGGCGGCGCAGGTGGTCGGGATCGACCTTGTCCAGCGTATCGGCCGGGGTGTGGTGGTAATTGAAATAGGCGGACGTGTCAATCAGCGGCGCGAAGCTCGGCACGCCTGCACGTTCCAGGCCCGACAGATCGCCGGTCGAGAGCGCATCCTCGCGGCGGAACACGCCGGCCCCGATCGGCTGCAGCGCGGCCTGCAAGGGGGCGAACAGCTTGCTCGAAGCCGCCGGCACGCTGGCGCGCAGGCCGAAGGGCCGGCCGGCGCCATTGTCGCTTTCGATCGCACCGATGTGCTTCTCGGCATTGGCCTGCTCGGCGGCCAGGTAGCCGCGCGCCCCGCGGGTGCCGTTCTCTTCGTTCATCCAGGCAATCATGCGGATGGTGCGGCGCGGTTGGTAATCGAGCTTCTTGAGGGTCGCGAGCACGGCCATGGCACTGGCGACGCCGGTGGCGTCGTCGTGCGCGCCGGTGGCCAGGTCCCACGAATCCAGGTGCCCCGACACGACCACGATCTCGTCCGCCTTGTCGGTGCCCGGCAGGTCGGCGATCACGTTGTAGCTGTCGGCGTCCGGCAGGTTCTGCGGCGTCAGCACCAGCTTCATGCCGAGCGGGCCGCGCCTGGCCAGGCGGCTCATCAGCATCGCGTCTTCCGCAGTGACGGCCGCGGCCGGAATGCGTGCCGTGTCCAGCAAGCCGGTGTTGCCGGTGTGCGGGATACGGTAGTCCGCGCCGCCCACCGAGCGCACCAGCACCGCGGCTGCGCCCAGTTCGGCCGCCAGGCGCGGGCCGTCGCGGCGGTAGGCCGAGCCCTGGCCATAGGCCGCGCCGGCCAGCCCGCCTTCGGCCATGTGCTGGTCGAAGGCCACGTCGAACAGCACGATCTTGCCCTTGACTTCGGCCCCGCGCGCCTTCAGCGCATCGAAACTGTTTACCACCAGCACCGGCGCGGTCAGGCCGGCGGCCGGGGTCGCGCCGGAACCGCCGAGCGCGGTCAGGACCACGCGCTGGGTGATGCCGTCCGGACGGCCGGCATAGTCGACCAGTTCGCCGGTCTCGGCGCCGCGTACCCAGTGCGGCACTTTCACCGGCTGGAGGGTCACTTTCGCACCGAGCTTGCGCATCGCTTCGGCCACCTGGGTCACCGCCGCCGCCGCACCCGGCGAACCGGACAGGCGGGGGCCGATCAGGTCGGTCATGTCCGCAAGGCGCTCCCAGGCGTAATCGCTCTGCATCGCCGTGTCGCGGATCCTGGCGAGCGCCGCCGGGTCGTTGCCGGGACTGGCGGCCAGCGCCGCGCTGCTGAGCACCGACGTGGCAAGGCCAGCGGCAAGAACGGTGAGGACAGGGAAGCTGCGGCGGCTGCGGTTCATGCGTCGAATCCTGGTAAGTTCCGGGGATGTCAACGATAGCGCATCCGGCAAGTTTTTGCAGTGAAATATTGACGTCTTTACACGTGCCTTGCACCCCTGGCTGGTACGCGTGCCGCGCAGGCCTGCCCCTCCCCCCCCCTGTCCCGGTCGGGCAGCAGACTCAGGCGGGGACCAGACGGAGCAAGGTGATTTCGGAAGGGGCGCCAAAGCGCTTCGGCGGCCCCCAGTAGCCCGTGCCGCGGCTGATGTACACCCACATGTCGCGCACCCGGTGAAGACCGGAAACAAAAGGCTGCTGCAGCGGCACGAACAGGTTCCAGGGGAAGAACTGGCCGCCATGGGTATGGCCCGACAGTTGCAAGTGGAAGCCCGCCTCCGCCGCCGCCGGCGCACTGCGCGGCTGGTGCGCCAGCAGGATGCGCACGTCGGCCGCGTCGCGCGACGCGCCGGCCGCTGTGCGCGGGTCGCTCTTGTGCGCCGGGTGGAAATGGTGGGCGGTGTAATCGGCGACGCCGGCGATCATCACGGTGGCGTCGTGGCGGCGCCGCAGGACATGCTGGTTCAGCAGGACGATGACGCCCAGGCGGCGCACCTCGGCAATCCACTCCTCGGCGCCGGAATAGTATTCATGGTTGCCGGTCACGAAGAACACGCCGTCCGGCGCGGCCAGGCGGGCCAGGGGCTGGGTATGCCGGCTCAGGCGGTGCACGCTGCCGTCCACCAGGTCGCCGGTAATGGCGATCGCGTCCGCGCCGAGCTCGTTGACCCGGTTGACGATGGCGTTCAGGTAAGGCCGCTTGATGGTCGGCCCGACGTGGATGTCAGAGACCTGGGCGATCGCGTAGCCGTGCAGGCTCGGGGGCAGCCCGGCGATCGGCACCTCCACCTGCTTCACCCGGGCCAGGCGGCGCGCATTGACGAAGCCGAGCGCGGTGACGGCCAGTGCCACCACGGGCACCGCCACGGCGCTGGCGCGGACCACGTCGGCACCGGGCAGCCCCGCCAGGCGCAGCGCCAGCAAGACCAGGTCGCGCGCCAGCGTGCTCACCAGCAGCGACGAGAAGAAGCCCATCGAGAGCAGCCCCAGCCAGCCGACCAGTTCGGACCAGCGGCGCCGGCGCAGCGAGGCCGACATCAGCCCGACCGGCACCAGCACGGTGAGCACGACCAGCACCAGCACGGCGGCCACATTGAACAGGACGCCCATCGCCATGTCCGGCAGCAGGCGCATGCCGATATAGATTTGTAACAGGATCAGCAGGAACAGGATGGTGGCGAAGGATCGGTTCACGGAAGGCGGCGGGAGCGGAAACGGTAACATTTGTTAGATGGGGCGGCCGCGCCCCTCTGCAAGGGCCGCTTGCGATGTTACCGGTGCATGTCCGTTTGTAATAATCTGTATGAACGGATGGCAGCGCGATTCCCGCGGTCTATAGTGCATTCCATGCCTGGCGTCGACCTGATCATCCTGATCTCCGCACAGGCAAAAGGAAAAGCCATGTTGAAATCTAAAATTGTTGGTGCGGTGGTCCTGGCCGCGGTTGCCGTCTCCCCGGCGGCAATGGCGGACGACCGTGGTACGAATACCGCCATCGGCGCCGTCCTCGGCGCGGCGATCGGCGCCAGCGCCGGCGGCTCGGGCGGCGCCCTGGTGGGCGGTGTGCTGGGTGCGGCCGTGGGCAACTCGATATCGTCCCGCGACGACCGCCGCTACGCCGACAACCGCTACTACGACAGCCGCTACTACGACCGCCGCGGCCATGGCTACGGCCAGGTCCAGCCGCGCGCGGTGTACGTCCAGCCGCGTCCTGTGTACGTGCAGCCGCGTCCGGTGTACGTGCAGCCGCGCCCGGTGTACGTCGAGCGCCGCGACTGGGACCGCCATGATCGCCGCGACTGGGATCGCGACGACCGACGCGACCGCCATGACCGCCATGACCGGGACCGTAATGACCGCTGGGACCGCCACGGCCGCTGAGCACATCCTTCCACGCCGCGCCCTGCGCGGCTTTCCTGTCCTTTCCCTTCCCCCCAGCTAGGCCTCTCCGAAGACGCATCGCGTCGTTCGTGAGAGGCAAGCATGGTCCAGCAAGGCACAATCGTTTCCCTGGCGGGCGGCCAGTACCGTCTGCGTGAGCAACTGGGCGGTTCGGCCTACGGCCTCGTATGGCGCGCCGACACGCCGCGCGGCAGCGTCGCGCTCAAGCTGGTCAACACCATCCAGATGGCGCGCGCGCCACGCGCACTGCGGCAGCACTGGATCGACGCCGCCCGCGCCGAAGCGGCATTCCTGGCGCGGCTGGCGCCCTGGGACGGCCGCCACATCGTGCGCCTGCTCGACAGCGGCAGCCACGAGGGCTTGCCGGCGATGGCGCTGGAACTGCTCGACGGCGACCTCGCCGGCCACCTGAAAGCCGAGCGTGCCGCCGGGAGCGCCCCGGACGCCATGCAGGCGCTCGACTGGGTCGCGCAGGTCAACCAGGCCCTGGCCAAGGTGCATGCGGCGGGCTTTCGCTACCTCGACCTCAAGCCCGGCAACCTGCTGCTCGAGCGCCGCACGGGCGGCCTGAAGCTGGCCGACTTCGGCACCAGCCGCGCGCGCCCCGAGGCCCCCGACCGCGCCTATGCCGGCACTGCCGGCTGGCAGGCGCCCGAGCAGTTCTTCGCGGACCCGCGCGGCGTCTACCTGACCGACCCGCGCAGCGACTATTTCGCCCTCGGCGCCCTGCTCTACTGGCTGGTGTGCGGCCGCAAGCTGCGCTATGGCGCCGCCTGTGGCCAGGCCTTCGCCGCCCATGGCCGCGAAGGCGCCGCCGTCCTGCGGCGCTCATCCGGCGGCATTCCGGCCACCCTGCACCCGGACGAGGGAGCCAGGTTTGCGCAGGCCTTCGGCGCCGCCGGTGCGCAGGCGGCCGCCCTGCTGCGCGCCCTGCTCGCCCCCCTGCCGGAGGGCCGGCCGGGGCATGCGCTGGCGATCAGCCGCATGCTGTGCGCCCTGCGCGCCGGCGCCGGCCACGCAGCGTGGCGGAGGGCGGCGTGATTCCGCGCCGGGGCGCCGCCGCGCTGGCGCTGGCGCTGCTGTGCGCGCTGCAGCTGCTCGCCACGCTGCGCGCGCCGCCACGCTACCTGCCGGCGGCGCTCACGCTGCGCGTCGCGCCGGGGGAGTCGGTGTCCCTGGGCCGCGCCGAACTGGCCGCGCCGCGCGCCGCGGCGCGGCAGTTCACGGTCGGGCGCGATGCCGCGGGCCGCTGGTGGCTGCGCAACACCAGTCCCGCGCAGGACGCCGTGCTGGTGCGCGCCGACGAGCGCCTGCACAGCGGCAGTGTGGTGCTGGCCGCGGGCCAGCGCCTGCAGGCCGGCGCAACGGTCTTCGACGTGCTCGCCGCAGGCGAAGACCGCACCCGGCTGCGCGACGGCCGCCACGACTGGGAATACGACGGCGCCTTGCTGCTGCGCGACGGGCGCGCGCAGCCGGCCTGCCCCGACGCGGGCACGGCGGCGCGCCTGAGCGGCTGGTGGAACCGCTTCGCTCCCGGCTTCCTGCGCTTCCAGCGTCCGCTCGTCTTCGGCGGCCATCTCGACTGCGGCAACCGCCTCGCCGTGGCCGGCCTCGAGACCGGCAAGCTGATACTGGCGCGCAGCGCCTCCGGCACCCTGGCCCTGAAGGTGCGCGGGGCGCAACCGGTGCTGCTGCAAGACCAGGGCAGCTGGGTCGATGCCGCGCGCCGTGCGCATCCGCTCGCCGGCGTGAGCGCGATCGCGGTCGGGCGTACCCGCTTCGCCGTCTCCAGCGAGGGCGACTCGCTGCGGCTGCGGCCGAGCCGCCAGGTCGCGTTGTTTGCGCAGCCCAAGGCGGAACTGCCGGCGGGCGTACAGTGGCAGTGGGCGCAGCGCGCGCTGTGGCGCCTCCCGGCCCCGTCGGCGGCGGCCTGCTGCGCCGCGCTCGGGGTGTTCCTGCTGGCCGGCGCCGCGGGCCTGCGGATCGGCGGGGCGGTGCGCGACGCGGCCGGCCTGGCCAGGCTCCTGGCCTCGTGCCTGATCCCGGCGCTGGCGCTGATGCTGTTGCCGATGCAGCGCAGCGGCGTCCTGTCGGGCTCCGGCTGGACCCTGCTGCTGGCCTGGGCCGCGCTCTGGCATGCCTTGCTGTGGCCGCGGCGGCCGTCCTGGCTCGGGGTGGTCGCGGTGCTGCTGCTGGGCGCCGGCCTGCTGGTCCAGCTCGAGCTGGGCCTGGGCGCGCACGATACCGCATGGCTGCGCCACGTCGACACCAGCGGCATCCTGCTGGCCGCCGGGCTTCCGCTCGGCCTGCTGCTGCTGGACGGCGCGGCGCGCGGCGCCCTGTCGCGCCCCGCCGCCGAGTGGCTGCTGGTCGTGCTGGCGCTGGTTGCGCTGGCCGGCCTGCTGCTGCAGGTGATGTTCGGCGACGAAACCGGCGTGTTCGATATCCAGCCGGTGGAGTTCGCCAAGCTCGCCCTGGCGGCCCTGAGCGCCCATTGCCTGGCGCTGGCGACCGGCACCGACGCCATCCGCGCCCGCCGCGGCTGGCGCGACGGCTTGCGCATGCTGGCGCCGGCCCTGCTGTTCGTCCTGCTGCTGGCAGTGGCGCTGGTGCAGGTCGACGACTATTCGCCCCTGATCCTGCTGCTGGTCTGGGCCGCGGTCACGCTGCTGGCCTGGTGCCTGGCCAGCGGCCGCCGCCGCCAGGCCGCCTGCGTGGCCGGCCTGTGCTGCGTCTTCCTCGGCGCAGCGGCCGCCCTGCAATCGACCGGCGCCGCCTTGAATGGCGGCTTCTACGCCGAACGCTTCCAGGTCTGGGCCGACCCGGGCGCCCATCCGCACACCGGACAGCAGATGCTGCTCGGCGCGCGCGCGGTCGCCGCCGGCGGCTGGCTCGGCGCCGACGGCCTGCTCGGCGCCGCTTCCCTGGGCGGTCCCGCCGGCGACGCGCTGCACATCCCCGCGGTGCAGGACGACTTCGCCCCGTCCTTCCTGATCAACCGCCACGGCCTGCTCGGCGGCCTGCTGCTGTGGGCGCTGCAGGCGGCCCTGCTGGCGGCGCTGCTGCATGCCGCCGCCAGCGCGTGGCGGGCGGCCTGCGGCGCCGGCGATTTCCGGCGCGCCTGGCTGGGCCGTTTCCAGTGTTTTCTGCTGAGCGGCGGGGCCGCCTTCCTGGGCGGGCACTTCCTGCTGTCCTGGGGCACCAACCTGGCGCTGTTCCCGATCATGGGCCAGCCGATGAGCTTCCTGTCGGCCGGCGGCTCGCACCTGCTGTTTTTCATCTGCCCCCTGCTAGCGTTCGGCATGGCGAGCGTTCAATCTTTCGAGGAGATGTCATCATGCCGGTCTATGTCCAACACGAAGTCCTGGCCAAGGTAGAGGACGTGTTCAATGCCGAGGCGCTATGGCAGGCGCCCGGCCTGGCGCTGTTCGCGCGCCGCCCGCTGCTGCGCGACCTGCTGGAGCGCGCGCCGCGCGAGCTGCGCGGGCGCGCCGCCACCCGTTGTTTCTCGCACGTCACCCTGATGCTGCCGCAGGACGAGGTCGACGACGACCGCCACCTGACCCGCGGGGCGCGCGTGCGCGACCTGGCGCAGTCGCTGGCCGCCCTGCACCAGAAGGATTTCGGCGACCTGCTGGGCGGCGACGAGGTGCGCTACCACGTGGTCGGCATGGACGCGGTGGCGCCGGGCGAAGTGAAAGTCAAGTTCGGCCACGCCGTCTACCTGCCGGCGCCGGGCGAGCAGTTGCTGTACACGGTCACGGCCTCGCGCGACAGCGCCATCTGGCAGCCGGTGTGCGCGGTCTACCCGAACCAGCGCCTGACCCTGGTCGGCCAGGACGAGGCCGGCGCCACCTTCGCGGTGCCGGGCTGGCCCTTCGGCGCCGACGCCGGCATCCTCCTGGTCAACGATGGCGCCGACACGCCGATCGAAGTGCAGGTGCGCCCGAAGGACGCCCTCGACTGCACGTTCGACGCGGCCAGCGGCTACTACGTCATCCGCGGCAAGTCCACGGCCGGCGACGGCAGCGGCCAGCGCCTGCTGCTGAAGATCAGCCGCGCCGGTGCGCCGGCGCCCGCCGCACTACCCGATTCCGCGGCGCCGCGCGCGCCCGCGGTTTGGAAACCGCGCGCAGCGACCGCCGACGTTGCCGCCGACTTTGCTGCCGGCGCTGCTGCCGGCGCTGCTGCCGACGGCGAGATGACGGCAATGCCGCTGGCCGCCGCGCCGGCCGCCGCCCACGCGCAGACCGAGAACGACGCCACCTATGCGCCGGTGGCGCGCCACCGCATCACCCTGGCCGCGCTGGCGCTGCCGCGCCTGAGCCGCTACCGCGACACCGGTGCCCAATCGCTCGAGATCGGCCTCGGCGCCGGCCTGGCGCCGATGGCGCCGGGAAAGGACAGCCTGATCCGCTTCCTGGTGGACGATGCCGACGACGTGCATGCGATCACCGCGGCCGGCCGCCAGCGGGTGAGCGTCCCCGCGCGCTTTGCGCCGCTCGACGACGCCAGCATCGGGCTGCACGCGGTGCCGCTGCAGATGGCCGACCGCTACGCGGCCTTGCTGGCGCTGCCGCAAGGACCGGTGCAGCCGGCGCTCGCCGGTACCCGCCACGTGTTCGGACGCGGCATGCCGGCCCTGGCCGCGCTGCGGGTGCTCGATGTTCCGGCCTGCCTGCGCCATGCCGACGGCAGCGCGGCGGCCAGCGCCGACCGCCTCGGTCTGTCGCGCCAGGCTTTCGGCTGGGAAGCCGGCAGCGACGGCCTGCGCGTGGTGCGCCTGTCCGAGACCCAGGCCCTGTATCACCTCGACGCCGACCTGCGGCTGGTGGCGCAGGTGGACGGCGCCACCGAGGAGCAGCCCTACCTGGTCCCGCCCGGCCACCACCTGGTCGCCGGCCACTACGTGCTGCGCTTCGACGCCTGAGGCCCGACATGCCGTCCGTGACCGCGATTGCCGCCTACGGCGCCGGCCTGCTGCTCACCCTGTGCCTGGCGGCCTGGCTCAGCCCGCGCGCCTGGTGGCGCCGGGCGAACCTGCGCGCCGCCGCCGTGCTGATCGGCGGTACCGCGCTGCTCGGCGGATCGCTGCATGCCCTGTTCGCAGCCGGGTCCGCAGGGCGGACCGCCGCGCCGGCGGCGAGGCTGGCCGCGGCCGGCACGCCGGTACCGGGCACACCGGCGGCGGGCGCAATGTACCGCGTCCGCGACCACCTGAACCTGCGCGCGGATACCGGCGTCGATGCGCGCCGGTTGGCGGTGGTGCCGGCCGGCACGCAGGTGACGGCCAGCGGCCGGCGCCGGGGCGACTGGTGGCAGGTCAGCGCCGTGGTGAACGGCCGCCGCCTGGACGGCTGGGCCAGCAGCCTGTGGCTGCGCCGGACCGACGAAGGCGTCGAGTAAGGGAACGATAGCGCGGCGCAAGCCGGAACACCCGCGCCCATCAGCGCTTCGACAAAGCCTGTTCAGGTGTAAAGTACCGGGATTGCCATTCTCATCCTGCCCATGCCTCCTGCCGTGTCCGACATCCTGTCCGGGTTCCAGTTCGCGCCCTTCCATGACGTGGCCGTCGCCAGCCGGCGCGGCAGCGGTCCCGTGCAGCGCACCGAGAACCAGGACAATTTCGTCGTCATCGACTATGCCGGCCAAGCCTGCCACCTGCTGGGCCAGGCGCTGCGCCGCGTCTCCGTGCGCGGCTGGCCGCCCGGCCACGGCCGGCTGGCGGTCCTGGACGGAATGGGCGGGCACGGCCACGGACGCGAGGCGGCCGAGGCGGTGGCGAGCGGGCTGCTCGCCATCCCGCCCTGCCATTCGGCGGCCGAACTGGGGCGCCGCCTCGACCTGCTGCACGCCGAACTGCAGCGCCAT
Organism: Massilia sp. UMI-21; assembly: GCA_015277795.1. NCBI lineage: Bacteria > Pseudomonadati > Pseudomonadota > Betaproteobacteria > Burkholderiales > Oxalobacteraceae > Massilia > Massilia sp. UMI-21. Next base: position 2,498,355 of record CP063848.1, on the reverse strand, counting down.
TTCGCTGCCGAGGCGGGGGCCCGTCCGGGAACCACGCTGACCATGCTGGAGCTGCCGCCGGGCGCGCCGCCGCTGCTCTACCATGTGGGCGACTCGCGGCTCTACGAAATCGGCCCCGAGCGCGCCATGCCGCTCACGGTCGACCATGTTCCCGCCACCGCCGCGGCGCTGGCCGGCCGCCTTGACGAGCAGGGCTGGTGGCGCCAGGTGCACGGCGCGCACGCACCGCAGATCGCCCAGGCCTTCATTCTCGGCAATGCCTTCAGCAAGCCGGCGCAGCTGTCGGACCCCTTGTTCGAACTGACGCCGCTGAACCTGCCTTCCTGGCTGCGCGCCCTGCCCGACCGGCGCGTCCTGACCCTGCGCGAGGACGCCGTCTACCTGCTGGCAAGCGATGGCTTCTGGTCCTGCGCCGCACCCGAGCGCTTCGTGGCCACCTGGCCCGCGCTGCTGGCCGGCGCCCCCAGCGCACAGGACATGGTCGCGCGCCTGTTCGGGGCACTCGAAGCGACACCGCCCGAGGGGCTGCACGCCGACAACCTGACCGCGCTGGTGCTGCGGCCCTTGCGCGCCCGGGCCGACCGCCATGCGGACGAGACGGCCTTGCCGGACGGCGCGCCAGAGTAAGGAAGCAGAAGTTCCCAGCAGAAAATAATGTTGCCAATCAATGAATGCGGCGCGCCGCTGGGCTGAAAAAGCGCGTAAGCTTTGCAATGTTGTCGAATTCCACCGAATCAGCCACCGCGCCATGAACCGCTGCTGCAATCCAGAGCACCCGCACTGCACCGTCTGGGTCATGCCCGGCGAGGACCTGTGCGCGCACGGCCATGCGCAGCCGACGCCTGCCCCGGCCTCCCCTGCCGCTACCGGCGGTCTGCCGGCCAGCCTCGAGATCATCAGCGCGCTGCGCGCGCAGCATGGCGCTGTTCCGGACATGGCGCCGGCGCCGCGTGACGGCGGCGCGCCCTTGCAGCGTCCCCAACTGCACATCAGCGGCTTCGACCCGCGCGCGGCCGGCGGACGCCAGGCCATCAAGCTCGAGCTGCGCGGCATGCCGATGGATTGCGCCGCCGAAGTACGGATGCTGGTGCGCTCCGGCCTGCGCCTGCGCGAGGGCGAACGCTACGCCTTCCAGCGCACCTCGCGCGGCGAATGGCGTCCGGTGTTCCTGGAATTCTCTTCGCGCGGGCTGGAACACGGCCAATACCGCATCGACATCGAGCTGCACAGCCGCCATCCGCAGCGCCTGGGACCGGCGCGCACCTGGACCTGCTCGCCGGTGATCCTGGTGCCGCGCCCCGACGCCAGCCTGGGCGAAATCCACCAGACCTTCCTGGCCACCTGCAAGAACGTGCGGGTGACCGCCGACGACGCCGGCATCGCGCGCGTGCAGGCGCCGGGCGGCGGGCGCCTCGACATCGACGTGGTGGCGCGCAACGCCTCGATCGCCCACCTCGACCTGCGCGATCCGATCGACGCCGGCGGCAAGCTCGACCTCGGGTTCTCGACCATCGCCTGGGACGAAGACCTGATCGAGATCGACGTCCCCCTGGCCGCCGCCGGCCACCCCTGTCCGGCCAGCAGCGCCTGCCTGGTGCATGCCGACCCGGATGCGTCGGCGCAGCGCCACCTGCGCCTGTTCGCGCTCGACGAGTGCGTGCTGGGCCGCTTCGAATCCAGCGCGCCCGAAGCCGACCTGCTGCTGGCCCACTACGGCGAGCACGGCCAGGATCACGGCGGCCTCACGCGCCGCCTGTCCGGCCGCCACGCGCTGGTCCGCCAGGGCCGGCATGGCGTCGAGATCGAGGACGTATCGCGCTACGGCGTGCTGCTCGACGGCGTATGGCCGGGCAAGCACACCCCGGTGACGCTGCGGCTCGGCATGCGCATTGCGCTCACCGCCAGCATCCGCGGCGTGGTCGAACTGGAAGTGACGGCCCTGCTGGCGCACGGCGTGATCCTGCACCGCGTGGATGGCGGCGCGCGGGCGGAAGCCTTCTATATCCTGACGCCGGAGACCGCGCCCGCGCGGCCCGACATGGCGGCCCAGGCGCGCGCGGCGGGCATGCCGCTGCTGTTCCACCGCGATGGCGGCTTCTGGCATCTGGATCCGGCCACCGGCCTCGAGACGCCGCTGGCGCCGGGCGCGCCGCTGGACCGGCTGGCCGGCATGGGCCGGCTACTGCGATTCACGGCCCATCCGTACCCGGAAACGCGCGCGCAAACGCCCCGCGCCGGCGAGCGCCGGCGAGCGCAGCCTGCCGCCTGGCTGGATGCCTGAAGCCCGGGCTTCAGCCACCCGGCGGACGCAGTACCAGGAAGATCAGTGCGGTACCCGCCAGCAAGGCCGCTTGCAGGCCAAAGACGATGACGGGAATCAGCAGGTGGTCTGGAATTTTCATCGCGCGTCCTTTCGTTTGCGTGACTTAAAACCCATTCGGGATGCCCAGTCTACGCGCGCCGATTGCGACCCCGCGCTACTTAGCCGCGGATAAATTTCCTGCGTTATCCGCGCCTTGTTCAGCGCCTTGTTTGCTCCCCGTTCACATGGCGTCCGCGTGGCGCCGACAGCCTGCATCCCGGCCGTTCAGATAAGTAAATATTTCCGTTTACTTATCCGGTCGACACCCCTACACTTCCGGTATTCGCCGATGACCACACCAGGAGTCGCATGCAACATCGTCTGCTGATCGGTAGTGCATGTCTGCTCGCGCTGCTCTCGACCATCGGCGCCTCGCTGGCCTATCCGCTGCTGCCGCCGCTGTTCTCTGGCACGCCGAACGCGCTCAACGCCTTCCTCGGCCTGCCGCCAAAGCTACTGTTCGGAATCGCGCTGATGGTCAACCCGGCCGGCATGCTGCTCGGCAGCGCCGTGCTCGGTTCGATCTCGGATGCGCTCGGCCGGCGCCGCATGCTGCTCTTGAGCACGCTCGGCGCCGCTGCCGGGCACCTGCTGACGGCGTATGCGCTGCTGGCGCAGTCCTATCCGCTGCTGGTCGCGGCGCGCTTCTTCACCGGTATCCTGGAAGGAAA